>JAGNZK010000001.1 GCA_017984435.1 Nitrosomonas sp. | reverse complement strand
TAATGCTAACGAGGAGGTTATTCGTCAGTATGTACAAAATCAACTCAAAGTGATGGATGAAATGGAAGAGAGGTTTGGGCAACTACCCCTCTTCTAAAACTCGGTCGCTTGCGGCCGAGTTCTTTATGTTAGCCAAACTGATAATACCGCCGACAGGTAAATCCGTACCTACTGCCGAATTTATCCGTAGTACCGTACCGGAATTTGTATAAATGTGATAATCCCCTTCAACACCCTCATCCGTCCAGCCATCGACAAGTCCTACCACATGATCAGATTTATTGCCATTAATCGTAAATGTATCGGTAGTGCCTGATAGACCGATCAAGTCTGATAAAGTAAATGTCAACGTATTGCCGTCGTTGAAATACATCCCCAGATCAATTGTTTCAATTCCATTGATCATGCCGCGAAAGTTGGATAAATCAAGATCCAGATTGCCTTCCGTCAACTCCAAAGTATCATCGCCGCTCCCACCATCCACGGATTGAAAGTTAAGATCTGCTGTCAATGATCTATCGTTGCCGGCTCCCCCTTGAAATACATCCGCACCACCGCGTCCGATCATGATGTCATTGCCATCACCCGCTTCAAATTGTTCCACCGTCGTAGTGCCAGTGAGCGTATCATCCGCGCTGGTGCCACGATATATCCCCTCATCCAAAAAGTCACCGCCAAATATTGCATAACTTGCACCAGAGCGGTCATGAGCATTCGGAGCACCGATCATCAAATCAGAAAAGCCGTCACCATTGATATCCCCGGCGGTGCTCACTGATTTGCCCGAATAGTCAGATTGTGATATTCCTTCCAAACGAAAACCATCATTGCCGTTAAGGCTGGATAAATCCAATGTGGCATCAAAGGCAGAAGTTTTGCCAAATACTACGTAGCTTGCCCCAGCTGAATTAAACCCGAAATTTAGATCAGCCTTGTAAGCACCCACAATCAAATCATCAAGCCCATCACCATTGACATCTCCTGCATTACTGACCGATCCGATTGCATCGTAACCATTGACTGAATTAGCTTCCAAACGAAAACCATTATTACCATTCATACTGGACAAATTAATTGCAGCACTAAATCCGGATGCCTTGCCGAATACCACATAACTGGCACCCAAGGCATTTCTAGCTTCACGAGCACCAATAATCAGATCAGAAAAACCATCACCATTTAGATCACCGGCGGAGCTGACCGAAGTACCTGAATAATCATTTTTGGTTGCGCCATCCAAACGAAAGCCATTGCTGCCGTCAATATTAGACAACTTAAGGATGGCTTTAAAACCTGAGTTCTTACCAAACACCACGTAACTGGAGCCGGAATTGTAATTGCCATTCGGATCAGCATTAGGGATCCCCACAATCACATCATCAAAACCATCGCCATTCACATCTCCAGCGTTACTAACAATACTACTGCCATCACTTTCTACGCGAAAACCGTTACTGCCATCAATGCTAGCTAAGCTCATCGCGGCATCAAAATCCGAAGTCTTGCCAAAAATGACATAACTACCGTTATTGCCATTGACAATCAGATCATCAAGACTATCACCATTGACGTCTCCAGCAGTACTCACCGACCCGCTTATCCCATTCAGCCTGAAGCCGTTCGTACCATCGAGATTTGATAAACTTATCGCACTGTCAAAACCAGAAGCCTTGCCAAATATCACATAACTAGATTCAAAGGCACTGATAATTACATCATCAAAACCGTCTCCATTCACATCTCCTGCGTTGCTAACTGATCTTCCAATCGTTTTGCTATCTATGCGAAAACCGTTATTTCCATTGAGAGTGGATAGATCAAACATGGCATCAAAACCAGAAGCCTTTCCAAATACTACATATTTTTTAAATTCTGCGTTGGCAATCACATCATCAAAACCATCCCCATTGATATCGCCTGCGTTACTTACTGAAATCCCTAAATGACCATCCTCCCCCTCATTCAATTGGAAACCATTGTCACCATTAAGAATCGATAAATTTATTATGGGTATTGCCATGATCAAGACTCCTTGCAAAATAGTTGATCAATCAACCTGCTGGAAAAAGTAGCAGAAATAGCACACGCTATTTCATAAACTAATACCGTCAGATATTACGCCAGAAAAATCCTACCTACAACCGGGTAGTTTTTTATTGAGGGGCTTCTGAAGAACCCGTATTTGTCATTCCAAACGCAGTGAGGAATCTTAGGGAATCAACAGCATAGATTTCTCGCGATGCTCGAAATGACAGTTATTAAGGCCTGCGGTAGACTCGAGGGAATAGCGGGATGCTGAGTATGTTCGAAGTGAGCTTTCGAACTTCTGATGTAATCAACGGATTCAACGTTCCCTAAGCGAAATCCGCCGTCAAATTAATCCCGACCAACAAAACTGCTGCCTCAGGAGAAGTCGCTGCATCACTGGTGTAAGTATGAAAACCGCCTTGGATCCCACCATCCGCCCAGTCACCCTGGAGAATCACTCGATCGCCCTCGTTGCCGTTTACTTTCAGGGTATTGCTGGTATCCGATAGATTGAGCACATCGGTTGCATTTAACGTCAATGTTTTGTCACCGCTACCGCCATGCAAGTAAATGATTTCGATGCCACTGATCTTGCCGCGCGCATCGGCCAAATCCAGATTCAGGTTGCCGCCCCCACCCAAACTCAGGACGTCGCTGTTACCACTACCGCCGTCCGCCAATTGGAAGCTAAGATCGGATACCCGGATCCTGTCATTACCCGCGCCGCCATGAAACACATCTGCGCCGCCATGGCCGATCATTCTGTCATTGCCATCACCCGCCTCGAAGCGTTCTGCCGCCGAGGTGCCCGTGAGATTATCGTCGTCGGGTGTGCCCGCAATCACATTGCTGCCGCCAAAGTCGCTTCTGCCAAATATCACGTAACTGGAGCCGAAGCCGGAGGGGGTGTGGTTACCGCTTGGATTATCAGCTCCATCGGCGCCAATAATTAAATCATCAAAACCGTCGCCATTGACATCCCCGGCGCCACTAACCGAAGTGCCTGAATAATCAAGTTCTTTTTCCCCATCTAGGCGGAAACCGCTATTGCCATCCAGGCTGGATAAGTTCGTCGTAGCACTAAAACCGGCAGCTTTGCCAAACACCACATAGCTGGAGCCGGAGTGACTGCCGTTCGGGCTAGCACGGTGAGCCCCAACAATCAGATCGTCAAAACCGTCACCGTTGACATCCCCAGCACTGCTGACCGATCTACCCGAAAAATCACCTACCGCCACCCCATCCAGGCGGAAACCATTGCTACCATCAAGGATGGATAAATTTATTGTGGCACTGAAACCGGTAGCCTTGCCAAACACCACATAACTGGAGCCGGAACCAAAGCCATTCGGGTCAGCTGCAGGAGCACCAACAATCAAATCAGCAAAACCATCACCGTTGATGTCCCCCGCACTGCTGACTGAACTACCCGAAAAATCATGATTCTCTTCCCCATCCAAACGGAAACCATTCGTGCCGTCGAGGCTAGACAAATCCAGCGTGGCACCAAACCCTGAGGCCTTACCAAACACCACGTAACTGGAACCGGATCTGCTGCCGTTCGGGTCAGCTTGAGAGGCGCCTATAAGTAAATCATTAAAGCCGTCGCCATTGACATCACCTGCATTGCTGACCGATCCACCCGAAGCATCATCCGCCGCTACTCCATCCAGACGGAAACCGTTATTGCCATCCAGACTGGATAAATTCAGCGCCGCATTAAAGCCAGCCGCCTTACCAAACACTACGTAACTGGAACCGGAGCTCAGTCCGTTAGGGTCAGCACCCTTCGCCCCAACAATCACATCACCAAAACCATCGCCGTTGACATCTCCCGCGCTGCTAACTGATGTACCCAACTGATCAAGCTCCGCTACCCCATCCAAGCGGAAACCGTTGCTGCCATCGAGGATGGATAAATCAATTGTTGCATCAAAACTGGAAGCCTTGCCAAATACCACGTAACTAGAACCAGAATAATTACCGTTCGGACCAGCAGCACCCACAATCACATCAGCAAAACCGTCGCCATTGACGTCTCCTGCATCGCTGACCGATATGCCCGAGCGATCATAGGTTGCGGCCCCATCCAAGCGAAACCCGTTATTGCCATCTAGGCTGGATAAATTCAAAGCAGCACTAAAACCGGCAGCTTGGCCGAACACTACATAGCTTGAGCCGGAAAAATTGCCGTTCAGGTCAGCAAAAAAAGCACCAATTATCAAATCGTCAAAACCATCGCCATTGACATCTCCTGCATTGCTGACTGACCAACCAGAATGCCCCTCTCCATCCAGACGAAAACCGTTGCCGCCATCGAGATCAGCCAAGCTAAAAACGCCAAGCGTCGGCCGATCCGTGCTCATATCCGTGTCTACCCGCAGCACCGCTCCCTGATTGGTGTAAATGTGATAGTTACCTTCGACACCACCATCCGCCCAGCCTTCAGCGAGTCCAAAAATACGATCACCTTTATTGCCGTCTATCGTCAGGGTATTGCTGCTATCCGACAGATTAAGTAAATCCAATGCGGATAAAGTTAATGTACTGTCACTTGAAGAGGGGCCCTTCAGAACAATCGTTTCGATGCCTTTGATTGTGTCGTGAAAATCAGCCAGATTCAGATTAATATTATCACCTGCTAATTCCAACGTGTCGGTACCAGTCCCGCCATCAATCCGCTGGAAGTGAAGATCAGGCACGATGATGGTATCGTTACCGTCACCCCCATGAAACACATCTGACCCGCCAAGACCATTCATACGATCATTGCCGTCATCTGCTTCGAAACGTTCTGCTGCTGAAGTGCCGGTGAGGTTATCATCTCCGACCGTACCCGGTAATAGACTTGTACCAATAAAATCGCCGCCAAACACCACGAAACTCGAATTGGCTTGCTCATTACAGACAAGCAGATCATCAAAACCATCACCGTTAACATCCCCCGCGCTGCTAACCGTAGACCCACCTCCAGTCAGACGGAAACCGTTAATACCATCCAGACTGGATAAAACCAACACAGCACTGAAACCGGAATCCTTGCCAAACACCACGTAACTTTGATTTGCAGCACCAACAATTACATCATCAAACCCATCACCATTGACGTCTCCTGCATTACTGACCGAAGGACTGCCGTAAGACCCAGTTCCCGGTCCTCTCAACAGAAAGCCATTGCTACCGTCAAGACTGGATACATCCAGCGTGGCAGAAAAACCGGAAGTCTTACCAAATACCACGTAACTAGAACTGAAGTAAGCATAACCGCCATAGCCATAGCCATAACCAACAACGCTACCGACGATCAGATCATCAAGCCCATCACCGTTGATATCCCCTGCATTGCTGACTGAAATGTTCTGCTCCCTCACATCCAGGTAAAAACCATTACTCCCATTTAGCGTGGACAAATCCAACGTAGCATCAAAACCGGAAGCTTTGCCAAATACCACGTAACTGGAACTGGCTCCCCCAATAATTACATCAAAAAAACCATCTCCGTTGATGTCGCCGGCACCACTCACAGTACTGCTTGTAGAAAAATTCGGCGCGCCATCCAAACGAAAACCGTTATTGCCATCTAAATTGGATAAATTCATCGCAGCACTAAAACCGGAAGCCTTGCCAAATACCACATAGCTGGAGCCGGAAAAATTGCCGTTGGAGTCAGTACCTATGGCACCAATAATCAAATCATCAAAACCATCACCGTTGATGTCTCCTGCACTGCTGACTGAACTGCCCGAAAAATCATATACCGCCGCGCCATCCAAACGGAAACCGTTGCTGCCATCCAAATTGGATAAATTCATCGCAGCACTAAAACCGGAGGTTTTGCCAAACACAACGTAACTGGAGCCAGAAAAATTGCCGTTGGAGTCAGTACCTATGGCACCAATAATCAAATCATCAAAACCGTCGCCGTTAACGTCTCCTGCATTGCTAATCGATCTCCCCGATCTATCATCCGCTACTACCCCATCAAGACGAAAACCGTTGTTACCATCAAGATTTGATAAATTCATCGCGGCGCTAAAGCCGGCAGATTTGCCAAAAACCACGTAACTGGAGCCGGAGCTAGGGCCGTTCGGATCAGCACCGGGAGCACCAACAATCACATCATCAAAGCCGTCGCCGTTGATATCTCCTGCATTACTGATTGAACTACCCGAAGCTCCCGTTCTATCCAGACGGAAGCCGTTGCTGCCATTAAGATCGGATACGCTGAAAATTGGTACTGCCATGATCAAGGCTCCTTGTAAGATAATTGCTTAATATATTCATTGGGAAAAGTGGCAGAGGTAGCTATCGCATTATTTTATAGAAATAATTTCTTGATGATACGCCAGAAAAGTCCTACTAACAACAAGATGGATTTTGCAATTAAGGGACTTTTGAATCATTCTATTTGCATTCTAAACATCGTGAGGAATCTTTGGGGTAACCCTATTGATTTCTTGCCATGCTCGAAATAACAGCTATTCAGCGTTTCCCTAAGCGAAATCCGCCGTCAAATTAATCCCGACCAACAAAACTGCTGCCTCAGGAGAAGCCGCTGCATCACTGGTGTAGATGTGAAAACCGCCTTGAATGCCGCCATCCGCCCAGTCACCCTGGAGAATCACTCGATCACCCTCATTACCGTTTACTTTCAGGGTATTGCTGGTATCCGATAGATTGAGCACATCGGTTGCATTTAACGTCAATGTTTTGTCACCGCTACCACCGTGCAGGTAAATGATTTCGATGCCACTGATCTTGCCGCGCGCATCGGCCAAATCCAAATTCAGGTTGCCACCCCCGCCCAAACTCAGGACGTCGCTGTTACCACTCCCACCGTCCGCCAATTGGAAGCTAAGATCGGATACCCGGATCCTGTCATTACCCGCGCCACCATGAAACACATCTGCGCCGCCATGGCCGATCATCCTGTCATTGCCATCACCCGCCTCGAAGATCTCTGCAGCGGAAGTGCCGGTGAAAATATCATCACCCGGTGTACCGGGGAAATCTATGTCATCAACAAAGCTGCTGCGGCCAAAGATCACGTAGCTGGAGCCGGAAGAACTACCGTTCTGATCAGCTTCTGGAGCTCCAACAAGCAAATCATCAAATCCATCGCCATTAACGTCTCCGGCGCTGCTCACAGATCTACCCGAATTATCATCCTTTGCCGCTCCATCCAGGCGAATGCCGTTAGTCCCATCTAAATTAGATAAATTAATTACAGCATCAAAACCGGAGGTTTTTCCAAACAACACATAACTGGAGCCGGAATTGTTGCCGAACGGATCAGCACCGTCAGCGCCGATAATCACATCATCAAAACCGTCACCGTTGACATCCCCAGCACTGCTGACCGATCTACCCGAAAAATCACCTACCGCCACCCCATCCAAGCGGAAACCATTGCTGCCATCAAGGCTGGATAAATCCATCGTGGCATCAAAACCTGAATCCTTACCAAAAACCACATAACTGGAACCTGAGCTACGGCCGTTAAGTCCGGAAGGAGGGACACCGATAATCACATCATCAAAGCCATCACCGTTGACATCCCCGGCGGCGCTATTGACGGATCTGTTCCAAGCCACATCCAGGCGGAAACCGTTTTTGCCGTCGAGACTGGATAAGTTCATCGTGGCATCAAAACCGGAAGCCTTCCCAAATATCACGTAACTGGAACTGGAATAATGGTTATTCAGTGCAGCATGAGGAGCATTAACAATTACATCATCAAAACCGTCGCCATTGACATCACCTGCATTGCTGACCGAGCTGCCGGAATGCTCACTCTTCGCTCCATCCAAGCGGAAACCATTGCTGCCATCAAGGCTGGATAAATCCATCGTGGCATCAAAACCGGAAGCCTTGCCAAATACCACATAACTGGAACCGGAATAATCGCCATTCGGGTCGGCACTATAAGCACCGATAAGCACATCATCAAACCCGTCGCCATTGACGTCTCCGGCACCGCTGACTGAATCTCCAGAACGATCAAATTGATCTACTCCATCCAGGCGGAAACCGTTGTTTCCATCCAAACTGGATAAATCCATCGTGGCATCAAACCCCGAATTTTTGCCAAATACTACATAACTGGAGCCGGAAAAATTTTCGTTCAGATGAGGATCGGACACACCAATTATCAAATCATCAAAACCGTCAGCATTGATATCTCCAGCACTGCTGACTGACCAACCAGAATGCCCATCCCCATTCAAGCGAAAACCGTTGCTGCCATGGAGGCTGGATAAATTCATTGTAGATTCAAAACCGGAAGCCTGACCAAACACCACATAAGTGGGGTGATTACGTGAACCAATGATCACATCATCAAAACCATCGCCATTGATGTCTCCGGCACCACTCACTGAGAAACCCGAATGATCATAATTTGCCCCATCCAGGCGAAAACCATTTTCACCATTGAGATCGGCCAGATTGATTACGCCAGCCTCCGGTAGATCCGTATTCACAAACTTATTTACTCGCAGCACCGTTCCCTGATTGGTATAAATGTGATAATTACCATCGATGCCGCCATCCTTCCAGCCACTTTTGAGTCCGATTACACGATCCCCTCCATTGCCATTGACTGTAAAAGTAGTGGTAGTGTCTGACAAACTGAGTAAGTCCGGCAATGTGAGTTTTAGTATATCTTGACCACTTCCCGTCAGTTTAAGCGTTTCGATGCTTTTGGTCGTATCGCGGAAGTCGGCCAGATTCAGATTGCCTGCAAATTCCAATGTGTCGGCGCCAGTTCCGCCATCGATCGATTGGAAGTCAAAATTAGTTCCTATTACGATCGTATCGTTACCGGCACCGCCATGGAATACATCTGCCCCGCCAAGGCCGGTCATGCGATCATTGCCGTCACCGGCTTCGAAGCGCTCTGCCACTGGAGTACCTATAAGGTTATCCTCTCCAGGTGTGCCCAGATAAACCGTCTCATTGATAAAATCGCCGCCAAATATCACGTAACTGGAGCCGGAGTTAATGCCGTTCGGATAAGAACCGGGCGAACCAATTATCAAATCGTCAAAACCGTCGCCATTGACATCCCCCGCACCACTAACCGAATGGCCTGCCCCATCCAGACGAAAACCGTTACTGCCGTCAAGACTGGATAGGCCCAACGTGGCATCAAAACCAGAAGCTTTGCCAAACACTACATAACTGGTGTCAGACGAACCGATAATTACATCATCAAAACCGTCGCCATTGACATCTCCCGCACCACTAACCGAAAAGCCTCTCCCATCCAGGCGAAAACCGTTAATGCCGTCAAGACTTGATAAATCCGTTGTAAAACCGGAGGCCTTACCAAATACCACGTAGACTCGATCATCAGCACTAATAATCACATCAGAAAAACCATCGTTGTTTAAATCACCTGCGCTACTGACTGATTTGCCGACATAATCCGACAAGCGTTCGCTAGTCAGCGAGAAACCATCGCTGTCCTCGAGACTGGATAAATTCATTGCAGCGTTAAAACCGGAAGCCTTGCCAAATACCACATAACTAGTGCCGCTGAAATAAGAGTAATGGCTGTAATAGCTGTCGAAATCGATATTAGTAAAAGGATCCCCGATAATTAAATCATCAAAACCATCGCCGTTGATGTCTCCCGCATTGCTCACCAGTGATGTTAGCGTACGATCACCTCCCTGTCGCCCATCCAGGCGGAAACCGTTATTTCCGTCCAAACTGGATAAATTCATCGTGGCATCAAACCCCGAATTTTTGCCAAACACGATATAACTGGAGTCGGAAAGAGGTTTGTTCGTAGATCTGGAAGCATTAACAATCAAATCATCAAAACCGTCGCCGTTGATGTCTCCCGCATTGCTAACCGATGTACCCGACTGATCACCTTGCTCTGCGCCATCCAGGCGGAAACCGTTATTTCCGTCCAAACTGGATAAATTCATTGTGGCATCAAACCCCGAATTTTTGCCAAACACGACATAACTGGAGCCGGAAAAATCTCCGTTCAGATCAGAACTGGGCGAACCAATTATCAAATCGTCAAAACCGTCGCCATTGACATCCTCCGCACCACTAACCGAATGGCCTGCCCCATCCAGACGAAAACCGTTACTGCCGTCAAGACTGGATAGGCCCAACGTGGCATCAAAACCAGAAGCTTTGCCAAACACTACATAACTGGTGTCAGACGAACCGATAATTACATCATCAAAACCATCCCCATTGACATCTCCTGCAGTACTGACCGAACGACCAAAACTACTGGACCCCTTTGCTCCATCCAAGCGAAAACCATTGCTGCCATTAAGAATGGACACGTTAATTATTGGTACTGCCATGATCAAGGCTCCTTGTAAGATAATTGCTTAATATATTCATTGGGAAAAGTGGCAGAGGCAGCTATCGCATTATTTTATAGAAATAATTTCTTGATGATACGCCAGAAAAATCCTACTTACAACCGGGTGAATTTTGCGGTTGATATGAATTAAATCCAACCAGGAATTAAAAAAATAAAAGGATCCGTGACGATTGAAATTTCTAGTCGCATCAGCCTAATGGAGATCCCGATAGCGATGGTTTACAACAAAAGCGCTTGGAAGAAAGTGACAACAAAAGGCTATGCTGAAGCTGCTCAGAAAATACAACTGCCCGTGCAAGCTCTGAAACAGTCGTATTTCACTCATTCCATTGGCCTGCTAACTGTGCGGTTTGTTTTTCGATTCCTAATAGCAAGAAGGTGCTTACCGAGAGTATCTTGCGGAAGCATTATTTATTATACTTGCAGACAAATTAATCACTATCCTTGCTATGAAGTTTCATCAAGGAATCCTTAATCAAGTTTTTCCTGACTATTAACTGTTCAAAGAGTTTAAATCATGACATTCAATCTGGTAAATTTTTATGAAGTTAATCGCCGCATACTGATCTGGCTGATCCTGATCGGTCTGCTATGGCTATTGCGTGATTTTTTTGGACTGATCTTTATCACATTCGTGCTGATTTTTATTGCGACACCGCTGGTTCGTCTCGGGCGGGATAAATGGAAGCTGCCTCACCGCGTGTCTCTGGTGCTGGTGTATATCCTCTTTCTCGTGATGTTGGGAAGCTTTTTTCGCTATGTCACCCCGAGTGTGATCGGAGAAGCCACTCGTTTTATGAGTAACTTCAGTGAGGTACAGTTGAAACTGATAGAGTTGGAGCGGGATATCAGCAGCAAGTATCCGGGCTTGGAGCGTTCCCTGCACGGCTACGTGCGTAGCATTCTGGATGAAGACAATCTGAAGGCTATTGACCGAGAATTGAATATGTTCCGATTAACAATCGATTTTCCTGCTAAAGCGCAGCTTGAGCAGGCAGATGATAACCATATGGTTACCGAAAGCACGCGGGAGAATCTGAGGAAATATTACGATAAGGAAACAGAACTGCTGGTGAATTCCCTGATGACGAAGCAAATGGCCAAAGCCGGGGAGGAATTGCCCAAGCTTATCAATTCTCTCTATCAAGCTACCGGCACTATGTTGCTCGCTTTGTTGTTCAGTTTTCTGATTCTGTTCGACAGTGTCCGTTTGAGTGACCTGATGAAAAGCCTGCATAATTCACGGCTGAAGGATTTTTATCAGGAAACTGCGCAACCGGTTATCCGTTTTGGCTATGTGGTTGGCCGTGCCATCCAGGCGCAGGCAATGATTGCGTGCGTGAATACCTTCCTCACTTTGATAGGGTTGATCATTTTAGGCATCCCATCCGTGACGCTGTTATCGCTGATCGTTTTCGTGTGCAGCTTTATTCCGGTACTGGGCGTGATCATTTCCACAGCACCGATGGTGCTGGTTGCGTTGAATACCGGTGGATTGATGCTGGCGATTGCCATTGTGGGAATGATTACCGTCATCCATATTATCGAAGCGTATGGTCTCAATCCCCTGATCTATGGTAAACATTTGAAGCTTAATCCGGTGCTGGTGCTGATTATCCTGTTAGTTGCTTATCATAGTTTTGGTTTGTGGGGCATGATATTGGGTGTTCCGGTCGCCTATTACTTTATTCATGAGGTGTTTGGTGTCCCATTGTGGGATGAGCGTCGGTTAGAACCTGACACAGCTTCCAACGCAGCCGAGTGATTTTCGGTGCTGTATTGGATACAACGCTATCGATTGTGAGTGGTCAGTTTACGCAGATCGGCCTCCCAATCCTTTAGCTTGTCATGAGCATGCTGGCGTTGCATGGGACTCGTGCTGTTGTGTACACGTGCTACAAAGGCGCAGTTGTATTCCGTCAATTTTTCTTGATAGTCGCGATAATCGGCATCGGCGGAGCGCTCGACATACCCGACCAGCATACGTAACGCAGCGGTGACTTGGTCGGCTTCGACTGGTGTGGTGGCTAGTCGTCGCAGTGTCAGCAGGGTGTCGTGCTGTCGGCGTTGGCGTTCGACTAACCAGGCTTCGGGATCGAAAGGTGATGTTGCCAGGCCGGTGGCGATCAAGCGCCGTTGCGCTTCGTCAATGTTGCCATAAATATTCTCGGTGCGTTTGACAGTCCGCTTGATCGATGCTTCCAGTCGTTCCTCGGCGTGCGGTTGCAGGTAGTCGCGACGGAACTCCTCGTTGCCTTTGGCATAATGTTGCTCAATGTGGCGCCACTGCGCCTTTCCCAAGCCCGGCACCAACGGTGCGCTGAGTTGCAGTGCATGATCGAGAGCCGGTGCGACGATGTCTCGCAATTCCTCAGACCAGCGGCACACCTGTGCAGGTGTAACCGGATCGCCGACTTGGCTGCGCAGCGTGGACAGCCAAGTTGCATATTCCGGGAGCTGGGTGGTGCGATGCCAGTCAAACCACTGCCGAATCGCTTCTTTGGCATGTGGCGCTTGCTCGTTGCTGAAGTCGACGTAGCCGTCAAGCCACCACCAGACCAATTGCGGCCCTTGATTGTAACCCAGGCGCAACATGCTGCAACCACCGAGCAGCAACAGCAAACCGATAATTACGCCTCGCGCAAGAGATGTTCGCAGGGTATTCCACATTGTCATCATTGGTTGCGAATCAGAAAATGAATAAAAGCGAGTTTTACAATCATACGTCTCGATGTTCACGGAATAAAAATGCCTAACAGATTTCTTGCATATAGATTAAAACTGATATTAATTATTGTGATATATAAATTTTTAGGATTAATTTCATGTTCAGCGATAAGATTATAGATGTTTCCATCATTTGAGCATTCATTTTTACCGTGAAACCCATGATTCGACTTTTTTATGTTCACGATCCGATGTGTAGCTGGTGTTATGCGTTTAACCAAAGCTGGACTGCGTTGCAACAGGATTTGTCTCGAGATATTGAGATTGTTTATTTCGTTGGCGGTTTGGCACCGGATACCATGGAACCAATGCCGCTCGCGACGCAGAAAATGGTGCAGCAGGCATGGCAGCGCATCGAGCAAACGGTTCCCGGCGTTCATTTTAACTGGGACTTCTGGTCACGCAATACACCGATCCGTGCGACTTATCCGGCATGCCGGGCCGTTCTGGCAGCCAAAAAGCAACGCGTGGATGCTGAGGTGGAAATGATACGTGCCATACAGATCGCTTATTATCAACAAGCGAAGAATCCATCACTACCGGAAACCTTGCAAGCATGCGCTCACGAAATTGGATTGGATGCGGAAACCTTTATCGAAGATCTGAAAAGTCCGGCGATAGAAAGTGAATTACAGCATCAAATTCAACGGGCGAGAAGCATGGCTGTTTATTCCTATCCGTCTTTACGGCTGGCGCATAACAATAGCGTGTTTCCGATAGCTATCGATTATCTGGATCATCGAACCATGCTGGGTGAGATAAAAACAATCGAATCCGAGAAGTAAGCAAGATTCCGCATTTCGGATTCAATGTAAGTCTGGCTTACACGACGGTATCTTTTTTACGGCGTACGACTACAAAACCCAGTAAACCAAGCCCTGCGAGCAGCATCGCATAGGTTTCCGGTTCCGGTATTGGTGAGGTCGAGACTACGAACTCGGACAGAGAAAAGTTGCCGTTAAGCGGTTGTCGGCCCGATATCGCTTCAAGCCGGAATCCGGTAATGCCATCCGCAGTAAGGTCACTGCCTATGGTATAAATTGGATACTGATTCGCTCCACCGGATACCACTATCGAAAAATCAGACTGCTGCGTAAAATTTTCCCCTTCAGTGGATGACATCGATGTAGGATCAATCGGTATCCAATTAGCGGTTACATCACCGCCGTCTGCGCGTCCATCGGCAAATTGATCACGATTATCAGTGGTATACGAAAGACGAAAATGCCCCAAACTGTGTCCTGGTTCAGCCAGCAATTCTTGATGAAATAGCAAGAAATTCACAGTGCTATGATTCAATGTCAGATCGTTCTTCGTTTCCCAAACAATCGTTTGCGTATGGAATTGCTCTGGGAAGACGGCCCATGAAGTCCAATCCGTACCGGAAATGATGCCGTCGATCGTTTTGTCGGGAGTGAAATTCGCCGTTAAATGCTGACTAAACGTTGCCGTCGCATTTTGTAAAGGTATTGTTGCGTTAGGATTAATAATAGCCGCACCCTGGGATTGCGAGGTAAAAACCAAACCTAAAGCCGATAACACAATGAAACTGCTCATTCGATTTGTATTCATTGGTTGATCTCCTTATAAGATAGATAACAAATTAATGTTCATTCGTCGTTTTAGCTTCTTTTTTACGACGCACTACAAATCCTAACAAACCAAGCCCTGTGAGCAACATGGCGTATATTTCGGGTTCAGGCACGGCGGTTGTAATTTCCAAATGGCCACCTAGACTATCAATTGTGAGGTCTCCTTTAATTTCGCTGTAATGCAAACCGCTAAAACCGACATGCAAACTATCCAGTCCAGTGATGTTATCAGCAAGCAAGAAATTCCAATGATCCCCTACTGAGGGACGGAAACCGTTCGAGAAGTTAAATAATATATTGCCCCCGGTAAAGTCAGCGCTTCCGTTGATGACGAGAGCATCATATTGCCCGACTTCCAATCCAGAAATATCAATTAGTAAGTCACCGCTACTATGGAATTCACCGTTAAAAGTTAGCGTTGAAATAGGAGAGGAAACCTCGGTAGGGGAGATAGTTGCTTCGCTGTCGATAGTTGTGCTGCCTGTAAATGAGCCGTTTCCACCTAAACTTCCCTTTGTGAAATGGAATGATGCCTGATTGATATTGCCATAATTGAAATTCCAAAAACCAGGCCAACCTAGATGAATATTGCCGGATCCATTGATAGTTCCAAAATTAGTCAAAAATATAAGATCGATTGTGCCATTATTGGTCACAGTGCCATCCAATTCATTAATTATGTTGCCCGCATCTTTCATAATGCCGTGGTTGACAAAGGTTGCACCCGCAGTGTTATATAAATCGCCATTAACCGATAATGTGTCGTAATTATTTAGGGTGCCATAATTACTTATACCAACATACCCATTAAAGTTGAGGGTGCCACCCAGGTTGTTGTTCAATGTGCCGTAATTCATTAAGCTAACAGCAATATCCATAGTTCCGCTGTTGTTTAGAATGCCATCAGACTTGTTTTGAAGTTCACTACTTCTGAGGGTGAGAGCGCCACTATTGTTTAGTGTACCGTTGTTGTATAGAGCGATATTGGTGCCTGTTAAGGTGCCGCCGATATCAACATTTAAAGTGCCGCCTAGTTGATTGTCCAATCCAATCTCTGGAAATGAATGGTCCGATCTATCTATATCTAGGACACCTTTATTTCCTATATGTAGAACCCCCAAATTAATGAAATTGGAAGCTTCGGCATCGCTATCCACCACATTTATTGTATTACCAACTGGATTCGGATTCGGAGTGATCAGATAGGCTTGCGCAAAGGTGGCTGTGCTTGCGAGAGCGATACTGAACAATAGCGTAGAAATCTTTGTTATGCGCATGATGTTTTCTTTTATTGATGTCTGTGGATTCGATTGAAAACCTTTTAAAGAGTCACGGATTGTGTAGTTAAGTATTTTTTATCGATTACCCATGTACTTAACAGTCAATCTGACTTTCAATACATTTATCTCTTATGAAAAAGAGTGATTATTTCTCCTATCTTTACGACGCACAACGAATCCCAGCAAACCAAGTCCTGCGAGCAGCATGGCATAGGTTTCTGGTTCAGGCACCGCTAACACCACCAAGTCAAGCGGGCCGTTAAGCGGATGGCCGCTTGTCAATACAGTTCCCGGAGCACCTGAATCAGTATCGAATCTGACAATCCGGTTTTGGAAATAGCTTGACACTAAAAGATCACCATTGTTATCAAATTTCAGACCATTAGCGCCGCTCAGTCCATCAAACGATTTCACGAGTTCTCCAGTAACGAAGTTATAGGCATAGACGCTGTTGCCAAAATAATCTCCGCCATACAACAATCCATCAGGACCAAACGCGACGTTATGTATCGAGCTTGCCTGGGGTGTTGGTAGGATTCCCAGTGAAACACCCGTCGCACCATCGAAGCGATCGAAATGATCCGATACCGTCCCAACATACAGGTTTCCGTCAGGGCCCCACGCCATCCCCCGATAAGTATCCCCCGCATCTCCGCTGGCAAAGATGCCCATTGATGCCCCGGTATTTCCATCGAAGCGAAACACGTTGGCGCTGCCATCAGCCACATAGAGGTACCAACAATTTTAGTTTCATACCAAAAGAAAGATTTTCTGTCATGCTCATTTCCTCCAAAAAAATTTATAGCTAAAAATGTAAATCTGATTTACAGCGTGGTGTCTTTTCTACGATGTATTACAAAACCCAGCAAACCAAGTCCTGCAAGCAGCATCGCGTAGGTTTGAGGCTCCGGGACTGGAGAAACTGTCACTGATGCAGTTGCGGTCAACACATTGCCATTCGAAAGCGTATCGGTATCGGGATTGAAATTAACATCCAGTGGACTGCGCGAGAACAGGTCGTAGGTCAACACCATATCGCCATTGGCGACACTGCCGATTGCTGTATCGGGAGTAATGAAGAAGCTACCAACACCAGTTTGCAGGCCGGCGTTGAAGGTTTGCGCCCACACGGTGCTACCACTGTTTGCGGGGCCGACGACAAAAAAATTGGCTGCGCTGATAAAATCGGTGAATGTTCCCAACGCAGTATCCGGTTCAAACAATACACTGGTGACGACGAGAAAGTTTTCGTCATTGCTGAGGTTAAATCCCCAGCCGATAGTGGATCCGGGCTTCCCGGAAATTGCCCCATCCAACGGATTAAGCTGGAATGTCGTGGTGGCCTGCAGCGAGGTACAAGAAAGCGTGCCTAAGAAAGCGCCCAGAAGTAGTAATCGTTTCAACATGATTGATTTTCCCCGATAAATTAGCGGTACTGGTTATTCAATGTTTTGGAGCCGTGCACTGTTCCATCATTGGTACTGTATGTGACTTTGGCGCCAAACCGCGCGTTATTGGCACACCCTGTGAAATTGATGGTTACCACACCGCTAGCTTCACCAGGCGCTTCGATATCACCCACTTTTAATGGAAATTTGAGTGGACTGGTGATTATCGGCGTACAAGCCGCGCCAAAAGTTTGAGTCAACGTCAATCCATCAATTTGCGCCTCGTCTGCAAAGCAAGTGCTTGTTAATGTGATCGTCCACTGTCGCGCACTTTGAATACCGGTTTTGCTGCTGATTAATGCGGATAATATTGGGGGAGTCAATGAACAATCCTGGGGCGGTTGAAATTCCTCTACATTATTGAGAAATTCGCCGCCATTGGTTGCGCCGCCTATGACATGAATTTTGTTATTTAACAATGTAGCCGCTATGCCGGAACGTGCAGTTGGCATAGAGGCCATTGTGCGCCACGTGTTGGTGACAGGATCATACTCCTCGACATTTGAAAGTTGACCTCTCAAGTCTAGAGTAGGACTCCCACCAAACACATAGATTTTCCTATTGAAAACCGTAGCCGCATGAAAGATTCGTGGTATGGACATTGGTGCAACCATTCTCCACGTATTGGTCGCCGGGTTATATTCCTCAACCGTTGCCATCATGGCGTCATCGATGTGATCATACCCTCCAATCGCATAGAGCTTTCCACCTAATGCTACCCCGGCATGACCGTAGCGGCGTTCTATCATGTGGGCTCGCGGTGTCCATTTATTAGTGGCGGGATCATATTCGTAGAGACCTTGACGATCAGTATTACCGCCAAACGCATAGATCTTGCCATTCAGTGCCGCCGCGGCTGGTTGGACTTGTGCCACAGGCAAAGAAGCCCGGACTCGCCATGTGTCGTTAATCGGATCATATTCTTCGACCTCGCTGGCGTAATGACCACTCCCAAAATAACCACCGATAGTATAAATTTTACCGTTAAGCACTGCTCCGGCATGACCCCATCGAGGTTTTAACATCGCACTCTTAACCGTCCATTTTTTTGTAGCCGGATCGAAAACTTCGATATTCTGTACCGCTTGATCCCAATCAAACATGCCACCAATGGCATAGATCTTGCCACCAACGCTTGCTACAGTCGGAGAAGCCCGAAGACTGTTCATCGGGACACCTGTTTTCCAATTCCCGCCATCAATCACTGTTTGTGAGAATGCCAAAGTGAATGGTATTAATCCTAGTAAACCGAAAAGTAAAATCCGTATTTTATTTTTGAATCGTTTCATGGAAGCCTCTAGAAGAAATTTAAGATGATTTGCCATTACTTGATTATCCACTTCATATCATTATCGATTTAATTAATCTGTTATTTCTTGATTCTGAAATAATTTTCTGCGATTTTACTTGATGTAAATCAACAAAAGAACTGATCTCCTGTAATGGTAAAAAAACTCAGGAAGATAGCCATCGTGGTTCAATCCGGCATAAAGTTTGATGGCGCTTTTGTTGAACGAAAGCTATCTATGGAAAAACGGATAGACAAAGGTCTATGGGTAGATGCCTCTAGGGAATAAAACGAATTCTTAAAACAGAACGGCCTGAATCATGTTGCTTTGCAAGCATCTCAAATTCATGGTTCGGTACAAGTTTAGTATTTGGGAGAATATGGCATTACAATGAGATATGGCCTGATTCTCCTAGCTGATTTAACAAGTTATGTAAAACAGCTTATTATACCAATCAGGTCTGAATCGGGCCACGAGTACTTTCCCGTCAACGAGACAGTAGTGATTTTTTAGAGACTAATTACACATTCCTGTCTCGGAACCATCTTCCTTGGTTTCTTTGCCATCCGCTGTCACACATGAATTCTGGCAAACACCCGATTTTTTACATGCTTTTCCGGCTGGAAGGCTTTTTTTATCAATACAGGCTCCTTCAACCAAATAACAGACCTGGTTAGCGCCACAGGCGCTTTTTCCATCTTTCTCGGATTCCAAACTACAGGCTGCGAAAACATGACTCGAGGCAAAAACCATTGCAATAACTAATATTAATGCACTCATTGATTTTTTGAACATATTTTTCTCCTTTTCTTTTTCGATTGACAAGCAAAAAACTCTTTTTTGCCCATTTAGAATAGCAGAAAAAATTTTTACTAGGTGGAGATTGTTATGAGTACTTACATCAGGAAGAATTTTTGATGAATCTCCAGTTGATTCAAATCACAATCATAGATTCCATTGAAGGTATGAAATTAAAGGCCAACAGGAGATCCTAAATTGAAGCCATAAAACTATTGCAACGCCACAGAAGGGAACTCGTATAGAAGCCCGAGCCGTGGTGCCGGTTTAGGTAAGCAGGTAATTTTTATCTCATTCAAAAGAAAAATATTTCTTTAACTTATCCATGAAGCTAACTGAACTTGCTTGGGTTGTCTCATTTTTTATGGCCAATAAATTTTCCAGGGTTAGTTGATAAATCTTCGACAGTTGCTCCAGGTCGTCGACTTCAACGTTTTCATTCAGTTTGTGGATAGTGGCGTTACGCGGACCGAATTCAATTACTTGTTTACAGATATCCGCGATGAAGCGGCCGTCTGACGTGCCGCCGGAAGTGGAGAGCTGCGGCTCGATAGCGGTGACTTTAGTAATGGCATCACGCATGGCGTCAGCCAGTTCCCCCTTGGGAGTGAGAAATGGTTTGCCGGAGAGTTCCCACGCTAATTCATAGTCAAAGCCATGCCGGTCGAGAATTTCATGTACCCGGGTTTTTAGCGATTCGACGGTGCTGGCGGTGGAAAAACGGAAATTAAACAGTAAATTCAGTGTGCCGGGGATAACATTGGTGGCGCCTGTGCCGGCATTGATATTGGAAATATGCCAGGTTGTCGGGGGAAAATATTCATTGCCCTGATCCCATTCGGTTTGCGCCAGTTCCGCGATGGCAGGGGCGGCCAGATGGATGGGGTTTTTGGCTAAGTGCGGGTAGGCGATATGACCTTGTACGCCTTTAATCGTCAGATTGCCGGATAAAGAGCCGCGTCGGCCATTTTTGATGGTGTCTCCCAATTTGTCGGTACATGTCGGTTCACCGACAATGCAATAATCGAGCAATTCTCCACGCGCTTTGAGCGTTTCAACCACTTTGACGGTGCCGTCGATCGCGATGCCTTCTTCGTCGGAAGTGATCAATAGTGCAATGGATCCTTGGTGATTAGCATGTTGTGCTACAAAAGCTTCGATCGCGGTGATAAAGGCTGCGAGCGAAGATTTCATATCGGCAGCGCCGCGTCCATACAACCGTCCATCCCGGATGGTGGGTGTAAACGGATCACTGTCCCATTGTTCCAGCGGACCGGTAGGCACGACATCGGTATGTCCGGCAAAACAAAGTACCGGCGCCGTGCTGCCACGCCGCGCCCAAAGATTGTCGACATCACCAAAGCGCATTTTTTCAATGTGGAAGCCGAGTTTCTCCAGACGATTGATCAGGATCTCCTGGCATCCATCATCGTTGGGTGTCAGTGAACGAAGGGCGATAAGTTGTTGCGCAAGCACGAGAGTGTCATTGGACATGATTATTTTCCTGAATGTAAAAACTTAAATGACCTGCTTAGACTTAGAACTTTCATCAATGATGATACTAACTAGAGACTAGCTTTGTCCGCGAAAAAAACTGATTATATCTGACGACAAGGCCAAATGATGTACTAACAAACCGTTGAAGAACTATCTGTATCGCCTGTGCGGTGATAAAAAAACAGGCTCAGATACGCATTGATGACGTATCAATTGCGGTTTCTTGCCTGTTTTTATTTATTGAAGCATGCAAACTAGATGCAGCTGTTGTTATCTCGGATTTCTCCCTATTTTTTGCTGATGGCGAAGTAGCTCGTCATCAGATTGCGGTAGTTCGGAAGGTAACTGGAGAACAAGGCACCCAGGCCTTCGACATCGTTGCGCCAGTCACGGTGCAATTCGCATGCCACGCCGAACCAGCTCATCATTTGTACACCGGCTGACTGCATGCGCGCCCAGGCCGCATCACGAGTCACCTCATTAAATGTGCCGGAAGCATCCGTGACGACGAAAACCTCATAACCTTCTTCGATTGCGGATAACGCTGGAAAGGCTACGCAGACTTCAGTGACCACGCCAGCGATAATGAGTTGTTTGCGGCCGGTTTTTTTGATGGCATTCACGAAGTCTTCATTGTCCCAGGCATTGATATTGCCTGGACGTGCGACATAAGGCGCGGTGGGGTGCATTTCCTTGATTTCCGGAACCAATGGTCCGTTTGGGCCATCTTCAAAACTGGTGGTCAGGATTGTCGGCAGCTTGAAATACTTGCCGCAAGCTGTCAGAGCCAACACGTTGTTCTTGAATTCGTTCGGTGAAAAATCCTGTACCAGTGAGATCAAACCGGCTTGATGGTCTACCAGCAATAAAACCGCATCATCTTTGGAAAGTCGATTGTATTTAAAACCCTTGTTCATTGTTATGCTCCTGATGGTTGGTGATGATTAGATATCTATTCAAATGATATTAATGTTCTAAGGTAAGAGGATGGTTCAATATAGCGCATAGAATCGGTCGCTGATGATCTTTCCATTCTGCCAGTGTTGGACCGCTACCTGATCAAATTTTTTGTGTCCAAAATCTTTGTGCTTGTACTCGAAATGCCATTCGGTCATCGTTACGTTCTCACCCACGGCGGTCGATTTAATCTCTGACTTGAGCCATGCCTCGACGCCTTCGAATACGGATGATTCCCGATCTTTGGCTTGCTGTAAACCTTTTGCCATCACCTCATTTTTTTCAATGACGACACAATCGGTGTGGTAGTATTTATCCATCGATTCCAGTATTTCGCCTTTTAGAATCATGTTGTTCAAGTCATTTAGTTTCTCTTCCAAAGTCATTAGTTACTCCTTTTTGAACTATATTTGTAGAATAAACTGCAAATAAATACGGGATTCAATTTTTTGCCTGCTGTACCGTCTGCGCCTTGTCATAGCTTTCAATCAGCAGCCGGTAATGCGGCATGGCATGATCTGCATAGAGATCGGCGAATTGCATTGCATCCGGTCTATTCCAGGTTTTCTGCAGTTCCGAAATAACCGCAACGGTATCAATCGGAATGACACCTGCTTGTACAATGCGGGCAATAGTCAGGTCCGTACTCATTTTGCTCCAGTTGCCCGAGGCATCTACCACGGCATATACCTTGTAACCGTTAGCCACCGCGCTGATAGAGGGGAAAGCCATGCACACGCTGGTGAGCGTACCGGCTAAAATGAGTGTTTTGCGACCCGTCGCTTCGACTGCTTTTACAAAACCTGGGCTATCCCAGACATTGATCTCACCTTTGCGCCCGACGTATTGGGCATGCGGGGCAGCTTGGTGAATTTCCGGAATCAGCGGACCGTTCGGGCCGTCAGGAACTGAAGCCGAGGTAATGACCGGCATTTTCAACAGCGTAGCCACTTTAGCGAGTGCAATGGCGTTGCGGCGCAAGTCTGGTACAGGGATATCCTTGACTAATTGGAACAGACCACTCTGATGATCAATTAGCAGCATGGTAGTTTCGTCTGGGTTGATGTGGCTCATAATTTCTCCTTGGATTTGATGACAATAAAAAAGCTGCGTTACACAAAATTTATTTACCGGGAGCAATATACTGGTGAATAGATCAAGATGACGTATGCTCCATCAATTTTCTAACCGAGCTTGATAAGAAATGACAATCTCAATACCAATATTCTTACGGGTGCCTATTTTGATCCAGCGCGTTAAGGTTATACTTTCCTACATGAATTGAGAACCCATATTTCTCGAAATCAGTGTTCGGGAATACAGAACAATGGAACATCGATTTGAAGACATGCGGGCCTTTCTCCAGGCAGTGGCAGCTGGCAACATGCGTGTGGTTATGCCGCATTGCGTGGAGATCATCTTGGGAGAAATTGTATTTTTAGGTGTCAAGCTGTTCATAAACAATCAAATATTTCAATACAATAAGAGAGGAATGCTATGACAAAAATCATCGGGATTGCGGGAAGCCTACGGAACAATTCTTACAATAGTGCATTGTTACGCGCTGCTAGCGAACTAGCACCTCAGGGTGTTGCGCTTGAAATTGCTACACTCAAAGGCATCCCGCTTTATGACGGTGATCTGGAGACTATCGAAGGAATCCCGTCGGCAGTCATTACGCTGCAAGAACAAATTGCTGCTGCTGATGGATTATTGATGGCTACGCCGGAATACAACAATTCCATGCCGGGGGTATTCAAAAATGCGTTAGATTGGCTGTCGCGGCCACCCGGCGAAACTGCACGGATTTTCGGAAATCGCCCGGTTGTGGTGATCGGTGCGACGCCCGGTGGATTCGGTACGGTATTATCCCAGAACGCCTGGTTGCCGGTGTTGCGGACATTGGGTACGCGGCCATGGTTCGGTGGACGGTTATTGGTATCCCGGGCGCATCAAATCTTCAATGAATCCGGTGAAATGACGGATGCAGCGGTGCGTAAGCAGCTTGAGGATTTTTTGGCCGGATTTGTCGAGTTCATTCAAATCAATAACAAATCATAGCGCTACGTAATTGTTCTGATGAGACCGTGCGATTTTCATTTTATTGTTTTCCAATGGGAAATTTGGGTGCCACATAATGCGTGACTACGGGTTTACTCCCGGCGACGAGTAAAGCGTGAAGTTCTGTCTGTAAAACGCGATCCGCATCGGTTACGCGTTCATGCTGACGCAAGTGTTCGAGCCAGAATTCGATGCTGAAGAATTCAATGAAGTGATTGGGATGCTCGGTATGTTCAAATACACCCCAAGCGTAAGCACCGTTCCGGCAACGGCGTTTGCCGAGTTCGCGAATCGTCGTTAGAAATTCACCCGTTCTGTCGCTTCGAACTTGGTACTGAATCGTCACCAGAACAGGGCCGCGATCATGTGTCACTGCGTCATGTACCATTGGTGCGGGCCAATGCATCGAAGGGGTGAGATTGATTTTCTCGATACCGCCGATGCGCCAGCGCCAGGTGAGCGCTACGGCTACCACCGCACCCATCGCTGCGATGATCAGCGCTTCTGAAATACTTGTTATTTCCGCGACTTTGCCCCACAACAGACTGCCGAGTGCCATGGAGCCCATCATGACCGCCATAAAGACGGCGAGTCCGCGTGACCGCACCCAATTAGGGAGTGCCATTTGCGCTGCCACCTGGAGCGACGACAAGACAGTGATCCATGCAATACCGCTCACGGCCATCGCCAAACACAAGAGAATCAGTTGATTGAAGGTCGCCAATGCAGCCATGGCGCTTGCGTATACGACGGTTGCCAATGCGACCAACCGATCGCGTGAAATTTTTTCACGAAGCTTCGGTAATATGAGTGCGCCGATGACTGCACCGGCACCGATACAGCCTACTAAGATACCGAATGTTTGCGGCCCGCCATTGGCCAAGCTTTTGACCAGCATGGGCAATAAAGCCCAGGAAGCACTTGCAAATAGAAAAAATCCCAGCCCACGCATGACTGCGGCCTGGAGGTCGGGCGCGTGGCGCGCGAAACGAAAGCCGGAGCGTAGTGCACTAAAGAATCGTTCACTCGGTAACTCACTGATCGGTGCTTCGCGTTGCCAACGTATCAAAGCGATAATGACCAGGAGATACGACAGCGCGTTCAGAACAAATACCGCACCAGGCCCGGAAAAGGAGATAATCACCCCGGCCAGTGCCGGACCAATTGCACGTGCCACGTTGATCCCGAGTCCGTTCAACGCAATCGCGGACTGTAACTCGGCGCGTGGTACCAGCTCCGGTGTTATCGCCGCCCACGCTGGCATCATCATCGCTGACCCAATCCCCATCGCAAACGTCAACGCGATCAGGCTCCATGCCGAGGTAATCCCAGTCAGTGTCAGAAATCCCAGTAGTCCGGCAACCAGCGCCAGCCATAGCTGCACCACGATCAGATAGCGGCGCCGATCGATGATGTCGGCCAAGGCACCCGCCGGCATGGCCAATAGGAAAATGGGTAAAGTAGTGGCAGTTTGGATCAGCGCCACCATCACGGGTGTGGGTGACAGCGAGGTCATTAACCAGCTGGCACCGATATCATGCATCCAGGTCCCGATGTTTGATGCCAGGGTTGCCATCCATAGCATACGAAAAACGGGAATCCTGAGTGGAGACCACGCAGACGTCGTGTTGACTGAATCATTCAATTTTTCACCTGCATTCATTAAAACAATGGTTAGAATCAGAAAAGAAGTAGGGTACTGGAAAATGAGTGTATGAATTACACAACAATATTTTTACAAAACTTCAGTGTTAAAGTAGGGATTTGAACGATTATCCTGTAAATTTGAGACTGTAGGCTTTTAAACCTAGGAACCTCAGTTGGTCGCTCGAATGGATATTGAGCATTGTGAATTATTAATTTTTTCAATAGCTTACTATTCCACCTGTTGAGTGAGTTTGCTACGAGGCGAATTGCATGGTTTTGAGAATACATTGCAGCGTTGCAACTTCTTGAAATGGAATGACCATTTCGCGTCGTTGCATCTTGCCCTGTACCCTCAGAACCATACACTTTACCTGGTCCAACTGAGGTTTCTAGGTTAAAACGGATGCTGAATTTTATACGTCTGATTCAGGTTTTGCACAATCGGTGTTATGTGCGTCACTGGATCGGGCTTCACTCATTATGGGGAAAATACCATGCTCCTGTTTCTCTTCTATGTCATCTTGTTGTTGGTTGCAGTCGCCAGTTTGATTTTAGCGGTTCCTACGATACGTCGTTTGCTGGTTAGCAATCAGATATTGAAAATTTTTCGTAAAATGCTTCCGCAGATATCTCAAACGGAACAGGAAGCATTGGATGCCGGTACGGTTTGGTGGGAAGGCGATTTATTCAGTGGAAAACCGGACTGGAAAAAAATGCTGGCATACCCTAAGCCGCAGCTAACTTCGGAGGAACAAGCTTTTCTCAATGGTCCGGTGGAGCAGTTATGCGCGATGCTGGATGAATGGCAGATTACGCATGAGTTGAAAGATCTGCCGCCGGAAGTGTGGCAATTTATCAAGGAAAATGGCTTCTTTGGCTTGATTATCCCCAAGCAATATGGCGGCTACGGTTTTTCAGCATTGGCGCATTCTGAAGTCGTGATGAAAATTGGCTCTCGAAGCGGCACGGCGGCAGTGACGGTGATGGTGCCGAACTCGCTCGGACCGGCGGAATTGTTGTTGCATTATGGTACTGAGAAACAGAAAGAATATTATTTGCCGCGTCTTGCCAAGGGCCTGGAAGTACCTTGTTTTGCATTGACTTCACCGGAAGCCGGATCCGATGCCGGTGCGATGCCGGATTTTGGCATTGTGTGCCGTGGCGAGTATGACGGTAAACAGGATGTCTTGGGTATGCGCGTGACCTGGGAGAAACGCTATATCACGCTGGGGCCGATCGCGACACTATTAGGGCTCGCCTTCAAATTATATGACCCGGATCGATTACTGGGTGGCGAAGAGAATTTAGGCATCACCCTGGCATTAATCCCGACTAAAACGCCAGGCGTGAATATCGGACGGCGTCATTATCCGCTCAATGGCGTATTTCAGAATGGTCCCAATTCAGGAAAAGAAGTTTTCATTCCCATGGATTGGATCATTGGTGGGCAGGAGGGGGTTGGGCAAGGATGGCGCATGCTGATGAATTGTCTGGCGGCAGGGCGTGCTATTTCATTGCCGGCTACCAGTGTCGGTGCGGCAAAATTGGCGGCTCGCACCAGCGGTGCTTATAGCCGGGTGCGTACGCAATTCAAGACACCGATCGGTTATTTTGAAGGCATTGAGGAAGCCTTGGCGCGTATCGGCGGCAATACGTACATGATGGATGCCGCGCGGGTGATGACCGCTGGTGCGGTCGATCTGGGTGAAAAACCTTCAGTGGCTTCGGCGATCGTCAAATATCATCTGACCGAGCGCGGACGTCAGGCGATTAGTGATGCGATGGATATCCATGGTGGCAAGGGCATTTGCATCGGTCCGAGAAACTATCTGGGGCGCACTTATCAACAAATTCCCGTGAGTATCACGGTGGAAGGCGCCAATATTCTGACGCGCAACATGATTATTTTTGGTCAGGGCGCGATTCGCTGTCATCCTTATCTGTTGAAAGAAGTCAATGCAACGCATGATAACAATCCCGATCGTGCATCGCGGGCGTTTGATGAAGCCTTGATCGGGCATGCGAAGTTTACGTTGCGTAATACGGCGAACAGTTTAATTTACGCGTTGTTCGGCAATTATATTAAAGACATTGTGCCGGAAAACAGTGCGCCGGAAACGGCGGTTTATTATCGCCAATTGGCACGTTTCTCCGCCAGCTTTGCCTGTATCGCCGATATCGGATTGATGCGCTTGGGCGGTTCGCTCAAACGTAGAGAAAGATTATCCGCTCGGCTGGGCGATATGCTGAGCATGCTATATTTGTGCTCGGCGACATTGAAACGCTTTGAAGACGATGGTCGGCCCAATACGGATTTGCCGTTGCTGCACTGGTCGATGCAGGATGCCATTTATCGCTTGCAACAGGCATTGGATGAATTTCTGGCGAATTTCCCGGCACATATTGCGTGGATTTGCTTGCTACGCGCATTGGTTTTTCCCCTCGGTAAACGCTGCAAACCACCCACCGATGCGCTGGCGCATGACATTGCCAGACTCATGATGGAACCGGGTGTTACGCGTGATCGATTGACGGCGGGTGTTTATGTGCCTGTGGCAGGTAGCGAGCCGATGGCGGATCTGGAACAAGCCTTGCAATGTGTTATCGAGTGCGGTGCGGCTGAAGCCAAACTGCGAGAAGCGACTAAATTGCGTCAAATTACTGCCAGAGGCGATGAAAAAATTGCACAAGCATTGCAATTGAAGGTCATTACTGCGGCAGAAGCCGATTTGTTGAATAAACTGAAAGATCTGCGTAGCCGGGTGGTGAAGGTGGATGATTTTCCTGCTGATTTTGGTAAGGAAGCAGAAGATCCACATGGCGTTCGAGCTGGCACTATTGACTGAGATTTCGATAAAGGGAAAAGCTATGCAAGTTGAGCAAGACAGGATGGCGAGCATCATTCCGGTAGAGCAAGCAAAAACACTGGATGGGCTTTTTAAAGAACGTGTACAACGTTCACCGCAGAAAGTGGCTTATCGCTATTTCAATCCGGTTTGCGAGGAATGGAGCGATTACACCTGGGAACAGATGAACCAGTTCGTTGCCCGTTGGCAGTTAGCACTCACGAAAGAATCGCTCGTGCCGGGTGACCGGGTGGCGGTGATGATGAGAAATTGCCCGGAATGGGTGATGTTCGAGCAGGCGGCGCTGGGTCTTGGATTGGTGGTTATTCCTTTATACACGGATGATCGGGTTGAAAATGCGGCTTATGTCATTAATGATGCGAATGTGAAGCTATTGTTGCTGGAACACTCGGAGCAATGGCAGGCGTTCCTGGCGATACCTGATCAAATAAAAGGATTGCAGCGGATTGTTCTGCTGAAGTCGTTTGAGCAAAGCGACATGAATTTACGTGACGGTGCGGTGGTATCAGCCTGGGATTGGCTGCCGACTCACGCTAACGAAGTCCAACATATCAACAGTGATCCGCAGAGCCTTGCGACAATTATTTATACTTCGGGTACATCAGGTCGCCCTAAAGGCGTTATGCTGAGTCATCATAATATACTGAGCAACGCTTTTAGCTGCTTACAAGTGGTCCCGGTCGTGCCCGAGGATTTGTTGCTGTCCTTTTTGCCGCTGTCACATACCTTTGAACGTACCGCGGGCTGCTATGTGCCGATGATGTGCGGCGCCACCATTGCTTATGCACGCTCGATTCCGCAATTGCAGGAAGACCTGCTGACTATCCAACCGACATTGCTAATCTCAGTGCCGCGCATCTATGAACGAGTGTATGCAGGCATCCGCGCAAAACTTGCCGAAGGCTCCGGTTTTGCGCGCTGGTTATTTAATTTTGCGGTAGACGTGGGCTATACTCGTTTTGAGTGTCAGCAGGGAAGGGGCTATCAGAAACTGTCGCATGTGCTGTGGCCACTATTGGAAAAATTGGTGGCGGATAAAGTGATGAGTAAGTTGGGCGGTCGGCTACGTTTTGTGATGAGTGGCGGTGCAGCGTTATCGCCGGAAGTTTCACGTATTTTCATCGGTCTGGGATTGCCGATTCTGCAAGGTTATGGCATGACGGAAAGCAGTCCGGTCGCTTGTGCCAACCGGCTGGAAGATAATGTACCAGCCAGTGTCGGTTTGCCGATTCCCGGCGTGGAGGTCAAACTGGGCGAGAATAATGCGTTGCTGATCCGTGGGCCGAATGTGATGCTGGGTTATTGGAATAATGAGGAAGCGACGAAAGCAGTCATCTCACCGGATGGTTGGCTCAATTCCGGCGATATCGCAACCATTGATGCACAAGGCCATGTCACCATCACCGGGCGGCTGAAAGAAATCATTGTGTTGTCTACGGGTGAAAAAGTACCGCCGGCGGATATGGAAGCAGCGATTTTGCGCGATCCGTTATTTGAACAGGTGATGCTGATCGGTGAGATGCGCTCTTATCTCAGTGTTCTGGTGGTTCTGAATCCGGCTCGTGGGCAAGAGTTCGTCGCACAATATGGCCTGAAGGATCATTTGAATAATGAGCAACAAAGACAGCAAATTGAGGAAATTTTGTTGGATAAAATCACTCACCAAACGAGTGAGTTTCCGGGCTATGCCAAAATACGCCGAGTCGCAATCATTCCGGAGCCGTGGAATGTAGAAAACGGTTTGCTGACGCCGACGATGAAGCTGAAGCGCACAAAAGTGCTGGAGAAATATAAGGCGGAAGTCGACAGGCTGTATGCAGGACACTAAGTTTTCCCCCATTTGTTATTCGAAACGAAGTGAGGGATCTTCGGGAATCAATCTGTAGATTTTTCGCTGTGCTCGGAATCATAGTTGTTTCCAGTAGTTTTCTGAATCATATGAATCATATTAATATCAAAACCTTCGAGATTGTCATCGGAACCTTTCCGTCGTAGCATTGCTTCTTTTCGTTGGTAAAAATGTCAGAAAAGTAGATATTTTTCGTATCGGTTATTTCTGATGAATCTTTTTTGAAGGAGCTCTGATCATGGCAATTACCAGTATTCACTTATCCAATCTCAACGGCAATAATGGTTTTCGCATGGATGGAACGGCAGTATTTAATTTCTCGGGTAGTTCGGTGAGCAATGCTGGGGATGTAAATGGTGATGGTTTTGATGATGTGATTATCGGCGCTTCGAGGGCTGACCCAAATGACGAAAATTCCGGTTCCAGTTATGTGGTGTTTGGCCAGGCTGTCGGTTTTAGCGCAGCAATGAATTTATCCAGTCTCGATGGTAGTAATGGATTTCGTCTGGATGGGAAAACTCATGAACAATCAGGTCTTATGGTTAGCAATGCAGGAGACGTGAATGGTGATGGAAATGATGATTTGATTATCGGCGCTCCTGGAGCTGCCGCGAACGGCTTGGAGTCCGGTTCCAGTTATGTGGTGTTTGGCCAGGCTGCCGGTTTTAGCGCAGCGATGGATTTATCCAGCCTCAATGGCAGCAATGGATTTCGTCTCGATGGGGTGAAGGCGTATGATCTATTTGGTGGCTCTGTCAGCAATGCAGGAGACATCAATGGAGATGGTTTTGATGATGTGATTATCGGGGCTCTCTTTGCTAGTCCGAACGGCAACTACAACGCCGGTTCCAGCTACGTGGTGTTCGGCAAAGCGAACGGTTTTGAAGCTGCACTGGATATATCTAGTCTCGATGGCAGTAATGGGTTTCGTTTGGATGGAGTGGCAGTATCTGATTATTCGGGCAGTTTGGTGAGCGATGCCGGGGATGTCAACGGCGATGGTTTTGATGATGTGATTATCGGCGCTTCGAGGGCTGACCCAAATGACGAAAATTCCGGTTCCAGTTACGTGGTGTTTGGCCAGGCTGCCGGTTTTAAAGCTGCCTTGGATTTATCCAATCTCAATGGTAGTAATGGATTCCGTCTGGATGGAGTCGAGACAGGCTTTTTCCTCACTCCAGTCAGCAATGCAGGAGACATTAACGGCGACGGTTTTGATGATGTGATTGTTGGTGCCGAAGGTGCTACCTCGAATGGATACCACACCGGCGCCAGTTACGTGGTATTTGGTAAAGCTTTAGGGTTTGACGCCGCGATAAGTTTGTCCAGTTTGGATGGCAATAATGGTTTCCGGCTGGATGGGGCGGCACCATATGACGAATCGGGCAGTTCGGTCAGTAGTGCAGGAGATGTGAATGGTGACGGGTTTGATGATTTGATTATCGGTGCTCCCAATGCTGCTTCGAATGGCAATAACTCGAGCGGCACCGGTTCCAGTTATGTGGTGTTTGGCCAGGCATCCGGTTTTGAAGCGGCGATGGATTTAGCCAGTCTGGATGGTAAAAATGGTTTTCGCTTGGATGGGGTAGTGGGAAGCGATGCTTTTGGCGCATCGGTTAGCGGCGCCGGAGATGTCAACGGTGACGGGTTTGATGATTTGATCGTCGGTGCGCCTCAAGCTGATCCGAACGGCTATTCTTCCGGCTCCAGTTACATAATATTCGGCAGAAGTGACTTTAGCTATCCAGATGTTACTCACCCTGGCACTCCTGGTAACGATAATCTGATCGGCACATCCGCGGCAGATATTTTCGACGCCGGCGACGGCAACGACAACCTGATCGGCCGCGGTGGCGCGGATGTGTTTGGTGCCGGTGCGGGCGACGACAATATTCGTGTGTCCGATCTGAATTTCCAGTTGGTCGAAGGTGGCGCCGGCAACGATGCCCTGCATCTGACCGGCAAGGATTTGAACCTGGATTTAAACAGCCTGGGCGGCAACATCATCGGCATTGAGACCATTTGCCTGTACGGCAACGGCGACAATGCGGTAACGTTAACCGCAGCGGGATTGATCAACCTGTCGGATAGTACGAATACCCTGAAAGTCAACGGGAATGCCGGCGATCATATCATCGGGCTGAGCAGCGGCTGGGCGGACGAAGGCGCGCGCGGCGATGGTTATTTCCACGCTTATACGCAGGGCGACGCGGTGCTGTTGGTGGGCGCGAACGTGACAACGGATTTTCCGCTGGTTTGATTTCACGCGGACGGTTTTCTGTCGATACCGCTGCGGAAAAGCACCGGATCACCATGGAACAATGAAATGAGGGAATGAAACAATTTCTGAATGATGCAGGAACTTATCGAAAATTATTTTTAAGGAGTATCGATCATGGCCATACCGATCATTAATTTATCCATTCTGAATGGCGGTAACGGTTTTCGCATGGAGGGATTCGCAGCGGATAATGCTTCTCGTGGCTCGGTCAGTAATGCCGGGGACGTCAATGGCGATGGTTTTGATGATGTGATTGTCGGTGCTTATAAAGCCGATCCGAACGGCAGGTACTCCGGTTCCAGTTATGTGGTGTTCGGCAAGGCGGCCGGGTTTGATGCGGGGATCAACTTATCCAGCCTTGATGGCGATAACGGATTTCGATTGAATGGAGATAAGTATTCCAGCGCCGGGATCTCTGTAAGTAACGCCGGCGATGTCAATGGCGATGGGTTTGACGATGTGATCGTCGGCGCTTTAGATAATGATTACGTGGTTTTTGGCAAGGCATCGGGGTTTGATGCTACATTGAGCTTATCCGATCTGGATGGTAAAAGCGGTTTCCGTTTGAATGGTACGGCGGTGGATGGCTTTACACGTGGTTCGGTCAGCACTGCCGGAGACGTCAATGGCGATGACTTCGATGATTTGATTGTGGGGGCTTCGTATGCCAATTTGAACGGTACCCAAGCCGGTGCCAGCTTCGTAGTCTTTGGCAAGGCATCGGATTTTAATGCCGTGGTGAATTTATCCAATCTTGATGGCAATAACGGTTTCCGTCTGGATGGGGCGACGCCATATGATCGTGCGGGCACTTCGGTTAGCGATGCCGGGGACGTCAATGGCGATGGCTTTGATGATTTGATCGTGGGTGCTACTTATGCCGACGGCAACGGTGACGGTAGTGGCGCCAGTTACGTGGTGTTTGGCAAGGCATCGGGGTTCGATGCCGCGATGAATCTATCCGGTCTTGATGGCAGCGACGGTTTTCGCCTGGATGGCGTTGCAGAAGGCGATCGATCGGGCTTATCGGTGAGTACTGCCGGGGATGTCAATGGCGATGGTTTCGATGATGTAATCGTTGGTGCTGCCTTCGCTGACCCCAACGATAGCAGTTTTCTCAATTTCGCCGGTCCCGGCGCCAGTTACGTGGTGTTTGGCAAGGCATCCGGTTTTGATGCCGCGATCACTTTATCCAGCCTTAACGGCAGTAACGGTTTTCGTCTGGATGGCGTGGCAGAGTATGATCTTTCGGGGAAATCAGTTAGCACGGCCGGGGATGTCAACGGCGATGGTTTCGATGACTTGATTATCGGTGCTGCGGATGCCGATCCGAATGCTAGTAGTAACTATAATTCTTCCGCTCCCGGCGCCAGTTATGTGATGTTTGGCAAGGCATCCGGTTTTGCTGCGGCGATCAATCTATCCAGCCTCAACGGCGGTAACGGTTTTCGTCTCGATGGCGTGGCGGCGAATGATCATTCCGGAAAATCGGTCAGCACGGCCGGCGATGTCAATGCCGATGGTTTTGACGATTTGATTGTTGGGGCAATCGGTGCCGGGTATGTGATCTTCGGCGGCAATTTTATTGCCAGTGAGGCGCTATATCTGGGCACATCGGGAGACGACACGCTGACGGGCACCGCAACCGGGGAGCGCTTCGAAGCAGGTGATGGCAACGACATCCTGTTGGGCCGTGGCGGCGCGGATGTGTTTCAGGGAGACGCTGGTGACGACACAATTCTGGTGCCTGACCTTGCTTTTCAATCCCTCGACGGCGGAACGGGGGCCGATATCCTGGAATTAACGGGGTATAGTAATCTGGATTTGGACCTCGGCGATTTTAAAGGCAGGATCACAGGAATCGAGACGATTGATTTGATCGGCTTGGAGGGTTTCGCTGGCAATCAATTAAGCATGAATTCATTGACCTTGACTTTAGCGGATTTGCTCAGCCTGTCAGAGACTACGTCTGTTTTTACCGTGAACGGCAATACGAATGACCATGTTATCGGACTCGCCGATGATGGTTGGACGGACGAGGGCATGGACGGCAATTATCATATTTATACCAATGACGGAACGACGCTGCGTGTGGATTCGGACGTGAATACGGATCTGCCGACACGCGGTGTGCTCAGTCTTGCTAACATCAACGGGGATAATGGTTTCCGTCTGGATTCGGGAAAATTGGTCAGCAATGCGGGAGATGTGAATGGCGATGGATTTGATGATGTGATTGTCGGTGCTCCCAGAGTTAAGCTGAATGGTGGATACTCCGGCGTCAGTTATGTGGTATTCGGCAAGGCATCCGCTTTTGATGCCTCGATGAATCTAGTCGATCTTGATGGTCGTGACGGTTTCCGATTGGGTGGCGTATACACTTATGCAGCGGTTAGCAGCGCGGGAGATTTGAATGGCGATGGTTTTGATGATGTAATTATCGGTGCGCCCGATGGCGGCTACGTGGTATTCGGCAAGGCATCCGGTTTTGATGCCACGATGAATTTATCTGACATTGATGGCAATGACGGGTTTCGTCTGGAAGGTGCGGATCCTCATTTTGGTTCGCACGGAGCGGTTATCAGCGATGCCGGAGATATCAACGGTGATGGCTTTGATGATGTGATCGTCGGCTCCCCTAGCGCTGGCCCAAGATATAGCTCTGAGTATAACTATTACTCCTACGGTTACGGAGCCGGCTACGTGGTGTTTGGAAAAGCTTCCGCTTTCAGCGATGTGTTGGATTTAGCCAGCCTTGACGGTACCAATGGTTTTCGTTTGGACGGAGCAGGGAAGCGAAATTATGCGGGTGCATCGGTCAGTAGTGCTGGAGATGTCAATGGCGATGGTTTTGATGATGCCATCATGGGTACTTCCACTGGTGGTTATATCGTGTTCGGTAAGGCGGCCGGTTTTGATGCTGCGATGAATTTATCCGCCATTGATGGCAATAACGGTTTCAGATTGGATGGTGCGGTAACGCATTCTCCTTTTGCGATGAGTGCGATCTTCAGCGCTGCGGGAGATGTCAACGGAGACGGTTTTGACGATGTGATTATCGGTGCTTCTGATGCCGATCCGAATGGAGAGAACTCAGGTTCCAGCTATGTGGTATTTGGCAAGGCGTCCGGTTTTGATGCTGCCATGAACTTATCGAATCTTGATGGTAATAATGGTTTTCGTTTGGATGGCGCGGCACGAGAGGCTTTTTCAGGTAAATCGGCCAGCACGGCTGGGGATGTGAATGGCGATGGTTTTGATGATTTGATTGTCGGTGCGCCCGGACGTTTTTATGATAATCCAGCCAGTTATGTCGTATTCGGCAAGGCATCCGGTTTCGATGCGGTGATGAATTTATCCAGCATCGTGGACAATAACGGTTTTCGCCTCGAAGGCGTTTCCGGTGATCGTGCAGGTACATCCGTCAGCACTGCAGGGGATGTCAACAACGATGGTTTTGATGATTTGATTGTGGGTGCTCCCTATGCCGACGAAAGATCCGGCGCCAGTTATGTCATATTCGGCAAAAAGAACTTTGCCGGCGAGGCGGTTTTTTCGGGGACGCCCGGAGATGATGTTCTGACGGGCACGACGACGGCGGAACGTTTTGAAGCCGGCAACGGCAATGACATCATGATCGGTCGTGGCGGCAGGGATGTGTTTCAGGGAGAGGACGGCGACGATATCATCAACGTGCCGGATCTTGATTTCCAGTCGCTGGACGGCGGAACCGGCACTGACATCCTGGAACTGTCAGGCGCTATTGATTTGAATCTGGATCTGGCCAATTTTCGCGAGACGATCCATGGCATTGAAACGATTGATCTGGACAGGTTCGGCTCTAATACATTGACATTAACCTTGCAAGACTTGCTGAGTTTATCTGATACGACCAATATCTTTACTATTGATGGCGGTGGTCAAGTGGTGGGGCTCAAAGACGGCTGGCTGGATGAAGGTATGGAAGGCAATTATCATATTTATACGAATTCCGGCACGGTGCTACGGGTATTTTCATCTATTACCACAGACTTGCCGGTTCGCGGCGTGATCAGCTTAAGCGAGCTGAATGGTGACAACGGCTTCCGCCTGGATGGGGTATCTAATGATGATGAATCAGGCTATTCAGTCAGCAATGCGGGAGACGTTAATGGCGATGGGTTTGATGATGTGATTATTGGGGCCCCTTATACTGATTTTGGCGGCAATAGATCGGGTTCTAGTTATGTCGTATTCGGTAAAGCATCTAGTTTTAATGCTACGTTGGATTTAGCCAGCCTTGACGGTAATAACGGTTTCCGATTGGATGGCTTACCAGAATTTGATAGCTCAGGCAGATCGGTGAGTGATGCAGGTGACGTGAATGGCGATGGTTTTGATGATTTGATCGTTGGTGCATGGGGGACCGATTATGTGGTATTTGGTAAAGCATCAAATTTTGATGCCGCGATGAATTTATCCAATCTGGATGGAAATAATGGATTTAAGCTGGATGGGTTTATCAACTCGAGTAATGCGGGTGATGTCAATGGTGATGGTTTTGATGATCTGATTGTAGGTAATCCATCTGCTGATTTTAATGGCAATGCTTCCGGTTCTAGTTATGTTGTATTCGGTAGTGCATTTGGTTTTAATGCTACGCTGGATTTAGCCAGCCTCAACGGTAATAACGGTTTTCGTTTAGATGGTGCGTCAAAATATGATGGGGCAGGCAGATCCGTTAGTAATGCGGGTGATGTCAATGGTGATGGGTTTGACGACTTGATTGTCGGTGCATTTGGAACTGATTCGAATGGACGTGCTGCTCCTAGCTCCGATTATGTGGTATTTGGTAAAGCCTCCGGTTTCGATGCTGCGATGGATTTATCTACTTTGGATGGTAGCAACGGTTTTCGTCTTATTAATGGTGTAGAAAAACATAGTTATTTGAACGCATCAGTCAGTTCTGCCGGCGATGTGAATGGTGATGGTTTTAATGATTTAATTGTCGGGTCTAGCGGCGTTAACCAGGAAGGTTATAACGGCGGTAGCTATGTGGTATTTGGCAAAGCAACGGATTTTGATGCTGCGATGGATTTAGCTAATCTAGATGGCAGCAACGGTTTCCAATTGAATAGTGCCACTTCAGGTTTCCCAAGCGTAGCGTTTAGTTCTGCCGGCGATGTCAATGGCGATGGCTTCGATGATTTGATTATTGGTTTACCTGAAGCTTCATCATACGATGGAACTGGCGATAGGTCAGGCGCTAGTTACGTGATGTTCGGAAAGGCCTCGGGATTTGATGCCATAGTGAGTTTATCCAGTCTAATTGACAATAATGGTCTCCTAATAAGAGGCGTGGATCGTTATGATATGGCAGGGAATTCGGTGAGCGGTGCGGGAGACATTAATGGCGATGGTTTTGATGATTTGATCATTGGTGCTCCTGGCGCTGATCCGAACGGACGTGATTCTGGCTCCAGCTATATCATCTTTGGCCGCAGCGATTTTGGCGGTACAAATGTTACCCACCCCGGCACCCCCGGCAACGATAATCTGATTGGCAGCTCGGCGGCGGATATTTTCGACGCCGGCGACGGCAACGACAACATAATCGGTCGCGGTGGCGCGGATGTGTTTGGTGCCGGTGCGGGCGACGACAATATTCGTGTGTCCGATCTGAATTTCCAGTTGGTCGAAGGTGGCGCCGGCAACGATGCCCTGCATCTGACCGGCAAGGATTTGAACCTGGATTTAAACAGCCTGGGCGGCAACATCATCGGCATTGAGACCATTTGCCTGTACGGCAACGGCGACAATGCGGTAACGTTAACCGCAGCGGGATTGATCAACCTGTCGGATAGTACGAATACCCTGAAAGTCAACGGGAATGCCGGCGATCATATCATCGGGCTGAGCAGCGGCTGGGCGGACGAAGGCGCGCGCGGCGATGGTTATTTCCACGCTTATACGCAGGGCGACGCGGTGCTGTTGGTGGGCGCGAACGTGACAACGGATTTTCCGGTGGTTTGATGCCATGCTACTTGTTTTCAATCGATATCGTTTTTGCAAAGAATCAAATGGTTATCATGATGCAATGAGGGAATGAAATAATTCCTAAATTAGGAGAGAATGGATGGGAATTTACATTTTAGGAACATAAATTATGGCACTAACAACAATTGATTTATCCAGTCTCAATGGCGGTAACGGTTTCCGTTTAGATGGCGTAGCAGAAGATGATTTTTCGGGAAAATCGGTCAGTAATGCCGGGGATGTCAATGGCGATGGTTTTGATGATGTGATTATAGGGGCCTTTGGCGCTGATCCGAACGGTAGCAATTCCGGTTCCAGTTACGTGGTATTCGGCAAGGCTGCCGGTTTCGATGCTGCGATGGATTTATCCAGTCTCGATGGTACTGACGGCTTTCGCCTGGATGGAGAAGCCATTTTGTACAGCTATAGTAATTATTCGATACAAATGGATTCGATCAGCAATGCTGGGGATATCAACGGCGATGGTTTTGATGATGTGCTGGTTGGGGCGCATTTACGTGACTCTACCTCCGCGCTCTATCCTTTTGATATTGGTTACAGTTATGTGGTATTTGGTAAGTCTTCGGGCTTTAGTCCTACGATGGACCTATCGAGTTTGGATGGAAGTAATGGCTTTCGTGTGACACAGTTTAGATCGGATGGCAGTCATGTTAGTAGCGCCGGAGACATGAATGGCGATGGTTTCGATGATTTAATTCTTGGTGCACCCACTTCCTTTACTTTTAACGACATAGATGACAGCTATGTCGTATTTGGCAAGGCTGGAGGATTTAATGCTCAGATGAATGTGTCTGATTTGGATGGCACCAATGGTTTTCAATTGATTGGAGGGGCGACGTATAGCGACTTGGGTACTTCAGTCAGCAGCGCGGGCGACATCAACGGCGATGGTTTTGATGATGTGATTGTTGGAGCGCCTCACGCAAATCCAAATGGTTTTGGATATGGCTCCAGTTATGTGGTTTTCGGAAAGTCAGGGGGCTTTGATGCCACGCTTGATCTTTCTAACTTGGATGGCAGTAACGGGTTTCGCCTGGATGGTGAGACTATAAATGATCGTTCAGGTTTATCAGTTAGTAATGCCGGGGATGTCAACGGCGATGGTTTTGATGATGTGATTATTGGTGCTTCGGAAGCTGATTCGAATGGCGAGAAATCCGGTTCGAGTTATGTGGTATTCGGCAAGGCTTCCGGTTTTAGTGCTGCGATGGATTTATCCAGCCTCGACGGCAATAATGGTTTTCGTCTGGATGGAGTCGCGGAGAATGATTCTTCGGGCGGTTCGGTGAGCAATGCCGGTGATGTCAACGGTGACGGTTTTGCTGATTTACTTATCGGTGTTGCTTTGGCTGATCCGAACGGTGAAAACTCCGGATCCAGTTACGTGGTGTTTGGTAAGGCTTCGGGTTTTGGTGCCACGATTAACCTTTCCAGTCTGGACAGCAATATGGGCGTCCGCCTGGATGGTGTGGCGGCGAATAACCGATCGGGATATTCAGTCAGCACCGCAGGAGACGTCAATGGCGATGGTTTTGACGATTTGTTTATTGGGTCACTTTATGCCGGTTCGAACGGTAATAATTCCGGTGCCAGTTACGTGATATTCGGCAGCAGCAACTTTAGTGGCACAGTGACTTTTATAGGTACGGACGGGGATGACACGTTTACCGGCATCACGGCAGCGGAGCGCTTCGAGGGTAATGGCGGCAACGATACCCTGATTGGCGGCGGCGGGGCGGATGTATTTCAGGGCGGTGCCGGTGATGATGTCATTTCCTTGTCTGGACTTGGCTTCCAATCGGTGGATGGCGGTACCGGTATTGATACTTTGGCAGTGACCGGTGGCGGTGTCCATTTAAATCTGGCTGGTTTTCACGACACAATCGTCGGCATCGAGACCATTGATCTGACGGGCAGTGGAGACAATACGCTGACATTCTCGTTTTCAGATTTGCTCACCCTATCGGACACTACGCACACGTTTACGATCCACGGCAATGCAGGCGACAGGGTCGTTGGCGTGAATAGTAAGGGCTGGGGGGATGGCGGTATCGATGGGAATTATCATATCTATACTAATCGAGGGACGATAGTTCGGATCGATACGGCTGTAAGCGCCAATCCACCGCCACCTGGCGTCATGAGCGTGACCAGTCTCAACGGCAGTAACGGTTTCCGCCTGGATGGAGCAGGGGATTATTCGGGCAGATCAGTCAGCAGTGCAGGGGATATGAATGGTGACGGTTTCGATGATGTGATTATCGGCGCTCCCTTCAGTAATCCGAATACTATTTCCGGCGCTGGCTCCAGCTACGTGGTGTTTGGCAAGGCTACCGGTTTCGACGCTGCGATGGATTTATCCAGCCTCGATGGTAGTAACGGTTTCCGTCTGGATGGCGTGGTGGGATACGATCGGTCGGGTAGATCAGTCAGCAGTGCAGGGGATATGAATGGCGATGGTTTTGGCGATGTAATTATCGGTTCTTATAACGATTTTTCCGTGAATACCACCTACGTGGTGTTTGGCAAGTCTTCAGGTTTTGACGCTGCGATGGATTTATCCAGTCTCGATGGTAGTAACGGCTTCGGCTTGAATGAAGTGGAGATGCGTGATTCTGCAGGACTTTCGGTTAGCGGTGCGGGGGATGTCAACGGTGATGGTTTTGATGACGTGATTGTGGGCGCTTTTCATGCCGATGCGAATGGCAGTAGTCAATCCGGTTCGAGTTACGTGGTGTTTGGCAAGGCTTCCGGTTTTGATGCTGAAATGAATTTATCCAGCCTTAATGGTAGTAACGGTTTCCGCCTGGATGGCGCAGAGCAAGGTGATCAGTCGGGCTTTTCAGTCAGCGGTGCCGGGGATGTCAATGGCGACGGTTTTGATGATGTGCTGATCGGTGCTTATGGTGTCGACTCGAACGGTAATTATTCCGGTGCCAGTTATGTGTTGTTTGGTAAGGCATCCGGATTTGATGCTGCCATGAATTTATCCAGCCTTGACGGCAATAATGGTTTCCGCCTGGATGGCATTGCACAGGGTGATATCTTGGGTCGATCCGTCAGCAATGCGGGAGATGTGAATGGCGATGGTTTTGATGATGTGATTATTGGTGCTCAAGGCGCTGGTTTAAAAGGTCATCATTCCGGTTCCAGTTATGTGGTGTTTGGCAAGGCATCGGGTTTTGGTGCCGCGATGGATCTATCGAGCCTCGACGGCAATAACGGTTTCCGTCTGGATGGCATGATCGGAAAATTTGAGGATGGCATGTGGGTTAGCGATGCCGGAGATTTCAACGGGGACGGGTTTGACGATTTGATTGTCGGTAGAACCGCACCTACAAACTTTACCGCAACACAACAATATTCTGATGTCAGTTACGTCGTGTATGGTAAGGCTTCAGGGTTCAGCGCTACGCTGTCTTTATCCGATTTGGATGGTAGTAATGGTTTCCGCCTGGATGGCATCGTGGTTTCATTTTCAAAAACCTCGATCAGCAGCGCTGGAGATGTGAATGGCGATGGTTTGGATGATTTGATGGTTGGTAATCCGGAATCCGATTCCAGCTACGTGGTGTTTGGTAGAATCGGCTCTGGCGGTACCGTGACCCATCCTGGCACCCCTGGAAACGATCATCTGATCGGCACCCAAACCGCGGATATTTTCGACGCCGGCGATGGCAATGACAGGATGATCGGTCATGGCGGCGCAGATGTGTTTCATGGCGGCGCGGGTAATGACAGGATCCGGGTATCCGATCTTGGCTTCCAGTTGGCGGACGGTGGGAGTGGTAACAGCGACGTCCTGAGTTTGGGCGGGGGCGGCAACCTGAATCTGGATTTGGCCGATGCGCGCGGCAAGATCAGTGGCATCGAAATCATTTACCTGCACGGTGGTAGCGGTGACAAAACATTGACGTTAAATGCAACCGATGTGCTCAATTTGTCGGATACCAGCAATACCCTGAAAGTAAACGGTAATGAGGGTGATCGAGTGATTCTCCAGGGTGACTGGGCGGATGGTGGGATCCAAGGCGGTTTTCATACCTACACCAGTGATGCAGCGGCTTCTCCTGAGGCAGCAGTTTTGTTGGTCGGGATTAATTTGACGGCGGATTTCGCTTAGGGAACGTTGGTTATGGTCGACAAGTTCATCTCAAACATAATCAGCATCTCGCTGTTCCCTCGAGTCTACCGCAGGCCTTAATAACTGTCATTTCGAGCATCGCGAGAAATCTATGCTGTTGATTCCCTAAGATTCCTCACTGCGTTTGGAATGACAAATACGGGTTCTTCAGAAGCCCCTCAATAAAAAACTACCCGGTTGTAGGTAGGATTTTTCTGGCGTAATATCTGACGGTATTAGTTTATGAAATAGCGTGTGCTATTTCTGCTACTTTTTCCAGCAGGTTGATTGATCAATTATTTTGCAAGGACCCATGATCATGGCAATAACAACAATTAATTTATCCAGCCTCGATGGCAGCAATGGTTTCCGCGTGGATGGTGCGGGCGGACCGGTCAGCAATGCGGGGGATGTTAATGGCGACGGCTTTGATGACTTTATTGTCGATGGTTCCGGCGCCAGTTACGTGGTATTTGGCAAAGTGTCCGGGTTTAATGCCACGCTGGATTTATCCAGCCTCGATGGCAGCAATGGTTTCAGTTTGAATGGGTCAGCGAGGGCCGTCAGCAGTGCTGGAGACGTTAATGGCGATGGTTTTGATGATGTGATTGTCGGCGCTAATAGTTATTACACCGGTATTGCCGGTTATGTGGTGTTTGGTAAGGCATCAGGTTTTAATGCTTCTCTGGATTTATCCAGCCTGGATGGTAGTAATGGTTTCATTCTGGATGGGAGTCCTGGTTCTCTTGGTTCGGCTTCTTTCTCAGTCAGCAGCGCGGGAGATATTAACGGCGATGGTTTTGACGATGTTATTGCCGGTGGTGCTAGTGGTTCCTACGGGGGTGTCAGCTATGTGGTGTTCGGTAAAGCTTCCGGGTTTGACGCCCACGTGGATGGTGACTTCAATTTGGACGAAGTATTTGGTGATTATATTGGTGCTTCGGTCAGTGGTGCAGGTGACGTCAACAGTGATGGTTTTGATGATGTGATTGTCGGTGGGCCGCGTGCCGATCGGAACGGTGATAACTCCGGCACCAGCTATGTAGTGTTTGGCAAGGCTTCGGGGTTTACTACGGATCTAGCCAGCATCGATGGCAATAACGGCTTTCGCCTCGATGGTGTGGCGGCGGATGATCGGTTGGGTGCTTCGGTTAGTAGTGCCGGAGATGTCAACGATGATGGTTTTGATGATTTGATTATCGGATCCCAAGGAGCCGATCCAAATGGTGAGAACTCCGGTTCCAGCTATGTAGTGTTTGGCAAGGCTTCAGGTTTTAGTGCCTCCATGAATCTATCCAGTCTCGATGGTAATAACGGTTTCCGCCTGGATGGTGTAGCGGCGGATGACTTTTCGGGCGCTTCGGTTAGCAACGCCGGAGATGTCAATGGCGATGGTTTTGATGATCTGCTTGTCGGTGCTCCCTATACTGATCCGAACGGCGAGAACTCCGGCTCCAGTTACTTGGTGTTTGGCAGGGCTGCGGGTTTCGGTGCGGTGATTAACCTATCCAGTCTGGATAGTGACACCGGCGTCCGGTTGGATGGTGTAGCTGCAGGTGATGCTTCGGGTACATCGGTCAGCGGCGCAGGGGACATTAATGGCGATGGTTTTGATGATTTGCTTGTTGGTGCTCCTACAGCGGATGTCAATGGCTACAACTCAGGCGCAAGCTACGTGCTATTTGGCAGCAGCAACTTTAGCGGCGGCATAGTGTCTTTTACGGGCTCAGACGAGGATGACACATTTACAGGTACCACGGCAGCTGAGCGATTCGAGGGCAATGGCGGCAACGATACGCTGATTGGCGGCGGCGGGGCGGATATATTTCAGGGCGGTGCCGGCGACGATGTCATTTCATTACCTGATCTTGACTTTCAATCGGTGGAGGGCGGTACCGGCATCGATACTTTGGAATTAGCTGGCAGCGGTGTTCATCTGGATTTGGCTGATTTCCACGACAAGATCACGGGCATCGAGACCATTGATCTGACGGGTAGTGGAAACAACACATTGAAATTCTCGTTTTCAGATTTGTTAACCTTATCAGACACTACGCATACATTTACTATCGACGGCGATTCAGGAGATCGTGTCGTCGGGGTGAATAGTAAGGGCTGGGGGGACGGGGGTATTGATGGGAATTATCATATCTATACTAATCGAGGGACGATAGTTCGGATCGATACGGCTGTAAGCGCCAATCCACCGCCACCTGGCGTCATGAGCCTGTCCAGTCTCAACGGTAGTAACGGTTTTCGCCTCAACGGAGGCGGTTACGGTAGTTCAGTCAGTGATGCCGGAGACGTGAACGGCGACGGTTTTGACGATGTGATTGTCGGGGCTCAGGGAGCCACCTCGAACGGTATCTTTGCATCCGGCTCCAGCTACGTGGTGTTTGGCAAAGCCGCCGGTTTTGACGCTACGACGGATTTGGCCAATCTTGATGGCAGTAACGGTTTCCGTCTGGATGGTGAAGCGGTGTCTGATCGGTCGGGTCGATCAGTCAGTAGTGCCGGAGATGTGAATGGCGATGGTTTTGACGATGTAATTATTGGTACTTATAACGATTTTTCCGTGAGCAAGACCTACGTGGTTTTTGGCAAGGCTTCCGGTTTTGATGCCTCATTGCAACTTTCCAGCTTGGATGGCCACATTGGCTTCAGTTTGATTGAAGTGGCGAAGCGTGACGCTGCGGGATTTTCGGTTAGTGGTGCAGGGGACATCAACGGTGACGGGTTTGATGATGTGATTGTCGGTGCTAACGGTGCTAATCCAAACGGATCCTCATCTGGTAGCAGTTATGTGGTGTTTGGCAAGGTATCGGGGTTTGATGCCGCTATGGAATTATCCAGTCTTAATGGTAGTAACGGTTTTCGTCTGGATGGCGCAGAGCAAGGTGATAAGTCGGGTTTTTCTGTCAGTGGTGCCGGAGACGTGAATGGCGATGGTTTTGATGATGTGCTTATCGGTGCTCATGGTGTCGACTCGAACGGTAGATATGCCGGTGCCAGTTACGTGGTGTTTGGCAAGGCATCGGGTTTTGATGCTGCGATGGATTTATCCAGCCTCGACGGCAATAACGGTTTTCGCCTGGATGGCATTGCAAATGATTCTTCAGGTGGATCGGTCAGCGATGCGGGAGATGTCAATGGCGATGGTTTTGATGATGTGTTTATCGCTGCTCCAGGTCGCACTACTGGCTTTAGTTATGTGGTGTTTGGCAAGGCATCGGGGTTTGATGCTGCCATAGATTTATCGAGCCTCGACGGCCATAATGGTTTCCGCTTGGATGGCGCGTCGAAAAATCTTGAGGCTGGAATGTTGGTTAGCAACGCCGGAGATTTCAACGGGGACGGATTTGACGATTTAATTGTCGGCAGAACCTCATCTTTTAACCTTCCAGAAGTAAAGTACTCTGATGTTAGTTACGTGGTGTATGGTAAGGCTTCAGGGTTCAGCGCTACACTGTCATTGTCTAATTTGGATGGCAGCAATGGTTTTCGCCTGGATGGGGTAGTGGGAGGCCCATTCCCAAAAACTTCAGTTAGCGGTGCAGGGGATGTCAATGGCGATGGTTTTGATGATTTGATTGTCGGTGATCCTGAAAAGGGTTCGAGTTATATTATCTTTGGGCACAATGACTCTGGCAGTGGGATACCTGAAATCGCGGGTACACCCGGCGACGATAATCTCACGGGCACCTTGGCGGCAGAGCGCTTCGAGGGGGGCGATGGCAATGACAGGATGATCGGCCATGGTGGGGCGGATGTGTTCCATGGCGGCGCGGGTAATGACAGGATTAGGGTATCCGATCTTGGCTTCCAGTTAGTGGACGGTGGGAGTGGGAACAACGATGTCCTGAGTTTGGGCGGGGGCGGCAACCTGAATCTGGATTTGGCCGATGCGCGCGGCAAGATCAGTGGCATCGAAATCATTTACCTGCATGGCGGTAGCGGCGACAAAACATTGACGTTAAATGCAACCGATGTGCTCAATCTATCGGATACCAGCAATACCCTGAAAGTAAACGGTAATGAGGGTGATCGAGTGATTCTCCAGGGTGACTGGGCGGATGGTGGGATCCAAGGCGGTTTTCATACCTACACCAGTGATGCAGCGGCTTCTCCTGAGGCAGCAGTTTTGTTGGTCGGGATTAATTTGACGGCGGATTTCGCTTAGGGAAACGCTGAATAGCTGTTATTTCGAGCACAGCGAGAAATCATTAGTGTTGATTTATAATATTTCTTACTGTGTTGAGAATGACAAATACGAGTTATTCAGGGAAATTCCTTAACTTAACCTTCGCTATGGAGAATGCAAATTAATGGTAAAAGATACCAGCAAATTGGACAAAATAGTTCTGGAAGCACGGCGGAATGCAGAAAAACGCGCTCAGGGTTACCGGGAACAAGCACTCAAACTATTCCCGTGGGTATGTGGCCGTTGCGCGCGCACATTCGATCACAAAAACCTGCAGCTGCTGGAAGTACATCACAAGAACAGCAATCACGATGATAATCCGCCCGATGGCAGTAATTGGGAACTGCTCTGTACTTATTGCCATGAAAACGAGCACTCCAAGCTGAAAGATGCGATGGGTCGTGTTGATGGCGGAAAAACTGAAACGATGGCTACGTTCAATCCGTTTGCCGATCTTAAAGACCGGTTAAAGAATAAGTCATAATCCGGAAAGTCGGTTTTACCTGGCTTGTTACGTCGAGTGTCAGATATTTGTCAGGTTTTCTGTGATACAGCCATTTTCCAAAACAACAATTCGGTCAATTTTCTTGAAGTTGGGAATGTGCGGGTTGAAAATGAGTGTGGTGCGATTTTGTATCAGTTTCTCCAGGACTGAAAGATCAGATTCATTGGCTGAGGGTATTCCATCCAAAATGAGGATGGGTGAATCCTTTAGCAAGGCGCGTGCAATGGCGATTTGCTGGCACTGTTTTTGACTTATTGTTATTTCTTCTTCACCGATTTTGGTTTGTAAGCCTTCGGGCAGTTCGCGGATAAATTCCATTGCGTGCGAAGCTTGTGCGGCGCCGGTTATCTTGGCTTCGTTGGCACATCTCATGGCGCCATAAGCGATATTGTCGGCAACTTTGTCATCCAGTAAGACGCTGTTTTCCGCCACGAGGGCGATATTGCTATGTAAGTTATTGATTTCAATGTCAGCAAGCGGGTAATCGTCCAGCAGTATTTTTCCACTGGTTGGTTGCTGGAAACGCAGTATCAGATCAATGAATGCATTTTTTTCATCTTCGGTATAACCGGTGAAAACGATCGTTTCGCCGGGTTTGATGGTGAAGCTGATGTGATTCAATATGGGTTTTGTTTGCGTGGCATTGAAAAAGCGGATGTGTTCAAAGGCTAATTTTCCGTGAACATGCGGGATGTTTTGAGTGCCTGTATCTTGCTCGGGTACTTGATCAAGAAATGAAAATAGCGCTGCTATTCTTTTTTGCTCATGTTGCAATTGCTTGGGGATGCCCGCGATGCGTTGTATGGGGTTGATGAGCAGTAATGTCGCTGCAATGAGTGCCCCGACTTCGTCCAGGCTTAAACCATGATTCAACGTTTGTTGCATGATCAAGTAAATAATGGCTATTAAAATCAATGCAGTGACTGCTTCTCTGATAGGAATGATGGTCGCTCTAATCATTGCATGTTGCATTTCGGCGTGATAAACCGGCTCCGCAATCTTGCCGAGACGCTGACATTCATGCATTTGGCCGCCATTCAAGCGGATTTCCCGGTAATGTTGGATCGATTGCAGTAATTGCTGGATCAGATGGTTGGATGCCAATCGGGTTTTTTGGTCAAGCTTGTTTAAATGATCGTGCGTTATTTGAATAATCAGTATTACCAAGGGTGAAACGAGCAGCAGTAATACTGAGAATTCCTGATCGAGATACAGGATGCAAATGATCAATCCCATGATCGTCAAGCAATCCTGAGCCAGAATAGTAATATGACGAGCGGTGAAGTGAGTGATCCGATTGATATTGGATATCAGTGCGTTGATTTCATTATTTTTATTGAGAGCGGTGTAATAACTCGTTGGTAGTGCCAGCAGTTTGTTAAAAGTATCCGTACGTAAATCAATACCGACTTGACTGCTGGCTTTATTGACAGCAGTGGTGCTGACATACCCTGCTACTCCACGCACGATAAATAATGCAATGATCGCCAGCGATGTTGTTTGTAACAGTGATGGATCTTTCAGGATAAATGCGCTATCCAGCATTTGTTGAATGAATATGGGCAATGCGGCCAGGCTGGCTGCCATGATCAGCGTGGCAAATAATGCCAACAAGAGTAATTTCCAGTAAGGAATAAACCTTCTGAGTAAGCGGAAGTAGAGTTGCGGGCGAATCATAATGCGTAATTCTACATGAACATTCAACTATTATCGTCCCGCGTAATTATCTGAAACATGGAACAGATATAGTACAATCGCCACTCATTTCCACTGCATGGATCCAAGTGAAAGTGATGCATTGATGCGTTTGTGAACATCGGGATTTTATTTATGCCAACATCGAATATTCCATTAACAACCAAAGATTTCTCAAAACCCGCGATTCCCCGGCGCAAAGGCATTGTACTTGCGGGCGGTTCCGGTACACGGCTTTATCCGGTGACCCAAACGGTATCCAAGCAATTGCTGCCGGTATTCGATAAACCGATGATTTATTACCCGCTCAGTACATTAATGCTGGCGGGAATTCAGGATATTCTGGTGATTTCAACACCGCGTGATGTTGGCAACTATGAAGCGCTGCTGCGCGATGGTCATCAATGGGGATTGAACCTGTCGTATGCCAAACAACCCTCTCCCGACGGTCTTGCGCAGGCATTTATCATCGGTGAATCGTTTATCGGTAACGATTGTTCAGCCCTCGTATTGGGTGATAACATTTTTTATGGACACGATTTTCATCATTTGTTGACCAATGCAATGGAACGTACCGAGGGAGCCAGTGTTTTCGCCTATCATGTGCATGATCCGGAGCGTTATGGTGTGGTTGAGTTTGATGTTAAGGGAAATGTGATCAATCTGGAAGAGAAACCCGAGCAACCGAAGTCCCATTATGCGGTGACGGGTTTATATTTTTATGATCAGCATGCGGTGGATTACGCCAAGAGCCTGAAACCATCCTGTCGCAATGAGCTGGAAATCACCGATCTGAATCGTATTTACTTGGAACGATCTGCGCTGAGCGTCGAAATTATGGGGCGTGGTTATGCGTGGCTGGATACCGGTACGCATGAATCCCTGTTGGATGCGAGTCAGTTTGTCGCTACGATTGAACATCGGCAAGGATTGAAAATTGCATGCCCGGAAGAAATCGCATTCCGTCAGGGATGGATTGATGCGACGCAATTGGAGAAGCTTGCAATGCCTTTAGCTAAGAATAGTTATGGGCAATATTTGCTGCAAGTGTTAAAACGTGAGTTTTGATTGAGACCTCAACAATAATGAAATACATGCTATGAAATCAACGCGGCTGGCTATTCCGGAAGTTCTTTTACTTGAACCACGTGTTTTTGGCGATGAGCGTGGTTTCTTTTATGAAAGCTTTAATCAGCGCACATTCGAATCAATAGTTGGAAAACACATAAACTTTGTGCAAAGCAATCATTCATGTTCCATGCGGCACGTGTTGCGTGGTTTGCATTATCAAATCAAACAAGCGCAGGGAAAGTTGGTGCGCGTGGTGAATGGGAAAGTGTTCGATGTGGCGGTGGATATTCGTCGTTCATCGCCTACTTTTGGACAATGGGTGGGAGAGATACTCAGCGCGGAGAATAAAAGACAGTTATGGGTTCCGCCAGGTTTTGCGCACGGATTTATCGTGCTTTCCGAAGATGCCGAGTTTTTGTATAACACCACCGATTACTGGGCGCCTGAGCATGAGCGCTGCATTGTGTGGAATGATCCGACCCTGGCGATTGATTGGCCGCTTAACGGCAAACCGATCCTTTCTGAAAAGGATGCACGTGGTACCGCGCTCGATGCTGCCGAAGTTTACGATTGATAGGCTGTAAATTTGTCATGAGCCAAGCATAATAGAATTTCTCTGATCAATGGCCAAGCAGAAATCAATTTATTCCTGTACCGAATGTGGCGGTCAAACCTTGAAATGGCAAGGTCAGTGTCCGCATTGTCAGTCCTGGAATACATTGATAGAAACGATTGCGGAGAAATCGGTATCACGTTTCAGTCCGGTAGCAGAAGTTGCGCAAGTGCAAAATTTAAGTACCATCGAAGCACGTGAAGAACCGCGTTATCCAACCGGTGTGGATGAATTTGACCGGGTTCTCGGCGGTGGCTTGGTGCATGGCGGGGTGGTGCTATTGGGTGGGGATCCTGGGATTGGTAAGTCGACGTTGTTATTGCAGGCGCTCTCCCATATGTCTGCTCATCATGCTGTATTGTACGTGAGCGGTGAAGAATCGGCGCAGCAAGTGGCGTTACGTGCCAAGCGTTTGGCTCTGGATGTGCGGGCGGTGGATCTGTTTGCGGAAATCCAACTGGAGAAAATCCAGTCGGTTCTTGCTGAGCGTAAGCCGGCTGTTGCGGTGATTGATTCGATTCAAACAATCTATTCGGAAGTATTGCAGTCTGCGCCGGGATCCGTCGCCCAGGTGCGCGAATGCGCGGCACAGTTAACGCGATTGGCGAAGGCGAGTGGTACCTGCATCATCCTGGTTGGCCATGTGACTAAGGAAGGTGCGCTGGCGGGGCCGCGCGTGCTGGAGCATATGGTGGATACGGTGTTGTATTTCGAAGGCGATATGCACTCCAGTTTCCGCATGATCCGTGCGTTCAAGAACCGCTTTGGCGCGGTGAATGAGCTGGGCGTATTTGCGATGAGTGAAAAAGGTTTGCGCGAGGTTAAGAATCCATCCGCATTGTTTCTTTCCCATCATGACGGACAGGTTCCGGGGTCTTGTATTATGGTTACGCAAGAGGGTACACGTCCACTGCTGGTGGAGATACAAGCTTTAGTTGATGAAGCGCGAGCACCCAATCCGCGGCGGTTGTGTGTCGGGTTGGAACAAAACAGGCTGGCCATGTTGTTGGCGGTATTGCATCGTCATGCCGGTATTCCTTGCTACGATCAGGATGTATTTGTCAATGCCGTGGGCGGTGTGAAAATTACAGAACCCGGCGCCGATCTGGCGATTATGCTGGCGGTCGTGTCTTCCCTTAAGAATAAACCGTTGGCGGAAAAGATGATCGTCATCGGCGAAATTGGTCTGGCAGGGGAGATACGTCCCGTGCAGCGTGGACAGGAGCGGTTGAAAGAAGCCGCAAAACTCGGCTTTAAGCAGGCGATTATTCCACTCGCCAATAAACCCAAACAACCGATTTCCGGTATTCATATCATTGCCGTTGGGCGTATTGGGGAAGCGGTCGCTCAAATGTATTAACTATTTCTGGATTTGTTTCATGACGCAAGGGATCTAACAGATGCAGCAACGGCTTTGGATACTTGGCGGATTGTCGATCGCCGTTATGATGGCAGCGCTGTTACTGCCGCCTGTTTCTCAACCCATAGATTATCATCAGTTTGCCGATCAGCGCAGTTTTCTGAACATTCCCAATTTCAACGATGTCGTTTCCAATCTGGCTTTTCTTCTGAGCGGTGGCGCCGGCTTGGTATTTTTGTTCCATGTTTATCAAGCGCCTGTACAAAAAGCATTTCGTAACAAAGTGGAGTGTTTACCCTATGGGGTTTTATTTCTGAGCGTTGCTGCGTCGGGACTGGGTTCGATGGTTTATCACTGGGCACCGGATAATGCTCATCTGCTGTGGGATCGGTTGCCCATCGCCATGGGTATCACAGCGTTGCTCGCTGCAACGTTGGTTGAGCGTGTCAGTACGACATTGGGTTTATGGTCATTGCCGTGTCTGGTAACTTTGGGTGTGTTGAGTGTGTTGTACTGGTACTGGACAGAGCAACAAGGTGCCGGGAATCTGAATTTTTATATCGTTACACAGTTTTATTCGATACTGCTTATCATCTTGCTGAACGTGCTTTATCCATCATGTTATATGTATGCGAAAGATATCTATCAGGTGATTGCTGTTTATGCTGTTGCTAAATTGGCTGAGATGCTGGATGTACAGATTTATAGCCTGACGGGTCATTTCATCAGTGGTCATACCCTCAAGCACCTGCTGGCGGCATTGGCTGTTTACTGGATTGTACAAATGTTGCAAAAAAGGGAATTTTTGTCAGAGAGGCTGTAATGCCGATGATTGTTTGTGAAAATGGAAACTGACATGCTTTGTTCCGACTCAGTCGAAACAAAGCAGTGTTAACAAAAATTACTTGGGTCTTGCGAAATGATTGCCAGAACCGGAGCTATTGCCATTTCTGAAGGAGCTGTTGCGATTATCGTGACTAAATGAGCGACCACGATGACCATTTTTATTGCCAATACCGTCATGGGCCGTATTGAAGTTTTGACGATCATTGCTGGCGTTTGCGAATGGCGCACGCTTACGTTTCTGCGTGACATTGGGTGTTGCGCCTCTAAAGCCACTAGTCTGCGGGCGTGGCTTGATGCGAGGTTCCAGACCGGGAATGGTATGCGATGCAATCCGTTGTCCGGTATAGCGTTCAATTTTTGTCAGATGAGCGCTATCTCTGTTGGAAGCAAAGGAAACTGCAATACCTGCTGCGCCAGCACGGCCGGTACGGCCAATGCGGTGCACGTAGTCTTCCGCAAATTTTGGTAAGTCAAAATTGATCACATGCGTAATGTCAGCGATATCAATACCTCTGGCGGCGACATCCGTCGCTACTAGAACACGTAAACCGCCACTGCGAAGTTTGGTGAGCGTGCGGGTACGTTCGCGTTGATTCATGTCGCCATGCAACGCAGCCGCTGCGTAGCCTTGCGCATAGAGATTATCGGCCAGTGTGTCCGCATCCCGCTTGGTTGCTGTAAAAACGATGGCTTGCTTGAGGGCCTCGTCGCGTAAGACATGATTCAATAGACGGTTCTTATGTGACATATCATCGACATAATGTAAGCGCTGCTCAATGTTATCGAGTCTTGCTTTTTGAGAAGCGATTTGAATTCGTTTCGGGGATTTTAAAAGTCTTGCTGCAACCTTATCGATCGCGCCATCCAAAGTGGCGGAAAACAGCAACGTTTGCCGCGTTTCGGGTGTGGCCGCTGCAATTGTTTCGACATCATCGATAAAACCCATATCCAACATGCGATCCGCTTCATCCAGTACGAGCATTTCCAGACGTTTGAAATCAATGCGACCACGTTGTATGTGATCAATCAGCCGTCCCGGCGTGGCAACCAGAATATCTACCGACTGTGATAGCAGTTTGTTCTGCAATGGATAAGGCATACCGCCGAGGATGCTGACTACTTTGGTGCGCGGCAGGTACTTGCCGTATTTATTCGCCGCATCGGATACCTGAAGTGCAAGTTCACGTGTTGGAGTAAGTACTAAAATCCGTGGCCCGCGACTGTTAACTTTCGAAGGTGTAGCCAAGCGATGAAGTGCTGGCAGCATGAAAGCTGCTGTTTTTCCTGTTCCGGTTTGTGCGGATGCCATGATATCGTGACCGGATAATAACTCAGGTATGGCTTGTTTCTGAATAGGGGTGGGGGTTGTATAACCTGCTTCGTGTATTGCTTTAATGATAGAGAGGTGTAAGTTCAGAGCTTCAAAAGACACGTTGTTTTCCTAAAAAATGAGAATTGGACGCACGCAGGCAAACATTGCCCAAAATACTGCATAATCCTGCTAGCGTATTAAATAAAGCATCGCCGCTAACCAAGATTGCTGCACATTTTCCGGAAAAACTTGAAAAATTGAAGAGAGGCCAGGAACGATGAAACCAGAAAAAGCTGATATAAAAATAAACCTTACGATCAACTTAGCCGGTGATAATACTGGATTATCTAAGAACTTACAATCTATTTATTTATTCTTGCGATATTTCAATAGCTTCTGAATGACTGTCGTTTCGAGTATAGCGAGAATCTATATTGTTCGATTTCTAAACTTTGTACTGCGTTTTGAATGGCGAGCGAGGTCACTCAGAGGCTCCTTAGGTTGCTGAGAGCCTACAGTTCATCACAGTTATGGATGGAGTATCCATAATCAGTAAAAAAGCTACTGGATGATGGTTTTAGCAAACTTGCGTTTTCCTACCTGTATGACGACAGATTTGCCGCGTGCGATTTTGGCTGATTTGTCCGCTACTTTTTCGCCATCCAGTTTGACAGCGCCCTGATCGATCATGCGCAGTGCTTCGCTGGTACTGGTAGTTAATCCGGCCAGTTTTAGTAATTGCACCAAAGGTATTTTGTCATCGGGTGCTTGGATGATTATTTCGGGTATTTCGTCAGGCAATGCACCATGTTTGAAACGCGCTTCAAAATCGGCAAGCGCTTCTGTGGCATCTTGTGGGCTATGGAAACGAGCAACAATCTCTTGCGCAAATATTACTTTGATATCACGCGGATTGCGACCTGCTTCCACTTCTTTGCGCCATGTTTGGATGGTGCTGAGCGATTCAAAAGATAACAGTTCCAGATAACGCCACATGAGCTGATCCGATACCGACATCAATTTGCCAAAAATTTCTTTGGGGCTGTCCGTGATACCGACATAGTTGTTCAAAGATTTGGACATTTTATTGACGCCATCCAATCCCTCGAGCAGGGGCATCATAAGGATGCATTGCTGTGATTGCCCAAAGTGCTTTTGTAGTTCCCGTCCCATCAACAGATTGAATTTCTGATCGGTACCGCCGAGTTCAATATCCGCTTTCAGTGCAACGGAATCATAACCTTGAATGAGCGGGTAGAGGAATTCATGAATGGCGATCGGCTGATTGCTGCGATAGCGTTTATCGAAGTCGTCCCGCTCCAGCATACGTGCGACGGTATGTGTTGCTGCCAGTTTGATAAGATCCGCAGCGTTGAGCTGATCCATCCAGGATGAGTTAAACACTACTTCCGTGTGTTCCGGCTTGAGTATTTTAAAGACTTGCGTGGTATAGGATTGAGCGTTTTCCGCCACTTGTTCGCGTGACAATGGCGGGCGGGTAGTATTTTTACCGCTTGGATCACCGATCATGCCGGTGAAATCACCAATCAGGAACAGAATGTGATGCCCCATATCTTGTAATTGGCGCAGTTTGTTTAATAACACGGTATGGCCCAAGTGTAGATCCGGAGCCGTTGGATCAAATCCGGCTTTGATGCGTAATGGATGTCCGGAGGTAAGTTTGCTCTCCAGCTCTGTTTCAACGAGTAGTTCGTGACTGCCGCGCTTTATGATGTCAAGTTGAGTTTTTATTGATTTATTCACGGTAAAGATAAGTCAAAGATTTTTATTGGTTTTTTATCTGAAAGAGTATTTTATTTCATTTTCAATTGTACCTTAGTACATGTTTTGATTGTTTTCATGTTAGACTCGCGCCTATTTGAAAATGACAAAAATGACTGGAGGTACTTCATAGATGCTATATAGACCACTTAGCAGCAAACCAAGGATTCTAGCTCAAAAAACATCAAAACTAACAAAAAAAACAATTCGCTGGCTGGTTGCATTATCCAGCATCCCCCTGTTCGGTATCGTCACTGCCTTTGGTATCGCTCCTAATACGGTTTCATTTGAAGACGTGCAAGTAGAAGACGTTGTGCTTGATCTATCGATTCCGGATGTGATTACCGATGCGCAAACCAATCAGACTTTCTGGCATCAGGAAAATATTCGACGCGGTGATACCATTGCAACGATCTTAACTCGACTGGATATCAGTAATCAGGATTCGGTCAGCTTTTTGCATGCAGCGCGCGGTAGCCGGGCCATGCGCCAATTAAAACCAGGTGAGACTATTCACGCGCAGACAACGGCTGATGGCGAATTATTAACGTTGCGCTATTTCTTTGGCAACGAAGAACTGTTTCTGATGGAAAAAACCGATGATGAATTCAGAATGACTGAGCAACCGATTACGCTGGATACTCAAGTTCATATGAAGTCGGGTGTCATCAATAGATCTCTGTTTGCTGCAACGGATAGCGCAGGAATACCTAACAATATCGCCATGCAGCTCACTGAAATATTTGCATCGGAGATCGATTTTTATCGGGATTTACGTCAAGGTGATCGCTTTACAATTGTTTATGAGACATTTTCGAATAATGGCAAACGCGCTAAGACCGGACGTGTTTTAGCAGTTGAGTTTGTCAATAAGGGAAAATCTCATCAGGCTGTTTATTTTAAAGCATCTAACGGTGCAGATGGCTATTACACGCCTGAGGGGGAAAGTTTACGCAAAGCATTTTTACTTTCACCGCTTACTTTTTCACGTATCAGTTCAGGTTTTACCAATGCACGTTTTCATCCAATTCTGAGAGAATGGCGCGCACATAGAGGTATCGATTATGCAGCGCCTACTGGTACGCCTGTCAGAGCAACAGCAAGTGGGATCGTTGGATTCTCCGGTTCACAAAGAGGCTACGGAAATTTAGTGGTGCTCAAGCACAACGGTAAATTTGAGACTGCGTATGGGCATTTATCACGATTTGCGAGTGGTTTGGGCAAAGGTAAGCGGGTTAATCAGGGCGATGTGATTGGTTATGTGGGTTCGACCGGTATGGCAACCGGGCCGCATTTGCATTATGAATTGCGCATTGACGGCTTGCAGCGCGATCCGACAAAGGTTGCACTGCCAACAACGCCACCGATTGCAAAAAGGGATTTGAATGCCTTCCAGAAGGAAACACAATCCTTGGTAGCGCGTTTAAATGTCATGCGTAATATTCATTACGCCGTGTTGGAATAGCATGATAGGTTGATGGGTGGTGCGTGACTGCAATCCGCCCATCGATTTATGTAGCGATTGAAAGCTTTGTCGCTACAGATCCTCTCTATTTTTAATAGAATTCAAAATTAAAGATACCACGCAATATTATATTGGCATCATGTCGGGCACGAGTCTGGATGGTGTCGATGCTGTTCTGGTCGATTTCAGTGCCTCTCCCCCCATTCTGCTTCAAACTTTCTTTTGTCCTTATGATGATAGACTGCGCACGCAATTATTATCGTTGCATCAATCAGGTGCTGATGAATTGCATCGTGCTGCAATGCTCAGTAACCAATTATCCTGTCTGTATGCCGAAGCTACCGCAGGCTTATTAAGAAACTCCGACATCGGATTTCAACAGATTGTCGCTATCGGATGTCATGGTCAGACAGTCAGGCATTGTCCTGAAGTGGAAAGAAGTTATACGATTCAGCTGGTGAATGCAGCGCTGTTGGTGGAATTAACCCGGATTACAGTCGTGGTGGATTTTCGAAGTCGTGACATGGCGGCGGGAGGCCAAGGCGCGCCACTGGTTCCCGCTTTTCACTCCGCCATTTTCAACAGTGCAACTTGTCACCGTATTATCGTTAATATTGGCGGTATTGCCAATATCACCAGCCTTGATCCCCATAATAAAGTAATCGGTTTTGACTGCGGTCCGGGAAACATCTTGATGGATGCCTGGTGTTTGCGTCATGTTGGGACAACCTATGATAACAATGGCCAGTGGGCGGCGACAGGTAAAATCATTCCTGACTTATTGGAAGCGTTATTAGCTGATTATTTTTTCTCGGCTCAGCCACCTAAGAGCACGGGGAGAGAATTGTTTAATCTCGTATGGCTGGAGAAAGAATTACTGGGGAATGAAGCACCGGAAGATGTGCAAGCGACATTACTGCAATTAACCGCGCTGACAATTGCCAAAGCAATACACGACTATTGTCCAGCGGCTGCAGAAGTCTATGTGTGTGGTGGAGGTGCGCACAATACATTACTGATGAACCGTCTGATCGATGCGATGCCAGGAAAAGAAGTAGCGTTGACCGATCAATTGGGCGTTGCGGTAGATTGGGTGGAAGCTTTTGCGTTTGCCTGGCTGGCACAGCAGACAATATTGCGTAAAACAGGCAATCTGACCGCTGTTACCGGCGCGAAAGGTGGCAGGATTCTGGGGGCGATTTACCCTGCCTGAGTGCGTTATATAATCACGAAGGTGTGATAGTTTATACGGAAAATGAGGATCCGCAGCCGCAAGTACTGGTTGCGCCAGGATTCTTGATAATGAACTGAGCGCCTTGCAGATTTTCTTGATAATCAATTTCAGCGCCGATCAAATACTGGAAGCTCATGGGATCGACCAGCAGTTTGACGCCGCTTTTCTCCATGATGGTGTCATCTTCGTTGACCAGTTCATCAAAAGTGAATCCATACTGGAAACCTGAACATCCGCCGCCACTGACAAAAACTCTAAGATTAAGGTTTTTGTTGCCTTCTTCTTCAATCAGCTGTTTCACTTTGGCAGCAGCGTTATCAGTAAACAAGAGAGGAGTGTTATTTTCAGTGCTCATATCGGTCTCTATGGTCGTATTTATTTGTTATTTTCAAATATCGAACAGATGGCAGTAAATTCACCTATATCGCATCATTTTCCGTGGCGATGTGTTGGTGCTGCTTGTCTGGTTTTGTCGGGATTAATGTTACCATTTTCTCAGGCTGATGTTTGTTTTTAGATTCCGGTTCGTCCTGATGAATCATTTTTCCTTCAACGGATGCACCTAGTTGGATTTCTAAAGAACCATAATGGACATCGCCATATACTTTGGCTTTTGCCTGTAGTTCCAAATACCCTTGTGCGTAAATAGGACCGGTTACTGTGCCATTGATAATGATATTGGCCACTTTTATTTTGCCTTGTATGCTGCCTGCGTCACTCAATACTAAGGTGCTGTGTTCATCGTCAGTAGCGATGACATTACCCGTAATATGTCCATCCACCCGCAGACCGCCACTGAAGCTGATATCCCCTATGATATTCGTACTCACACCAATCAATGTATCAATATGATTGTGAAGACGATTCTTATTTTTTCTACCAAACATGTTATTTCTCCTTCACGGCATCGGTTGTGCTGTTTGGGTTATTATGGCCTTTTTGCTGTTATTATTTTCATAAATTTTTACTTGCAAGCTTTCTATCGTGGTATTCGGTGGCACATTGAAACTTTCTTCCAGTCGATGCAGAAATTTAAAGTTAACAGGAAAATCCTGTTTGGAATTTTTGCCGATGAGTGGTATGGTTTTGCGCTGATCATGTTGTAGCAGTCTGACCTGAAAACGCAAGTTTCCCTTGAAATCACTCGGTCTTTCTCCACCTTGAACCAAGGTCAATGCATAGCGGTATTCACCCGGTGTTTGTGTTTCTTTCAAGCTGAATTGATAAATTGAAATACCGCTTTTTGTATTACCTGACATGAGGTGTTGAAAGAATACCAGTTTTTCTTTCAAATAGTCATTTTCGTTAGCCAGCAATTTTATTTGTTTGGCAAGATCCTCATTGGCTGTATCGCTGATTTGCAATTGATGGATCAAATCACCCATTTGCGTACATAATTTTTGTTTCTTTGTTTGCCTACAAGTTCCCGGATCGTATAAATACGCTAATCTTTCTTCGGTCAGATCATTTTGATGATTTGTTGACTGTTTGCCCGCCTCATACATACCCCAAGATAACAACGACAATAGTAAGCAGGAAATGGCGATCGTTGTTAAACGATATGGCCATGATAAATAAGGACGTACTACAACGCGAGAAGATAGGATTTTGGGTTTTTTCTGAAAGAACTTGTTCAACTACAGTCCTCTATAGATTAGGAACCAATCTATCCAGATATGGTTTATATTGAGTCAACTGAAGGCATCATATCAATGTTTGTCAGTATCGGTAAGTATTTTGTACTCACTGGGTCAGAAACACTCATAATGGATTCTGATCCATGAGGAAAACATCAAGGCAATAGTGGCACCTGGTTAATGCCGAGCGTTTCAGCTAAGCCAAATAGGATATTCATATTTTGTATGGCTTGTCCTGCCGCACCTTTTACCAGATTATCGGTGACCGACAATATGACCACGGTATCGCTATTTTGCGGTTGATGCACAGCGATGCGGCAAATATTGGAGCCACGCACAGAGCGGGTTTCGGGATGTTTGCCGGCAGGCAGCACGTCAACAAAAGCTTCATTTTGGTAACGTTTCTCGTAGAGCGTTTGTAAATCAATCTGTTGGGTCAGTCTGGCGTAGAGTGTTGCATGAATACCCCGGATCATTGGTACCAAATGAGGAACAAAAGTCAGACCAACCGACCGCTTGGCGACATTGGAAAGCCCTTGCCTGATCTCGGGGAGATGCCGGTGTCCTGGAACGCCATAAGCCTTGAAATTATCAGAGGCTTCGGCGTGCAGCGTATGTACCTCGGCTTTTCGACCCGCGCCGGAAACGCCTGATTTAACGTCAGCGATGAGGTGATCGATATCGACAACACCGGCTTCGATCAACGGTAGAAAGCCGAGCTGCACGGCTGTTGGATAACAACCGGGATTGGCAATCAGACGTGCGTCTTTGACTTGTGCACGATTAATTTCTGGCAATCCGTATACCGCTTCCGCGATCAGATCAGGACAGGCATGTTGCATGCCGTACCATTTCTCCCACTCGGCGACATTCTTGATGCGGAAATCAGCCGCCAAATCGATGACTTTAACACCCGCTTTAAGCAAGGACTCCGTCTGCTGCATGGCGATGCCATTCGGCGTGGCAAAGAAAACCAGATCGCATTTGTTGAGTTTTGCATCGGCTGGATCGCTGAATTTGAGATCGATATGTCCCCTTAAATTAGTGAACAATTCCGCAACATTCATGCCGGCTTCGCTACGTGATGTAATCGCCTTGATTTTTACTTTAGGGTGTTGTGCCAATAAGCGCAGTAATTCCACGCCCGTATAACCTGTTCCACCAACAATGCCGACATTGATCATTGTGATTCCTATTGTCCTTTTTAGAAGATGGATATCTCTAAACCCACAGACTCTGTTACAACGCTTCGTTACTCACAAAAAATGCTTCCTTACATATTAAGTATATGCTGCGTTACCATTTTTTGTTCGCGCCTCGATTTTTCTAAGGCGCTGAGTTTTTAGAGATATCCAAGTGTTATTTACCAGCTACCCAATAAAAAAGCCGCTTTGGATAAGCGGCTTTTTGATATTTCCAATACGAATAAAAATTATCGTTTAGAGAATTGTTTGCGTCGCCGCGCCTTACGCAATCCCACTTTTTTTCTCTCCACTTCACGTGCATCACGGGTAACCAAACCCGCTTTGCTTAATGTGGGTTTTAATGTTGCATCATAATCAATCAACGCACGAGTAATGCCGTGACGGACTGCACCGGCTTGACCCGATTCACCACCACCATGGATATTCACCATAATATCAAATGAGGTGGCATTATTGGTTAATTCCAATGGTTGTCTGACAATCATACGGCCCGTTTTACGGGAGAAATAATCATCGATCGGTTTGTCATTAATGATGATTGCGCCTTTGCCCGGTTTGATAAAAACACGTGCAACAGCACTTTTACGCCGACCGGTTCCGTAATTGTATTGAGTGGTCATAGATTAGGCTCTAATTTCAAGTGGCTTAGGTTGTTGAGCTGCATGTGGATGAGCATCACCTGCATATACTTTTAGTTTTTTTAGCATTGCGTAACCAAGTGGACCTTTGGGCAGCATGCCTTTAACGGCTTTCTCAAGCGGACGCCCTGGAAAACGCGACTGCATTTTCTTGAGGGTGGTTGCATAGATTCCACCTGGGTAACCGGTGTGGCGATAATAGATTTTATCTTCCAACTTGTTGCCGGTAACACGCAATTTCTCGACATTGACAACGATAATATAGTCGCCGGTATCAACGTGCGGGGTATAAATGGGCTTATGTTTGCCACGTAAACGGTGTGCAATCTGCGAAGCAAGGCGGCCTAATACTTTACCGGTCGCATCAATGACAAACCAATCATGATTTACTTCGTGGGGTTTGGCTGAAAATGTTTTCACAAAAACCTGTCCTGCGTATTCAAAAAGAGCCGGGAATTCTAAGTCAGACATCGATAAAAGTCAAATTTAGAGCGAGTTATTTTATACCGAACTAAAGTGTGTAACTGTAAACGGAAGTGGCAAGGCGATTTGCTTAAGAATGATGGATTTTAGGTCAATCGCCGCTATAATCCTATTGAAAAATATAAAGGTAACATTCTTAGGTGATTAGCCGGATGAATTTCTGGTTATGTGACTTGATGAATAAATATTTTATCCTAACGTATCAATCACATGCTGAGAGACAAGCTTTGAAAGAGAAATCTGAAACCAATCTATCTACAGAATCAGCGCCTGCCAATTTTATTCGCAATATCATCGACGAAGATAATCGCAACGGCAAATGGAACGGGCGTGTGGAAACGCGCTTTCCGCCTGAACCCAATGGGTATTTGCATATTGGGCATGCCAAGAGCATCTGTTTGAATTTTGGCATCGCGCATGATTACGGTGGTGTGTGCCATTTACGCTTTGACGATACCAATCCGGAGAAAGAAGCGCAGGAATATGTGGATTCCATTTGTGACAACGTTTCCTGGCTGGGTTTTGATTGGGGCGAGCATCTTTATTATTCTTCCGATTATTTTGAGCAGCTCTACGAATTTGCCGAATATCTGATCAACCAAGGAAAAGCCTATATCGAAAGCCTTACCGCCGATGAGATTCGCGAATTTCGCGGGACGCTGACCAGCCCCGGAAAAAACAGCCCTTACCGCGACCGTCCGAGCGCGGAAAACCTGGATTTGTTCCGGCGCATGAAAGCCGGGGAATTCCCAGACGGTCAATATGTGCTGCGTGCCAAGATCGATATGGCTTCGCCCAACATCAACATGCGCGATCCGGTGATTTATCGTATCCGCCATGTGCACCATCAACGCACCGGCGATCAATGGTGCATTTATCCGATGTACGACTACACGCACTGCATTTCGGATGCATTGGAAAAGATTACGCACTCTTTATGTACGTTGGAATTTGAAGATCACCGGCCATTGTACGATTGGGTATTGGATCAATTGGTGGACAAAGTGCCATGTCACCCGCAGCAAATCGAGTTTGCCCGCCTCAATTTAACGTATACCGTGATGAGCAAGCGCAAATTGATCGAGTTGGTGGCAAGCGGGCTTGTGGACGGCTGGGACGATCCCCGATTGAGTACACTCGCAGGCGTGCGCCGCCGTGGTTTTACGCCACGTGCTATCCGCCTGTTTGCCGAGCGCATCGGTATCAGCAAGGCGGATTCCTGGATTGATATGAGCATACTGGAAGACTGCTTGCGAGAAGATCTCAATGAAAACGCGCCGCGCCGTATCGCCATCCTGAAGCCGCTAAAATTGATCATCGATAATTATCCGGAAGATCAGCAAGAAGATTGTTTTGCGCCCAATCATCCGCAAAAACCGGAATGGGAGAAACGCACGATTCCTTTTTCCAGAACGCTGTATATCGAACACGATGACTTCATGGAAGTACCCACTAAAGGCTATTTTCGCCTGTCTCCCGGCGCGGAAGTACGATTGCGCTACGCCTTTATCGTCAAATGCGTGCACGTCGATAAAAACGCGCAAGGTGACATCGAAGCAATCCATTGTACTTACGATCCTGACACCAAGAGCGGAACCCCAGGCGCGGATAGCCGCAAAGTCAAAGGTAATATCCACTGGCTATCCGCCAAACACGCGCAACCGGCGGAAATACGCCTGTATGATCGCTTGTTTACTGATCCCTACCCGGACAGCGGCGACAAGGATTACAAAACATCGCTGAATCCGGATTCGAAACAAATCATTAGCGCCTATGTGGAGCAATCATTGTGCGATGCACAGCCCGAACAAAGTTTTCAGTTTGAACGCAACGGCTACTTCATTGCCGATCGACTCGATATGAAACCCGGCAAACCGGTATTTAACCGCGCCGTGACCTTGCGCGATTCCTGGGGGAAAGTTGCGGGTGCTTAGTCAATTAACCGCATTACTGTCGCGCTATCCGCAAATCAAGCTGGCGATATTGTTTGGCTCGCAGGCGACAGGTAATGCGCGCCTCGATAGCGACATCGATTTGGGCTTATTGGCGCAAACACCGCTTACTGCGGACTTCAAACTACGACTGATACAAACCATTGGCGCTGAATTCGGCCGTCCGGTCGATATCGTCGACTTGTACCATGTGCCGGAACCGATTACCGGGCAGGTGTTCAAGGGAATCCGATTGATTGGCGACGATACCGCCTATGCCGAGTTGTTAACCCGGCATTTACTGAATGTCGCCGATTTTCTTCCGCTGCACCAGCGAATCCTGACCGAGAGGCGTAACCGATGGATCAACTGATTCTTGCAGAAAAGATTGAATCGTTGCGGCGCTGCATTCAGCGCATTGAAGATAAAAAACCGGACAATATCAATCTGTTGATTCAAAATCTGGATCTGCAAGATATACTGGTCATCAATCTCACCCGGGCTGTACAGCTCTGTGTCGATATCGGCAGCCATATCATCAGCGCGGCCAACAAACCATCGCCGCAAACGATGGGAGAAGTTTTTACGACATTGCATGAACTGGGCGCAATTACATCCGGGAGTTGCGAGCAATTGAAGAAAGCGATTGGCTTTAGAAATATTGCGGTACACAACTATGAAGCGATTAATTGGGAAATTGTTTACACAATTTGCCAGAATTCTGTACAAGATTTCCGGAGATTTGCTCAGGAAATCAGCCGATATGCAGCTTTGTAGCAATGGTTAGTGAATGAAACAACGAGGATCGCCATGAAAAAACTGAAAAATGAAGCCGCCTTATTCAAAGAAGCCATGCTGGCAGGGGTGAAATATGCGGAAGGACGGGGTGTAGTGCAGTTTGAAGCAACCGATTCGGCGAGTGAGAAGCTGCTCTACATCTATCGTCTGTTGGTACACGACAAAGTCATGCAGCCCTTACCGGAAGATCAGGTCGCCGAGAAATCCATGCGGCATAAACTGGCGATGTGGTATGCCAAACAATTGCCGAAGGATCATCCGTTGTTGAAGTGATGCGTAATTGTAAGTCAGTAAGCAAGGTATTTTCAGCTTATAACTAAAACTAAGTAATACTGCTAAATTGTAAGCTTCCTGTACCAAGTTGTGTTGTCGTACTTGATGTAGGGCCTACTAACCAAATACTTGAGAATTTGAATACAGCATGTGGGTCGCCATGTAATTTAAGGTAATTGTCTACGACTTCTTTTTCTGCAAGAACTCCCATGAGTCCGATGTCGAGCAATAGGATTGTTTTGGCGCGCTCATTAGGAGATGTCTTGGCATGTTTAGTTTGTATTGCGTCATAAATCCACTTAATACTTGTTGCTTTTGATTCGGTTTTATTGATCAAATCTCGATTTGCGTTTTGCCACAGTCCAGGACTACTTGGAACTGTAACTACCTGCAAGGCTAGTCGCTGGTTCTGAAATTGGAGAATCCCATCTTCGCCGAACTCATCTCGGCCAGTTTCGAGAGAAGCTTCGCATCCTTTTTCTCGAAGCTTACAAAGGAAGACGCTGATGGTGCGAGACTCATCTGGGCGGCCTATTCCACTTCGAATGTTTCCACGCAATTTGAGTGCTAGCACGTCATTGGTTATAAACGTATCCGAGTGGGCGCCTGAGGGTGTTTGAACTTTGACTTGAGATCTAGCTGCAGAAATATCTCGCTCCTCAGTGACTGTGCCAACATTGCCTATTTTGGCGCACATTTCCATACCAATTAAATCGACGGTTACAGATTGATCCAACGAACCGCATGAAGAGCCAAGCAGCACCGGATATATCTTTAAGCGTGCCGCAATGGGCACAGGTTATGACTGATTGTTGCATATGGTTATGAACGGGTAAGATATTCATTCCAACTAAATTGGGATAGGTTATTGACAATAAGACGATGCTGCCTATTTCTATTTGTGATCTCTGCCATTATATATATTTAACAATTACCAGGATCAGTCGTGAATCAAGAATAAAGAATTATTTTAATTCACGACCTTGGTTTCTTAATTACTTCGGCGTTTCCTTCTTAGGTTTCTTCGCTTCTTTGGTTTTGCGTTGCTGTCCTTTTGCCATGATCATTCTCCTTGTGTGATGACAATTACATCATAAACTGAATGAGGGCTTTGTTTCCAGTACATTTTATCTGGAAATGTATGTTTCGTAACTGCGTTGTCAGTCAATATAAAATAATCCCCGCTGACGGAACATTTGCCACTCGGAATGACCATGTTGGCGGCACACGCCATAGCGAAAAGAGGGCGGTAGCTCCGGGAATTGGAAGCGTAGGTCGTAGAACCAGGCGCACAAGCCTTGTTCTGAGGTGTCCATGCGTTCCAATACCGGAAATATTGCAAATGCGCGGAATGGTGCGAAGGTGGGATCAAGCCAGGCTGCGTGGGCGAGTGTTACTGTCGCCGGATCGTCGCCGAATTGCGGATACGGTTGCCAATTATTTTCCGCGATGGGGCGATAGGCAGCGGCTATTTTGGGCAGTAACCAGGTAGCTTGGTTTTGCTGTGGATTGTCGGTTTGCCGCAGGTTGACAAGTGCAAGGTGATAAGTCTCATCGTGCCGGATGATGATTTTCCAGTGAAATGGCGACAATGGTTGTGGCAGCACGCTGATTTGCGCTTTGGACATAGCTTCTGCCGTGACATGACGGGTGGCGATTTCAGTGGCTTGTTGGTGTAGCGTCCATAAAAAAATCACATAACCGCACAAACTCACCAAAGCAATAATCGATGGGATTCTGCGTTGCGGATAACGCCATGAAGCAATCAGACCGGCGATGATGATCAGGCTGAACCAGGGATCGATGACAAATACCAGCGGCAGAGAAAAACGCTGGGTGGAGAAAGGTGCGAACAGCATCAATCCATACGACGTCATCAAATCCCCGGCAATATGAATGGCGATACCCAAACAAGCGGGCAGAACAAATAATTTCCAGTTATAACGTCCACGAGAAAGCCATGAAAATAGCCAAGCCAATAGCCATGCCCACAGTGGTAACAGAATCAAAGAGTGCGTGGGACCTTGGTGCCAATTGAGGTAGGTCAGTGTGTCAATCAGGCGCAGGACAAGATCCACGTCAGGAAACGTCGCTGCGGCAAAACCGGCGGTTATTTGCAGGCGCAACGGCAATACGCTTCGTTCAGGATGCGATTGCGATGGCAGCCGTGCCGCAGCCCGCATCAGTAGGGCACCGCTTAGCGCATGCGTGAGCGGGTCCATAGTTTAACCGGACTTGGCATGCATTTTAGGCGTAATCGATTCAGTCAATGGGGAATACTCAACAGCAGCGGGGATTTCATGCGTAGTGCTGGTTTCCGCTGAGGAGTCGCTGGTGGTGTCAGTGCGTGGGGTTCTGTAGATTAAACGATCCAGTGTCTCAGCCATTTGTAGTTTCTGTTCCAAAAAATCGCGTGTACGCTGTGAATTCTCGGATTCATCGCGCATCCAGTACGTGAAAGTTACCAGGTAAATCGTGGTCAGCGCGGTTTCTTCCAGTGCGCGGCGTACAAAGGTGGCATCGCGCTGCGCGGCTTCACGCATCCACTGCACCGTGCGGCTGATGCGCATAATGGCGGGAATTTGAATATGTAGATGGCCGGGTTCCAGTTTGGTGCCGATCATCTGTCGCGTGACCTTACGGTGTGCAGCCAACGCATCCAGCCAGGTCATGATGAGATGTTGCAACCGTTCCCGCGGCGATAATGTCAGGAATGCCACGGTTTCCGCCGCCTTGAGCATTTGGCTATCAGCCCGGTCAAACCAGGCATCAACCAGATCTTCCTTTTCGCGGAAATAAGAGCGGATATCATCCAGAGAAATGTTCAGTTCAGCGGCCACATCGAACAAACGTACCGCTTCCCAATTTGAGCGTTCCGCGATGGTAACAGCCGTATCCACAATTGCCCCGCGTAAATCAAGTGCACTTTTTTTCATCTTGACTCTCCACTTAGCGTTAACAGGAGTGGCGTGATGCGATGCCGTTTTTACTATAACATACATGAAAAAGCTAGGAAAATGGGATGCTGATCTTTTTTATTCGGTTCTGTATATTCTGTTCGTCGTTCTCGTGTTGAAGAGGTAACTATCTATGAAGGCTAAGAAATTCGATGCTGAGTTTGACAGTGGCGGGGATGTGACAGCGGTTTTGGATATTTCCAAGGCGAATCGCCTTCTGCAAAAGCAAAAAAGGGTTAATGTGGATTTCCCGGAATGGATGATTGAATCCCTCGACAAGGAAGCCAGCCGACTGGGCGTGACACGTCAGTCAATTATCAAAATTTGGTTGGCTGAACGGCTCGAACGATTAGTTTCTGATAAGTAAATCTAACAAAGCGCGGTTTACGAGGACATTTTTTTGATCGCCGCTTCAGTCAGGAATGCGGAGCGGTTCATGCCTGCGGCATTTGCTGCTGCATCAATCCGGGCCAGAACGTCGGCGGGGATGGTGATATTAATGCGTTTTGCCGCACCGTGTATTTGCGACAGATCCACGTCGACCAATCCGACCGTGAATCCTGCGCTATCAATGGATTCAAGGGAAGAAGGCTGTGGAACATCTTCCAGCGCCTCAAGATGCAGCAAAATAGCTTCTCTGGCATTGTCCAGAATATCCGCTTCTTCATCCGCAGCCGAAAAACAACCGGGCAGATCCGGAACGATAATTCCCCATGCTGTGTCTTTAGAACCTTTCTCGATTAAAACGGGGTATTGTATTTTCATATTACTTATCCAAATGCGCTTGTGATTCTTCGATGAATTGAAGACGAACACGCTTCAGCATGTCCCGTTTGATGGGCGGTTTAGGTTTGGTAAGCTGCGTAAAACTGCAAGAGAAAACCGATAGCGAGCAAGAACCATCCAATAATATTGACCCAACGCCAATAAGTACTCTTCCAATTTAAATCACCACCCCACCCAGCCGCTGAGCCACATTGTGAAGATGCGCCGAGGAGTACACATCCAAAAAAGTTGATTATTAATCCAATGCTTGCGATATCCATGATGTTTTTTTCTGAATGTCTAACGCCTAAACTCAGTCGCCGTTTTGCTGTAGCAAAGCGAAGTCAAAAGGGTTGACTGAAGTGTATGTTAGGCGACGACATAGCTATGATCCTCTTTGCTTCATTAACGAGACGACCGCAACATGTGCGCATTCCGTGAATGCATCTGCTAATACCGGGTGCGTCGATGCTATATCTTTAAGAAGTAACCGCAGGTCATCTACCCCAACGGTAACCATTACGTCAGTTTTGCCTCCGCCTTTCGATGGAAGATCAAACCGAATTTGTAAACCAGCTTCAACAGACTGTGCCGTGATGGCCTCTGTTTCTCCATACCAATAGTTTGCAGTTACGCCACCACGCTTCACTTTCGAGTACTGCAAGCGCATTCAATACTCTTTTTTTGTTATACCTAACAGGTAATTATAATATCGTGGATTCAAATTTGAAGTGTAGCTTTCGATGGTTTTTGAGTGTAACTTACCGATACGTCGAAGAATACCTCATGCGGGATTCTAAATCCAAGTGCTGTGTCCACCACCCTATCCAACAAGCCGCATCGTCAACGCAATCCGCCTACGCTTTTCATCCACTTCCAGCACCTTGACTGTAACGACTTGCCCGACTTTGACAACAGTATGTGGATCTTTAACAAATTTATCCGCCAGAGCCGAGATGTGTACCAATCCATCCTGATGCACGCCAATATCGACAAACGCGCCGAATGCGGCGACATTGGTGACGACGCCTTCGAGTACCATGCCGGGATGCAGGTCCTTCATCGTTTCGATGCCTTCCTTGAACGTGGCGGTTTTAAAGGTGGAGCGCGGATCGCGGCCGGGTTTTTCGAGTTCGCGCAGGATGTCTTTGATGGTCAATAAGCCAACTTTTTCGTCCGCATAGTTTTCCGGGCGGATTGATTTAAGGATGGGTTGATTGCCGATTAGCGTTGTGACATCCAGTTGGAAATCCTTGAGGATACGCTCGACCACCGGGTAGGATTCCGGATGCACGGCGGAGGCGTCGAGCGGGTTTGTGCCATTGACAATGCGTAAGAATCCGGCGGCCTGCTCAAAGGTTTTTTCGCCGAGACTGGGGACTTTCAGCAAGTCTTTGCGCTTGGCAAACATGCCTTTGGTATTGCGGTAGGCGATGACGTTGTGCGCAATTTTGCTGTTGAGACCGGCGACATAACGCAGCAACGCCGGGGAAGCGGTATTCACATCGACACCGACGGCGTTGACGCTGTCTTCCACCACGGAGTCGAGTGAGCGTGCCAGTTTATTCTGATCGACATCATGCTGATATTGACCGACGCCAATCGATTTGGGGTCGATCTTGACCAATTCAGCCAATGGATCCTGCAGTCGGCGCGCAATCGAGACGGCGCCGCGCAGCGACACATCCATATCGGGTAATTCTTGTGAAGCGAGTTCGGATGCGGAATACACCGAAGCACCGGCTTCCGATACCATGATCGACGTCAGTTTGAGTTGCGGGTACTTTTTAATCAGATCCTTGGCCAGATGGTCGGTTTCCCTCGAAGCCGTACCGTTGCCGATAGCGATCAGCGATGCCTGATGTTGCTCGGCAAGTTGTTTTAATGTTTGAATGGCGTTATCCCAGTCATTTCTCGGGGGGTGCGGATAAATGGTGGCGGTGGTTAATACTTTTCCCGTTGCATTAACGACGGCCACTTTCACGCCGGTTCGCAAACCTGGATCCAAGCCGATGGTAACGCGTGGGCCGGCGGGCGAGGCGAGCAGCAAGGCTTTGAGGTTTTGTGCAAACACCTGAATGGCTTCTGTTTCAGCGCGTTCCTGCAAGTTACTCATCAATTCCGTTTCCAGATGTGCAAAGATTTTCGTGCGCCAGGCTGAGCGCACGGTATCGATCAACCAGGCATCCGCCGGGCGCTTCTGGTCACGAATATTGAATTGTCGTGCAATCGATATTTCGCACGGATTGAGCACAGTACTGCGCGCTTTTTCTTCCAACTCGGAATCCAACAGTAACTTTAGTTTTAAAATGCCTTCACGCTCACCGCGCAGCAATGCTAATGCGCGATGCGACGGGATTTTGCTGATAGCTTCCGAATAATCATGGTAATCGGTGAATTTGGTATCGGTATCTTTCTTGTCTTTGGCGGCTCTGGCGGTCAGGATGGCATGCGTGCGCAAATATTCACGCAAAGTTTGTAGCAGTGGTGCATGCTCGGCAAAGCGCTCCATCAGGATATGCTGTGCGCCTTCCAGCGCCTGTACCGTATCCGCAACGCCGGGATTGTCGCCTTCTTCGGTAGTGAAAGGCGTTTTAAGGTACTTCGCCGCTTCGATTTCCGGATTAAGTCCTGGGTTGTTCAATAGTGAATCCGCTAATGCCTGCAAGCCCGCTTCATGAGCGATTTGCGCTTTGGTGCGGCGTTTTTTTCGATACGGTAGGTACAAATCTTCCAAATGTGCCTTGTCTTCCGTATGGGTGATGGCATTGAGCAGTTCCGGCGTCATTTTATTTTGTTTTTCGATGGCTGAAATGATCGCAGATCGTCTTTTTTCCAGTTCACGCAAACTATGTAACCGCTCTTCCAGCAAGCGTAACTGAACATCATCCAATCCACCGGTGGCTTCCTTGCGGTAGCGTGCGATAAACGGCACGGTGGCACCTTCGTCTAGAAGTTGTATGGTAGCTTGGATTTGTAAAAATTTAACCGAAAGCTCGGTAGCGAGGCGTTGTTCGATAGAGGGCAGCATGAGATTGTGTTTGGGTGATTGAATACAGATAGGGGATGGTAAACCAAGTGGTTGTTGGATCGCAATCGATCGCACCAAGTAAAATTGACTCGGCGCATAGGGTTCAGATCTTTTAAAGTAATGATGGATTCAGGAATGGTGTTATACAACCTCGAATGAATGATAACATCGCCGTCATTGATGCGATCCGTAGATGAAGTCGAAATGGGGACTAAGGCGTGAGTGATAATTCAGAGAAAAAAATCATCATTATCGCCGGACCAAATGGTGCTGGAAAAACAACTTTCGCGGAAGAATTTCTTCCGCGGGAAGCCGCATGTCCTGCCTTTATTAACGCTGATCTCATTGCAGCCGGATTGGCTCCCCTTGAGCCTGAACGGGCAGCTTTCCGGGCCGGTAGATTGATGCTGAAAGAAATTTTAGACCACGCCCGGCGCGGTGAAAATTTTGCCTTTGAAACAACCTTGAGTGGCCGGGTATATGCCGGATTGATTCCAGAATGGCAAGCCGATGGCTATATCGTTAAATTGTTTTTTCTTCAATTGGCATCCCAGGAGTTGGCGGTCGCCCGAGTCCGGCAGCGGGTTCGCGAAGGCGGCCACAACATTCCAGAACCGGTGATTCGGCGGCGCTTCGCGGCAGGATTGCGGAATTTCTCGAATCTTTATAAACCAATTGTTGATGAATGGGCACTTTATGATAATTCCGGCAGTGAACCAAGATTAATCAATGAAGGGACGAAAACATGAATAATCAGACTGCAAATTCAAACAAGAAACAAAAACAACGCGATCCCGATTTGGCCGCAGCCGAGATCGCCATGAAACGGGCTGCGCAAAGGGCTCGTGAACGAGCCAAGCGTATTGGAGCGGGTGTTGTGGTTCTGAAAGATGATCGCATTGTGGAAGAGAAATAGAATATGTGCGTGTGTAATTGTATCGTCGGATTGGTTACCAGTATCAAAAAGGCCGAAAGTCTCAAATCCTGCTACCAAAAAAGCCTCACTGATCTGGAATGCTGCTACGGTGTCCTAAGCCAGCAAGCATTCAATGGCGAGCCAAATCTGTCGCGGATATAGCAAGACGTGTGGCAGCCAGAGGGAGGGTGGAGCAAATGATCGATCTTCAGAAACTTGGTCTTGCCTATCGCAAAGCCAAGGTTGATTTGTATTACTTCTCACACGCCTCGCTAGACGCAATTGCAAACTACGAGGAAAACCTGCACGCCAACCTCTCCGCGCTGTTAGAGAAGATCAATGGTGAAGATGAATCCTGGGTAACAGAAAACAGCTTCATTGGCACTTGGACACTGGCAAGCAAATCCGTCGATATGGACGGCTGGATGCATTACCGGAAAGAAAATGGCAACGGTCTGATTTTCTCTTCTCCGACCGATGAGTGGGAACATGTCTGCGCACTGGCTAAAAACGGAAAGCTTGAGAAACCAAAAGCCGAATTCCGGGTAATGGCGAAGTGCAGCCTGGACTTTCATGTGCTGTCCACGCTATGGATGTTGGAAGTTGGCCATCTGTTTGATGCCAAGTTGACCGACTGTTCTTATGGTAATCGTTTACGTCGCACCCAAGATGGCAAGAGTATCAATCCGTTGTCACTTGGTTCGTTCCGGCACTATTTCAAGCCCTTCCGCGACTGGCACGACAAGGGTATTGCCGCTATGCGTACCGCACTGGATGCGGAAAAGAAGATCATTGCACTCACCGCTGATGTCACCTCCTTCTATCACGAGCTGAATTCCGGCTTCATGCTAGATCCAACATTCATCAACGATGTGCTGGGCCTGAAGCTAGAGAAAGACCAAACCAAGCTCAATCGTCTTTTCATCCACGCGCTTCAGGCTTGGGCTGCAGCAACGCCATTGAAGAAGGGCTTACCCGTCGGGTTGCCCGCCTCGGCGGTAGTGGGCAATATCGCATTGGTCGAACTGGATCGCTGTATCGAGCAGCAAGTGGTGCCGATTTATTACGGTCGCTATGTGGACGATATTCTGTTGGTTATGGAGAACGGTGCTGGCTTTGATTCCACCGTCCAGTTGTGGGAGTGGTTGTTTGCTCGTGCTGACGGAAGGCTTGGCTGGGTAAAGGCTGAAGATAAGCAGCAGATTTGCTTCAAACCCGATTACCTCAACCAGGGAGAAGATAAAAGCCAGATCCGCTTTGCCAACGGCAAAAACAAGGTATTCATCCTTGCGGACGAGTCAGGCAAAACCTTGGTGGATGCCATTGCCCACCAGATCCACGAACGCGCCAGCGAATGGAGAGCCATGCCACGGCTGCCGCGATCAGCCAAGCATGTAGGCACCGATCTGCTGGCCGCCACACAAAGCGATGGCGAAGCCGCCGACAGCCTGCGCAAGGCCGATGTCCTGACCATGCGTCGGGCGGGCTTTGCCATCAAGCTGCGCGACTTTGAGGCTTATGAGCGTGATCTGCTGCCGGAAGCATGGGCAAAGCATCGATACGCGTTCTTCCGCGCCCTTATCCAGCATGTGTTGGTGCTGCCACAGTTTTTTGACCTAGCCGTCTACCTGCCGCGCGTAATCCGTCTAGCCACCGCTTGTGAAGATTTTTCTGATCTGCGCCGGGTCATCGAAGGATTGAAAAAGCTTTGCGAGCAGGTAAAAGAACAGTGCGAAGTTGACATCAAAGCGTGGCCCGAAGACGAAAAAAATCCAAACCCCACCGAAATGATTAACCGCTGGCAAGAACAGATCTTCGTCAGCATCCGTGAGAGCATTACTGCTGCGTTCCCGCCCCGCTTATCCAAAGCTGGTAAACAGGCATGGCAAGCACATATGGAGGATTATGACCCCACCATTGATTTTGAAATCCCTTTGATTTGGCCGCGATCAGCCAAAGGCTTCCAAGCACAGCACGCGCACCTATTTTCATTCGATCTTGCCCATATGCCGTTCCGCTTTATCGGCTTGCCGAAGGAGATGGTGGCTCAGCGCGGCATCCCTGCTAAAAAAGCGGTCGCAAATTGCACTGAAGCCATCAAGCTACTACCGGATACAGTAGTGATCGGCAGTCAGATGCTTGCCACATGGATTAGGCTCAACGGCCTGTCGCATGGCTTGCTGTTTGCTACCCGCCCCTTCAACTTACCCGAACTGTTCATCCTGAATCGCAATGCGTATGCTGAATCGGAGCGAGAAACCATGCGAGCGGTGGTTCTGGCCGTGCGCGGCTTTAAGCTTGGTGAAAAATCCCCCTGCTTTGATAAGCATGATCGAGTGTTACAGATCCCGGATGGTACCACTCCACGCAAATACACCATTATCGTTTCCAGTTGGCAGACGCAGATTGAAAGCTGGACGGCATCCGTCATGCGAATGCCTGACCCGGATGCCGACCGCTACGCTCGTCTGTGCCGTTTGCTGGATGGTGTGATAGCCCAACCTCGCGATAGCCGCTATCTGATTTTGCCGGAACTGGCGCTGCCCGCGCACTGGTTTATCCGCATCGCTCGCAAGCTGCAAGGCCGAGGCATCTCGCTGATCACGGGCATCGAATATCTACACGCCACTAAGGCACGGGTACGCAATCAAATCTGGGCAGCACTTTCACACAATGGTTTGGGGTTCCCCTCACTGATGATTTACCGGCAGGACAAGCAACGTCCAGCGTTGCATGAGGAGCAGGAATTGCAACGGCTAGCCGGGCTGGAGATGAAGCCCAACAAGGTTTGGAAAACCCCACCCATCATCCAGCATGGTGATTTGCGTTTTGCTCTGCTGATCTGTAGCGAACTGACCAATATCAGTTACCGTGCGGCCCTGCGCGGCAAGGTGGATGCGTTGTTTGTACCAGAATGGAATCCCGACACGGAAACCTTCAACGCGCTGGTGGAGTCTGCTGCGCTGGACATACACGCCTACATTATCCAGTGCAACGACCGGCAATACGGTGATAGCCGCATCCGAGCCCCATTCAAGGACAGTTGGAAGCGCGACGTGCTGCGGGTCAAGGGCGGTGTCACTGACTACTGCATCATTGGTGAAATCAACGTGCAATCCCTGCGTCAGTTCCAAAGCAGCTACCGCTCGTCCGACAAACCATTCAAGCCGGTACCAGATGGGTTCAACGACGCGATGGATCACAACCGAAAAGTGTTACCTGCAGGAGATGGGGAATGAATAAGGTGATGATCACTACACGACCTTTGCCAATGCGGACTACCTGAGCAAATGCCCATTTTCGGTATCGGCGGTATCAAAGGTGAACATGGCAGCGAACGGGAGGCCACAACCACTATAATGCCTTCAACCTGTATGCCGCTCAAAGCTAGGGATGTGCTATGAAATATCAGCCACCTTATACCCTCACTCCATCAATCGTAAATCTGGTCGCTGCAATCAGCGAAGCCATCGGCCGCTACACTGTGCTGGCCGAGCAGCGCCTGACGCCGCGGCTGCGGCGGGAGAATCGCATTCTTACCATTCATGCTTCGTTGGCCATAGAGAACAATACGTTGACGTTGGAACAAGTGATTGCCGTAATCGAAGGTAAGCGGGTGCTGGGTCATCCGCGCGAAATTCAGGAGGTGCGCAATGCCTTTGCCGCCTATGAAGCACTGGGGGATTGGCGCGCTGATTCGGAGCGGGATTTGCTGTCGGCGCACGAGTTGTTGATGCGGGGTTTAATGGATGAAGCCGGATGCTATCGTTCCGGCGGTGTCGGTATTTTTCAGGGCAAACAGTTGGTGCATATGGCGCCGCCTGCCAACCGGGTACCGAAGTTGATGGCCGATCTGCTGGAATGGCTTGCAACGACTACCGAACACCCGCTGATCGCCGGTTGTGTCTTTCATTATGAGTTTGAATTCATCCATCCCTTTGCCGACGGTAACGGCCGGCTGGGACGGTTGTGGCAAACCTTGATTTTGCGAGACTGGAATGCTTTGTTGGCTTATCTGCCTGTGGAGACGATGGTCAGGGAACATCAAGAAAGTTATTATCAGGCCTTGGCTGCAGCCGATGAGCGAGCGGATGCGACACCTTTCGTCGAGTATATGCTTGGCAAGTTACTTGCTGCCATACGCGAGGTGGTCGATACCCATCAAACGATCGACCAAGTAACCGACCAAGTAACCGATCAAGTAACCGACCAAGTAGTAAAGCTTATCCAGACAATCGGTCGCGAAGAGCTAAGCGGTAATGAGTTGATGCAGGCTTTGGGGTTCGTGCATCGCCCGACTTTTCGGGGGAATTATCTGAATCCGGCATTGACAGGTGGCTGGATCGAGCGCACGCAACCCGATTCGCCACGTAGTCCCACACAACGTTATCGATTAACCTCAAAAGGGCAGCAATGGCTGCAACAGCAAATCGGGTGAGGATCCGGTCAAAAGCCCGCATCAACTCACGTATGGCGATGTTCAGCAACCTCTAATCCACCCCCACACTTCCAACACAACTGAAAATTTGCCGGATTTTCCTCACCGCATGACGGGCATTGCACGTTGCCAATCGCCACCGGTGTATTTTCGTAGGTTTCAATGACACGTTTGCCGCGTTCATAATCTTCATCACGCTTGACCCATACTTCCGGATACGCATGCGTGAATGGAATTTCTCCGGCCACGCCTTGTGCGTGCTGGTTAAAAATTTGCGCCGGGATATAGGCGTGTTCAAGCAGATCAAGTACTATCTGCGCTTCCATCAAATTGTTGGCAGAGTAAAGCTTTTTCATACAATGATGATTACAAAATAAATCAATGAGTTAATCGAGTAAAATTATGTGGTTCAGAAATTTACAAGCTTATCGTATTACCAGCCGAAATATAACACTGAATAGCCTTGAAGAAGCGCTTTCACAGCACACCTTGCAACAATGCATGCAAATGGAAATGCAAAGCCGTGGCTGGGTTGTGCCGCGCGAGGAACAGCAAAATTTTGTGCATGCCTATGGCCAGCAGTGGCTGATTGCTTTCGGGGTGGAGAAGAAATTATTGCCCGCCGGGGTGATTAATCAGCACGCCAAGAACCGTATTACGCAAATCGAGCAAATGCAGGGCTACAAGCCGGGTAAAAAACAAGTCAGGGACATTAAGGAAGCAACGATTATCGAGCTATTGCCGCGTGCTTTTGCACAACGTCACAAAACCTATGCCTGGATCGATGCGGTAAAGAACCGTTTAGTTATTGATACGGCGAGTGCCAATAAAGCCGAAGAATTGGTTGAAGGTTTGATTAAATCGATGCATGGTTTTACGCTGGCGCCGCTGGAAACAAAAATTTCGCCTTCGTCAGCAATGACGCGATGGCTCTCGGGTGACGATTTGCCGTCCACCTTTACGATTGATCGTGATTGTGAACTGCAGGGTATGAGCGATGAGAAAGCGACCGTCAAATATACCCATCATGTGCTGGATGCCGAAGAAACAGTGCGGCATATCCGTGCAGGCAAGAAAGTGATCAAACTCGCGATGACTTGGAACTGCAAGATTTCATTTGTTTTGCATGACAATCTTCAACTGCGGCGCATCGCACCGCAGGATATCTTGAAAGAACCCACCGAGAGCACGGAAGAATTATTTGCTAGCGATTTCGCCATCATGACCGGTGAGTTGAGTCAATTGATCGCCGATGTAATTGAAGCCCTAGGCGGTGAGGACGGCGATTAGATCAAACAGCTTAATGCTTGCCGTTTTTTGCCTGATCGTTGATTCCTGCCATCACGCCGCTGGAAATTTTGCCAATAAAATCAGCCGTCGTATGCGCCAGACTAGTGCCTGTTTCCAGTTGCGCGTGTCCGACCGAGGTGACCTGCTGCGCAAAAATGGCTAATGTTTCCTGTAGCTGTGAGCCAACCGCTGTGCCGTTATTTTTAGCATGACGATTGAGGTCATGCAGAATGTCGGCAACCAATCCTTGCGCGCTTGTGGCGGTATGATGCAGCGTATCCAGGAACAGGCTTTCCAAACTTTCCAAGTCAGAACGGGTGCGCATCAATTCTTTGTCAGAGAATTTCTTTGCTTGGCCTGCCGCTTCTTCAATGGCCAGTTTGGAGGCTTGCGCAAAACCTGCTAACGCTGAATCCAGCCCTGCGACGGCTTCGGTGATTTGTGATTTTGCCGCCTGCGTTTGACTGACTACCTGCTGCAGTCGTTGTTCTGCCCCGTCGTGCACGCCCTGCATGACGGCAGTGATAATCCGTTGTAAGGATTCCAGGTCAATACTATGCGCATTCATGGCCTTCAATGTTAAACGGTGTACTGTTTCCTGAATATTGGAGCCATTCGCGATTGCTTCACGGATTTCAGTTTCTAATGTTTTGATATCGCTGCTATTGTCGGTTTTATTGGTATTTTGGTTGTGCATGATGATCAATCCTATCGAGTAATAAGGGATACCTTACTTTTCATTTTCCTCTGTTAGCCCCAAGCTGGTCAAGGCCATTTAGGTAAGGTCGTAAAACTTCCGGGATAGAGACACTACCATCCGCATTTTGATAGTTTTCCAGTACCGCCACTAATGTGCGGCCCACGGCCAATCCGGAGCCGTTTAGCGTATGCAGCAATGCCGGTTTGCCATTGTCATTGCGAAAGCGCGCTTGCATGCGGCGTGCCTGGAATGCTTCGCAGTTGCTGCATGAGGAAATTTCCCGGTAGGTATTTTGCGCCGGTAGCCAGACTTCAATGTCGTAGGTTTTCGCCGCTGAAAAACCCATGTCGCCGGTGCATAGTGCCATGACGCGATAAGGCAGTGCCAGTTTTTGTAAAATCTTTTCTGCATGACCGACCAGTTGTTCCAGTGCGTCATAGGATTGATCGGGGTGGACAATATGCACTAACTCAACTTTGTCAAATTGGTGCTGACGGATCAGGCCACGGGTATCCCGACCATAGCTGCCAGCTTCGGAACGGAAGCAGGGCGTATGCGCCACATATCTCAGCGGCAGCGATTGCAACGGGATGATTTCGTCACGCACCATATTGGTAATGGGTACTTCCGCAGTCGGGATGAGATGAAATTCAGGTGAATTTCCTGTGGTGGATGGAGTTGCGCCACCAGCGCTAACCGCAAACAAATCTTCTTCAAACTTGGGCAACTGTCCGGTGCCGCGCAAACTATCGCGATTCACCAGATAAGGCACATAGGTTTCCGTATAACCGTGTTCTTGTGTATGCGTATCCAGCATGAATTGCGCCAATGCGCGGTGCAAGCGTGCAAGCCCGCCTTTCATCAGACTGAAGCGTGCGCCGCTGAGTTTGGCAGCGGTTTCAAAATCCAGTAATCCCAGGCCTTCGCCGATACTGACATGATCTTTAATGTCAAAATCAAATGATCGCGGCTCACTCCAGCGGCGAATTTGCACATTGTGTGTTTCATCTTTGCCTTCCGGCACGCTGGTATGAGGAAGATTGGGGACTTCGAGCAAGATTTTTTGTAAATTGTTCTGAATTTGTTCTAATTGGGTCTCAGCTTGTTTCAGTGCATCGCCAAGATGCGCCACTTCGGCCATGATGGTTGTGACATCTTCGCCTTTGCTTTTGGCGTGACCGATTTTTTTGGATGCTGCGTTGCGCTGTGCCTGCAACTCCTGAGTCTGGGTTTGGATTATTTTACGTTCCGCTTCTAACGCATTGAATACTTCAACAGGAAAGGCATAGCCTCGTTTGGCAAGTTGTTGGGTGACGTAATCTAAATCAGTGCGTAATTGTTGAATTTCTAACATGCAAAAACTCCAAAATAGCCGGTGTAAATTGAACTGTGTATTTTACCGCTTAGCTTGCCGATCCAGATTGCGCAAATGAGTCAGTTTTTCCTGAATTTTTTGCTCCAGTCCGTAAGCCGTCGGTTGATAAAAACTGACATCAGGCATGTCATCCGGGAAATAATTTTCCCCTGCTGCATAAGCTTCCGGGCAATCATGCGCGTAGCGGTAAGCGTCTCCATAGCCAATGTCTTTCATCAACTGCGTAGGAGCATTGCGCAAATGGACGGGAACGCGGCGTGACTTGTCATGTGCCACAAAGGAACGCGCTTGATTGTAAGCCAGATAAGCAGCGTTGCTTTTCGGTGCGCAGGCCAGATATAACGCGGCTTGCGCCAGTGCCAGTTCGCCTTCCGGGCTGCCCAGTCGCTCATAGGTTTCACAGGCATCCAGCGTCAGACGCAAAGCGCGAGGATCGGCCAGGCCAATATCCTCGGTTGCCATGCGGATCAGGCGCCGGCCGATATATAGTGCATCGGCGCCGCCATCCAGCATGCGACACAGCCAGTAGAGCGTCGCATCCGGTGAAGAACCACGCACGGATTTGTGCAGGGCGGAGATCTGGTCATAAAACGCATCGCCGCCTTTGTCAAAGTTGCGCGCATTGTGTGATAAGGTATTGCGGACAGTATCTTTGCCAATTTGCGTGATTGCTCCAGTTTCGGCAGTCGTACTAATTTGTTCCAGCAAATTCAGCAAGCGTCTGGCATCGCCATCGGAGAATTCGATCAATAGTTGCCGCGCTTCGTCTGAAAATTGCAGATTATCCAGTGCCAGTTTTTGTGCACGTTCAAATAACCGGGATAATTCTTGTTCGGATAAGGCGGTGAGAATATAAACCTGAGCGCGTGACAGTAACGCGTTATTGATTTCAAACGAGGGATTCTCGGTGGTGGCGCCGACAAAAGTGATCAAGCCTTGTTCGACATACGGTAAAAAGGCATCTTGTTGCGATTTGTTAAAGCGATGCACTTCGTCGACAAAAAGAATGGTGTGTCGCCCGCTTTGCTGCAAAACCAGTTGGGCTTGTTCAATCGCATTGCGAATATCTTTGATGCCTGACAGCACAGCAGATAAGGCAATGAATTCGCTATTAAACTCGGTTGACATGAGACGCGATAGCGTGGTTTTGCCAGTTCCCGGCGGACCCCATAAAATCATCGAATGTGGTTTGCCTGACTCAAAAGCCAATCGTAGCGGTTTGCCAGCGCCGAGCAGGTGGTTCTGCCCGATGACGTCATTCAAATGCTTGGGGCGTAACTGTTCTGCCAATGGTACTTTGGGTTGGTTGGATGAAAACAGATCAGTATCATTCACTGATGACATCCGCATTCTCAGGGGGTATAAATTTGAATAAATCAGCCGGTAACGTGGGATTTTTGTCCAGCTCTGAGAATGACAATACGGTGGTTTGGCCGAAACTATCGCGCAGGGCCATGAATTTGAGCGTACCTTGCGGCGAGAATCCCATTTGAATGAACTCGAAGGTGCTTTCTTTACTTTTGGGGATGGCTTCCAGCCACTCGATTTCGTTCTGTAGACCCAGTTCCGTCAGCATGAAATTGTCTTCGATGGTGCTGCTACCGGCGAGTAGTGCAGCCGGGCTGCTACCAATAGCGATATTGAATTGACGGATGGTGACCTGATTGAGGTCACGATCATAGAACCAGACTTGCGTACCATCGCCGACGATCAGTTGCTCATAGGGTTTTTCATAAGTCCAGCGGAATTTCTCCGGACGCTCGAATTGCATGGTGCCGTTTGATTCTTGCAGGGTACGGGCACTCTTGTCGTACAGCGTTTGTGAAAAGTTGGCACGTACCGTGCGGGTTTCCTGGATAAAGGCTTTGAGGCTGTCGATGGCAGCTGCTTCAGCCCCTGGTGCTATCAGGCTGCCGAGGCATAACAAAAGAATGGCACAGCTTGAACGAACCATAATGTTCCTGTAATGAAGTTGTCGTGATGTGCTCATGGCAAGAGCCTAGGATCTGATTATTCGCTACGTGACGGCGCCAATACTTCCCGGTTGCCGTTACTTTGCATGGATGAAACCAAACCGGCCCGTTCCATTTCTTCGATCAGCCGTGCTGCGCGATTATAGCCGATACGTAAATTTCTTTGCACCAAAGAGATCGAAGCGCGGCGAGTTTTGACGACGATGGCGACGGCTTCATCGTAGAGCGGATCGGCTTCACCTTCCGCCGATTTTTTTATTTCCAGCGTGCTGCCGGCATCACTTTCTTCATCATCAATTTTCAGAATGTCTTCGATATAGCATGGCTCGCCATGTTCTTTGAGATATTCAACCACCTTGTGAACTTCGTGATCCGCTACAAAAGCGCCATGAATGCGTTGCGGGTAGCCGCTGCCTGGCGGCAAATACAGCATGTCGCCTTGGCCGAGCAAGGCTTCGGCGCCCATTTGGTCAAGAATGGTACGCGAATCAATTTTGCTGGATACTTGAAAAGCGATGCGGGTTGGAATATTCGCTTTAATCAGGCCGGTAATCACATCTACTGAAGGGCGTTGTGTTGCCAATAGCAAATGAATACCGGATGCGCGTGCTTTTTGCGCCAACCGCGCAATCAGATGTTCAACTTTTTTGCCGGCGACCATCATCAAATCGGCTAATTCATCAATCACCACGACGATGAGCGGTAATTCTTCCAGGTATTCCGGTGCTTCAGGCGGGCTGAATGGATTCACTGCAGGCTCTTCTTTTTTAGTCGCTTCCTGAATTTTTTGATTGTATCCGCCGAGATTGCGTACACCGAGCGCTGACATCAGTTTGTAACGACGCTCCATTTCGGCGACACACCAGCGTAACGCACTGGCGGCTTCGCGCATATCGGTGACAACCGGCGTGAGCAGATGCGGAATGCCTTCGTAAACGGATAATTCCAGCATTTTGGGGTCGATCAGGATCAGTCGCGTTTGTTCCGGGGTGGTTTTATAAATGAAGCTCAAAATGACTGCATTAATCGCCACAGATTTTCCTGAGCCAGTTGTTCCAGCAACCAGTGCGTGGGGCATTTTTGCCAGATCGGATACAATCGGGCGGCCGCTGATATCTTTACCCAGCGCAATAGTGAGCGGGGAAGCGGAGTCGGCGTAGGCTTGTGAACTGAGGATTTCCTGTAAGCGGACGACTTGCCGTTTGGGATTGGGCAACTCAAGCCCCATGCTGGTTTTCCCCGGAATGGTTTCGACCACTCGGATACTGGCAACCGATAACGCGCGCGCGAGGTCTTTAATTAGGTTGATCACCTGATTGCCTTTGACACCCACTGCCGGTTCAATTTCATAGCGTGTAATCACAGGGCCGGGAAAAGCGGCGACTACTTTGACATCGACACCAAATTCCTTGAGTTTTCGTTCGATCAGGCGTGATGTGAATTCAAGCGTTTCTTTGGATAATACTTCAAAATCTTTTTCCGGTTCATCCAGTAGGTGTAAAGGCGGTAAGGGCGAATCGGGCAGGTCAGAGAATAAGGGTGTTTGTTTTTCTTTGATGATGCGCTGGGATTTAACGATAGTCGTGGTTGGCAGCTCGATATGCAGTTGAGGCGTTTCCTCAATGCGTTTTTTCTCGCTTTCGACGATTTCTTCACGTACACGTGATGCGATAATCCCTGCGAATTTATCTTGCCGTGTTTCCCATGTCTCTTTTATGAAAAGTAGGAAGGTCTCAATATTTTCACCGATTTTTTCAACAAAACGCACCCATGATAGCCCTGTGAATTGACTGAATCCTATGGCGATGAATATTAATAGTGTCAGTGTTGCGCCGGTAAAACCCAGTATCTTCGACAAATGGTAGCTGATTGCATCTCCCAGCATGCCGCCCGGCATCAATGGCAGGGAGATATTGATGGTATGAAACCGCAGTGATTCAAGACCGCTGCTGGCTGACAGTAGTAATAAAAAACCTCCTGCTGTTAGTAGCAGGGAATGTCGATCAAAAATTCCGGCAATGTCAATGCGCCGGTAACTCCAGGCCACTGCGGAAAGAAAGAATGCGACCCACCACCAGGCAGATGCTCCGAATAAGAACAGGAGTAAATCTGCTAACCAAGCACCGGCATGCCCGCCCGCATTCCGAATCGGATTAAGATCCCCGCTATGCGACCATCCGGCATCGTCACGGTCATAGCTAAAAAATATCAATATCAGATAAAGTGCGGCCCCAGTCAAGATTAGGCAGACAGATTCACGCAGTAGCCGGGCTACTCTGGGTGAGAATGATTGGCCACTTGATTTTTTGGCCATTGGTTTATTCATTAAGCTCATGGGTATCTCGGAAACTGATTATTTTGTCTGGCCTGATACATTGAATTATATAAGAGAATCCGAGGCAATTTCTTCAATGCATTGGAAATGCATTTTATTACTGTAGCGGGATGTGACTAATCATCCATGCTGGATTTGTATCGGCTTTGAATTAGCAACAGAAGTTTTTCTGAGAAAAAACTAGAGATCAAGTCAATCAGATCGTGATCGCGATAAAATGGCAGCGACATGGTTTTTATCTTTATTGATAACTTGTGGCAAGGTTGAAACCAGGTTTCTGCCGTTATTTTTTGAGATAAATAGTGCGTCTTCTGCACGTTTACATACGTCTATTTTACTGTCTGCGTTTTCAAGCATAGCAATGCCGATACTGGTCGTGATTTTGTTTTCTGTGCTTTTGTCCATCTTGGTTGAAACTTTTTTGCGGATAGCTTCGCATACTTCTTTCGCTTCAGACAACTCTGTTTCAGGGAATAAAATAGCGAATACGTCCGTATCGATATGATAGAAAAGATCTGATGTTCTGATATTTGCTCTGATATCTGTGGAGATTTTTTTTATGACATCATTTGTGTATCTATGGTCATGGCTATCGCTGAATATTTTAAAGTGATCAATATCAATAATAGCAACTGATAAGTTTCGATGATATCGCTTGCATCGCAGTATTTCGGTATCCAGTTCGGTCTCAAAAGCATGTTTATTTTTATATCCGGTGATCGGATCAATCAATGTTTGCGTCATCAAAGCGGACATATCAATGTTCGCTTTTTTGATCCTGGTAACCATAATTGTCGTGCAAATGATTAATAATAGAGTGAGTCCTCGATTAATAATAATATCCATTGGCACTACAATGCCAGGCGACAAATAGAAACCCGTCAATGTGAATAGAAATCCCAAGGTGGCGACTAAATAGGTAAATTGAGTACCACTAACCCATAAGCTGGCAAATATGACTAATGCGTAAGGGACACCTGCGGCAACACCCAGTGGCAAATGTAAATCAGTAATGAAGATAAAGAGCGTTGCGGCTAATATAATTAAACTGTTAGCTTGGATTGTACATTCTCTGAATAGGAGCTTCAGATTAGATGTTGCTGAGAGAATTTGGCTACGCATCTGTTTTTTGAGACTCTATATAAGAAGTGTGGTTTATAGTTTACATTTCACGGATTTTTAAAGCCGATTTTTATAGGCAAATAGTGCGTAGATAAAATTATAACAAGCCGTTTATTATACATTTCTGTTAGATATAAGGTTTGAAATTTTATGTGTTGATCGTGAACAGATTTTGATTTTACATTTGAATAATACGGGTTCCTGCTAACCGATCATGCAGGAACTGATGATCACGATCAAACACTGCCCAGATGAATCCTGAGCCGAAAAGGAGAATGCTGATGAATACCAACTGATAGTATGTAATAAATTTGAATGGAATTAATTGATCTATAATAACAAAAAATAATATACCCATAAGTGTGAATAAGTAACGTGTAATCGCCTGCTTTTTCGTTAAGCCGCCTCCATCTGCAGTTACAAGGCGCATTTTCCAGGTTTGCATAGCTAGCGTTTGTCCGCCGTGTGTCCAAAACCAGATAAAGTAGCATCCCATAATGGCAAGCAGATAAAATTGAAATAGCGGTTTGAAATAAGCAGCTTGAGTATCACTGAAAATAAGATGAAAAATAAAACTGGCAATAAATAAAACAGCCAGTAAAAGAAGAAATTCATAAATCAGGCAGACTATTCGTCGCCAGAATCCGGGTGTTGAGTATGTCATGTTTAATTTAGATTGATCAGAATGATGAGGTTGTCAGCATGATAGTTAAATATGAATCACTAAAGAATTAATCAGTATCATCTGCTGAAAATTATAAGCCTGGTGATTGATAATTATTATCGTTTTCGCTATTATACTGGTGTGGCTAGCTTTGTCCTCCCGGGTTTGCATGATATGTAAGGCAAATGTTGTATATGGTAATTGAATCGTAATTTAGCACCCATAAAACCCAAAAGCAAAGTCATCCGTGTTGGTCTTTTTAGATTAAAAAAGAAGTTTTTCTGGATTCGTACTCTGCAATGCAATCATTATCTCGGAAAAATACTGAATACTTGGGGTCGCGGCAGCGCCTTATCTCATTGCCCGGTTTATTGTTTGTGCTCATGGCGCATACAGTATTATTTTATTTTCTATGGAATCAGCGTTTGATTCCACCGCCTGAACAGATGGTTACATTATTTGCTGAGCTGATTACAGCGCCGGCGTCAGATGTTACGCCCAAAGCAGTGTTGGAGCCTGTGCCTGTCAAACTTCAGCCGGCGAAAAAACCTGTGATTAAGCCCAAACAAGAGCGTCTTGTAGTAAAGTCGCCAGTAACGCCTAAACAGGAATATGTCGAACCGGTGCCTGATTTATCTCCGGAGCCGGCAGGGGATCAAGTTGATGAATCCACGTCTATGGCCGGAGCGCTGCCTGCGCAAATGCCGGCGGGGCCGGTGACATTGTCTTCTGAATTATCCGTTTCCTGCCCTAAATTAAATGCACCTAGTTATCCTGCCATTTCCCGTCGCATGGGTGAAGAAGGCAAGTTGGTGCTACGCGTGGAGTTGGATGAAAATGGACGTATTGATGATGCAAAAGTTATTAATAGCAGTGGCTATGAACGTCTTGACACGGCTGCGTTAACCGCAGTGAAGAGCTGGCAGTGTAATCCGTCGCGGCGTAATGGCCAGCCAATTAGAGCAGTTGCCTTACAACCCTTTAATTTTGTATTGCAAGGAAATTAATCCATGGAACAAGGACTCGGTTTTTCTCATTTTCTCGCGCAAATCGATAGTGTTGGTATCAGTGTATTGATACTTCTATTATCACTTTCAGTAGCGAGCTGGTATCTGATTATTACAAAAAGTATCGCAAATTTTATTGCGACACGACGTGCTGAAGCTTTTCTAAAACACTTCTGGAATGTTGATTCCTTGCAGGCGGTCAACGCTGAATTCAAGACCACAGTACCCAATAATGCGTTTGCAGAGCTCGCCAAGTTAGGTATTGATGCAGCGATTGATTCTAAGACGCATAGTTCATATAAATTGGCTGCGGCAGGTGGTACCAGTGATTTTCTGACACGTACGCTGCGTAACGGAATAGATCAGGAGGCCGCACGTGTTGAAAATGGTCTCACCCTAATTGCTTCAGCAGGATCGGCTGCACCTTATATCGGCTTGTTCGGAACGGTATGGGGTATTTATCATGCACTGATACAGATCGGGCTTTCAGGACAGGGTACTTTGGATAAAGTGGCGGGTCCTGTAGGGGAAGCGCTGATCATGACTGCATTGGGACTAGCGGTGGCCATTCCTGCGGTGCTTGCCTATAATGCTTTTGTGCGCCGTAATCGTATCTGGCTTGCACGCCTTGAAGCTTTTGCGCATGATTTGTTCACATTGATTACTGTCGGTGATGATCATCACCATCATGCGCCAGCCGCCTCGCAGCAATCATCGCAACCGACTGCTAATGAAGTCGATAATGATGTTGCTATTGAGAGGGGACGATAATGGGATTTGGCAGCATGCAAAGCAGCGGACGGCAAGTGCCAATGGCAGAAATCAATGTGGTGCCATTGGTGGATGTTATGTTGGTTTTGTTAATCATTTTTATTATTACAGCGCCGCTGCTGACGCATTCAGTAAAAATTGATCTGCCGAAAGCAGAAAGCATTGCTAACATTACCCGACCTCAGCATGTTGAATTGGCCATTCGTACTGATGGCAGTCTTTTCTGGAACGGTGAACCTGTGTTACTGCAACAATTGGATTCTCGTTTTAGTGCAACAGTAGCTCAGGCACCTGAAACAGAGTTACATATTCGTGCGGATAAACTGGCGCATTACGAACATGTGGCACGGGTTATGAGCATTGCGGCAAAAGCTGGTATGGCAAGAATTGGTTTTATAACAGATCCTTCGGAACAGTAAGAACAACCAAAATTGTTTGTTTTTGGCGAAATATTCCACGTTAGTACTAAAATCTGCTGGTTTATGATTCGATGATAGCTTTATTTTTTGTCGAACAATTACATTCGTTCGAGTCATTTAATTTCTGTAATTTTCTTGCGTAATTTCTGACCCATTGTTGTTTGAATAAAACATAGCTCTGTAATGGATATATGCTTTTTTGCCTGGCTATACCTTGGCATAGTGATGGTGCTTCAGGTTTTGTAAATTCAGTTGGAAAGGATGATGAGATAGTTGCATTTTGTAAATAGGTTGGTATAATTAGGAATCATTCTCATTATTAATAATTCTTTGGTCTTTGCATTGGAAGCACTAAATTTATTGAGCATAGCGATCTTAAGGTATTCAATATGTATGTATGCATCTGCAAGGGAGTAACAGAAAACGCATTGCGTGAGGCAGTCTATCAAGGCGCCGATCGAATGAGAGATTTAAAAGCTTGCCTGGGAGTTACGGAGCAGTGTGGTCTTTGTGCGTGTCATGCCAAACAGGTTTTGGATGAAACTCTGTCGCAAAAATCGCAATTACAGGAACAGGATTTTATTTCTCAGTCTGCTTGTATGTGTGGAACGGCGGCCTAAGAAGAAAAAGCAAAATGAGTTTGGCTCTTAATTAACAAGTGTCGGTTACAGCAATGATGCTTTATTGGGCAGCAAAAGGTTTTGTATCTTATTAAAGATTTCCAAATATAATATTCCCTTTGGTGTCAAGCTATCTTGCCTAATCAAGATCAGAGTCCGGTGTAATCAGTCAGCGGATCTATATTCCCTGTTCCACTTTTATTATGCTTGTGCACATCAGCGGATTGTTTTTTCTGCTTGATTTGTTGCGTTTGGAAAATAATTGCCTGCTCCAGGGCTTGCAAAAATAATTTTGCTCTAATACATTATGATTATCCGTAGTTTTTCTAAAAGTGTTTGTTTTTACGCAGTATTAATTAACCTGAGCTTGGCGGCAATTTTTCTGCCCAAACTAGGTATTGCTGAACCATTAAACACTATCGCACCTGTGGTACGCACCTATAATATTCCCGCTGGTTCATTGCATGATGCCTTGACTCAGTTTTCGCAACAAGCGGAAATTAAGCTTACCATTGATGCTACGATGTTACAGGGAAAAGTGACGCAAGGATTAACAGGTGATTTTGAAATGAAATCAGCCATTGAGCAGTTGCTTGCTGGTTCTGGTTTGCAGATTGTGCAGCGCGGTGATAGCTATGCAATTACGGAAGTACCTGCATCCGCAGTCAGTCCTGCCGTCACAACGTTGCCTACAGTACAAATTACTGCCAGCAATACCAATCGATATGCGGCGGTGAGTACCAGTACGGCGACAAAAACCAATACCCTGCTACGCGATGTGCCGCAGGCCATTTCGGTGATAACCAATGAATTAATTAAAGATCAATCCATCCGAAGTTTGGGCGATGCTGTTCGTTATGTTCCTGGTGTCGGCGTATCACAGGGTGAAGGTAATCGGGATGCGCTAGTGTTTCGTGGTAACCGTTCAACAGGGGATTTTTTTATTGATGGTATTCGCGATGATGCGGAATTCTACCGTGATCTTTATAACATTGAACGTGTTGAAGTGTTGAAAGGTGCCAATGGCATGATTTTTGGTCGTGGTGGTTCGGGTGGTGTTGTTAATCGTGTATCGAAGCAGGCCAATTGGGATCCTGTGCGGGAATTTACGTTTCAAGGCGGTTCATTCAATCAAAAAAGAATGACGGCGGATGTCGGTTATGTGATTAATGATGTGGCGGCGGTGCGTTTGAACGCCGTGTATGAGGATGCTGGCAGTTTTCGTGATGGCGTCAGTATGGAGCGACTTGGCGTATCTCCAACTGTCACGATCAAGCCGACGCATCGTACCAAGATAGTAGCCAGTATGGAGCGTTTCCATGATGATCGCACGGCTGATCGGGGTATTCCTTCATTGTTGGGGCGGCCTGTCAATGTTCATGAGTCGCAGTTTTTTGGTGATCCGAGGCGTAGTCATGCAAATATTGACGTACTGTCATTCAATTCGATGATTGAGCATAAGTTCGATTCCGGAGTTACACTGCAAAACCGGACAAATTATGCGACCTACGATAAGTTCTATCAAAACATATTTGCGAATGGTCAGGTTATTCCTGGCGTGAATTTGCTGTCACTGGGTGCGTATAACAATGCAACAACCCGTGAGAATGTTTTTAATCAGACAAATTTGCTTTATTCGTTCAATACCGGATCCATTTCACATACATTGATGGCGGGTGTCGAGGTGGGACGTCAGGAAACCTTTAACAGGCGGCGAAACGGTTTTTTTAATAACGATGAAGCACAGGTCAACTTACGTGTGCCTCTTAGTAATCCGGTTACCAATGCACCGGTTGATTATTTGACTAGAGATACCGATGCGCATAATCGCAGCGTGGTCAATGTGACATCATTGTATATTCAAGATCAAATAGAGTTGCTACCGCAACTTCAATTGATCGCGGGAGTTCGCTACGATTTATTCGAAGTGGATTTTCAGCAAAAAAATGCAGGAAAAACACAGCTGAAAACAAGAGATGACCTGATTGCCCCACGTTTTGGCATTATCTATAAGCCTATCGAAGCCGTTTCATTTTATGCCAGTTATAGTCAAGCTTATGTGCCACGCGCGGGTGATCAGCTAACGGGTATAACAGTAACGACAGCAGTATTGAAGCCAGAAAAATTTACTACGCTCGAGACTGGGGTAAAATGGGATATTCGCCCGGATTTGGCATTAACAGGCGCTGTATATCAACTGGATCGAACCAATGCGATCACGGCTGATCCGAACGATCCATCGCGAACTTTTTTGTCCAAAGGTCAGCGTACCAAAGGTGTTGAAGTAAGTCTTAACGGTCGACTGACCCCGGATTGGAGCGTAATGGGGGGATATGCTTACCAACTTGGGGAATTTACCAGCGCTATACAAGGAGTCGCAGAAAAAGGTGCTACGGTAGGAGAGTTGCCTCGTCATACCTTCTCGGTATGGAACCGGTATGATTTTACACCTCGAATAGGTGCGGCATTTGGTGTGATTTATCGCGGTAGTATGTTTGCTTCCGCGGATAACACGATAAGAATACCCGATTTTACCCGGGTGGATGCTGCACTATTTGCGCAGTTTACAAAAAGCTTCCGTGGTCAGTTAAACATTGAGAATTTGTTTGATACCAATTACTTTGCATCAGTGCACAACAATAACAATATTACGCCTGGATCACCCATTGCAATCCGCGCTACTCTGATTGCCAATTTTTAGGATACCTAAAAATTTATTGATAGGATGTTAATTAGTTTGGTAAATAGTAATTATTATCATTATAATTACTATTACAAAAATAATAATAATTTGTATGTGTTAATTTTAGTTAATTTTAAAGGAGCTCCCTAAATGTTTTTATTTAAAAAACTCATGGCTTCGATGAATAAGTCGTCGACTATGGGATTAATTCTTATTATTCTTGGATTGGGGGGGGCGGGTACAAGTGCGTTTGCTCAACTTGCTAATGTCCAAGCAATTCAGGATGCGGCTACTGCGTATCAGACAATTGGTACGTTGCGAAGAGAAACGCCAATTAACGGAGATGCGATTGCAAGTGCTTATGTAGGTGCGCTGCAAACACTAACGCAGGAAGTTGATACAGCCAATACTCAAAAGCTGGATAGCGATGTTCTGGCTGCGATTGACGAAATCAAAAGCGATAATGAGCCGGCATTGGCAGCTCAGGTAGTCGACAAGACTTTGCAGCGTGTTTTTTATCAGATTGTTTTTAACCGTATGTCGTCTATGCGCAGTCAATTTCCGAATCTCACAACTGCAGAATTGGTCCCGATGCTGGATGAAATGGTAGCAGCCTATCAACCGCTTTCTGCAAATGTCGCAAGAACCAATGAGGTGCTCAGTACAGATAAGCTAACTATTGTGGAAGGTAGCAATCCGGCGGCAGATGTATCATTTAATGATTCAGTTGCACGAATCAGAACGGCACTAGATAAAAACGATCCGGCAGAAGATGCTGGTGTCCTCGCTGTTGAGCGTTACGTTACAAGAATATCATCATTGACCCGGGCTTATTACAACGCTGTTTTGCGCGAAGTGGCGGGTGCTATGGAAAGTAGAAATACAGATGTAGAAGAGATGCGCAAGGAACTAAAAGAAGGGGAAATTTTTTATCGCATTATCGAATCGAATATTGCACGCGATAATCCCGTCGGTAGTTTGCTCATTAAAGCCCGGTTGACAGGCGATGGTTCGGATCTTGTAGCAGATGAAATTGTGAGTAATCTGAACTTAGGCATGCTTGGTCGTTCAAGAGGTGAAATGGCGAACATTGCTACAGCTGAGAATCGTGAAGGCAGAATGGCGGAAGCTTCGGGAACAAAGGAATTTGCCGAGATATTCATGCCTGATCTTGAGTTACGCATGGGCGCTACTGTGCGTGGAAATTTGTTAGCAGCACTGAATGATCTGAATAGTGCTGTTAAAGCCGATGATGCTGCTAAATCTACAGAAGTACAAGCTATTATAACGACGATTTTTAACGATTATGAGCAACAGCTCAATTTGGCGGCATATAGTCCAACCAGCGATACAGCGCTGGTTGACAATGCTGTTGCGAGCTATCAAGAGATTGCGGATGCGCTCGCAAAAGATCCTATAGATGTGAATGCCATTGTTGCTGCGTATGGTGGTGAATTGCAGCAAGTGACGAAATTCATTGGTCAAAAATACGGATTGACCAGTGATCAGGATATTCTGGCAGCTATTGAATCCATCAAAGGTGGAAATCAAGTGGCACTGGATGCACAAACGGTCAATAGATCGTTGCAGCAGATTTTTGCACTTGGTGTTTATGACCGCACAACACTGGTACTTGATAATTTCGACAGCATGGCAACGAATGAATTGGCGTTGGAATGGGATAGGGCACATTCAGCCTATCAAGCACTGATCGGTGTTACAAGCGGAACTTACAAGATTCTGACAGAGGATAAACTAAAGTTCAAGGATGGCACCAATCCCGATCTGGATGATCAAGTTACATTAGCACTTATGAATGGCAGGGATGCCTTAAATAAAGTAAATGCGGATGATCGAACCAATGTTGCGATAGCACGGGAAAACATTATTGTTTCGATAGTTAGTGGTTTTCTAAAAGGCACACTGGGTGAAGTTGGGGGATTAATAAACAATAGAAATAGTGATGTTGATGAGGCCACTGTTGAACAGAAAGAAGCCGAACTTCTTTATCGCACTGTTGAAATATTTATTGCCCAAGATAATCCAGCTGGCAATGGTGTAATCAAAGCGCAATTAACGGGTGATTTGGTTAATGTGGTTGCTAATGAAATCGTTATTGAAATAAGCAAAGGTGTTATTGGTCAAGTAAGAAGAAATATCAGTCAGATTGAATCAACGTTTGGTGTTGACAAGGGTCAGGCTACTCTCGCTACAGAGAGAGTATCTCTGTATGTGAATATCTTCCTGCCCGACTTGGAGTTACGTTTAGGTTCACTACAACGTGTAGAAATGCAAAATGCGCTGCAAGATCTTAAAGAAGCAATTCGGACGGATGACTCTTCCAAGGCGTCAGTTGCAGGATCAACGATTATCGAAATAATTTCAGCGTACGAGAATGAATTGATCTAGAAAATCTGAAGTAGTAACTGGTTAGAAAACTGATTGTGCCTTACCGTAAATTTCTTATGGTAAGGCACAGTTGTTTTGATACTTGTGTGCCAATGATAGGAAAGGAACAGAACAGTTCAGGCAATGGTTATATGAAGAAATGCTTTGAAGTATGGATTATTACTCCCAGCTAGGGGCTAGGAGTAAATCGGAGAAACTATAAGGGTAGACTAGTTTTTGAGGAGTGCCTAGAGGTTAAATACAATCATGTCGGCTGTGATTGATTCTGGGGTGACTCCAACGCCAATGACCTCAATGTATGCAGCACCACCCAAGAACTCAGCGGTAAAGCTGTTACTAGCACCAGCCGGAGGATTAACGGTAATTTTTGTGATAAATGAAAGCAATGTTGGGACGTCTTGGACCCCAAGAATTTCTGAATCAAAAAACAAACGATCTTCACCCAATGTAAAATCAGCAATCTCAAAATTCCCTAGGCCATAAAAACCAAACGTGTCGTTACCAGCGCCGCCATTGAGCCTATCAAAATCTCCTTTACCGTTTACGAAATCAACTGGTACGCTACCGCCTGCCCGCAGAATATCATCACCGTTTCCACCAAACAATCTCTCGGTTCCTGGGCCTCCATCCAGATCATCATTGCCTTCTCCGCCACTTAATATGCCATTACCGAGACCTTCTCTCAGAGTATCATTGCCACCTGCGGCTTCTATCTCATCATTGCCGTCGCCAGCAATGATGACGTCATCTGCATCATCACAGAGATAGAGTAAATCAATACCAGTTCTGAATCCAGCAGACCCAATTCCTTCAAATTGAACACCATCAATGAATTTGATGGCCCCTGAACCCAGACTCGTGCGAGTGGCTTGAGATAATATTGTCATAATGTAGTCTCCTGATTAATTGTGTTAAGGTAATTGATGCGTTTAAGGTATTACTGAGAAAGCACTATTTTGTCGTGTCCATCTGGATTGAAGCTTCGAAATTCAGAGATGCTTTCTGATGTCATGCAATTACAAAGATTTGCCAACTCATTAAACGGTAAAAATCCATTAATGAGAATTATTCCTATTATATTGAATAATCGTTAAAATGCAATGCGCGTTAGCAGACGTACACGATATCTATATATTGCATACGTTGCTGTAGTGAATAATATAAATTGATTGGCTATAAAGCATGACCAAGAAACTTGATGAATTATTGCTGAAAGCGAGGGATTTAATCGCCACAGGGAAGCTGAATGATGCGGATGAAATTCTGAATCCTTTAAAAGATGAATATCCACTGTCGCAAGATGTTGCAAGATTGTGGTGCTCACTGGCAATGCAGACCGATCGCACCATTGATGTGCCCACTTATGCAGAAAGGATTTATGCTGATGTACAAGGCGATTTCCATAAGGCGTATTGGGCGCATGTATTGGGAACAGCAAGTTTCATTTTGTTGGATTTGACCACCGCACATACTCATTTCACTGGTGCCTTGAATCACCTGATGACGCTGGCGAAAGCAGGAAGCATTCCGCCACATCGAGAAAAAAAGAAAATACAACAGCCCGGTGAAAATATATTTGTTTCCGGCGAAGCCGAAAAACTATTGTGGACGACTTGTGCAGAATTAGCCAAATTGGGGATTCCGGCATTTCCCTATGCGGGAACTTTACTGGGCTTGGTTCGTAACGGAAGTTTGCTGGATTTCGACAAGGACCTGGATATTGCGGTATGGATGGAATCCTGGGAGGCGTGTTGTGCTGCGTTGGAAGAAGCCGGTTGGGTCAGAGCGCCGATGCGGATCGAATATGCGAATTATCGTGATTATGTGCATCCGGAATTGGGAATTACCATCGATGTCTGTGGCTTGCAAAAACAAGGGCAACGAATTGTAGGCGGTTTTTCATTGCCTGATCATCCGGCTGAGTATCAGCGCGTGTCGGTTTTCCCTCAGTTTGATCTGATACAACGTAGTACTGAATACGGCCCAGTCTGGTTTCCACGGCAACCGGAAAAAATCCTGACGGCATTTTACGGAGATTGGCGCACACCGAATCCCAATTGGGATACCGTGATATCCGCGCGCAATCTGGAGAGTTTTACCTTACTGGTGCGCTGTTATGCCTATCACAGGCTGGTGCAGCGCTGGTTATTGGGTGATTTGGCTAAGGCTTGGTGTTATGCGCATCAGATCGCTTTGAAAGATCCGGATGATGTATGGGCATTACGCAGTCGTCAATGGATGGAACGCGCTATCACACGTTTAAAGCGGGAAATGCCCGTGTGGCCCAAAAATCAGACGCAACGCCGTGTGTATACCCGCATGGTGGCTGATCTGTTTCATGAAGGCCACATCAATTTTTTACGAGCAGCGCAGGCATTGGGCACACACTTGACGGTGTGCGTGGTTTCCGACGAGCGCGTGGTGGAAAATAAAGGCAAGCTGCCGGTGATGACGCAGGCGGAGCGTGCTGCTGTGGTTGCTGCCTGCAAATATGTGGATGCCGTCATGATCGAAACCCCGGCGAATGTTTCTGCGGAATTTATGCAACAACATAGTTTCGACATTTATACCTTTGCATGCGCATCGGAACAGGAGCGCTTGGATAAATACAAACTCTGCGAGTCGCTGCCAACCGAAATGATTCATGAGCTGACGTACACACCTGGTATTTCGACATCGGATCTGGTTATGCGCATTCTCGATGGCGCGGGAAGCAAAGAAGTGAACATATCTGAGATCTGAGGTTCATTTATTCACCGGGTTGCAACGTAACCGGTACTTCCATGGTTTCACCTTTCCGCGATACGGTGATCTTGATGGTATCGCCCACTTTGTAGCCGTCGATGCGCGCGAGTAATTTATCTACGGAATCAATGGTTTTTCCATCAACTGCAATAATAATGTCATTAGCGATGATGTTGCCTTCCGGTGTGATCGTCGCGCCTTTGAGGCCGGCTGAGTCTGCTGCTGATCCGGGACTGATGCTCAGTATCACGACGCCGGTTATTTTTAGGCGTTCTGTCAGACGGTTATTGAGTTTTCCATCGACGGTAATGCCCATCGCCGGACGAATATATTTACCGCGGCTGATGATTTGCGGTACGACACGATTGACCGTATCGACGGGTACGGAAAAGCCGATGCCGGCGCTGGCGCCACTGGGGCTATAAATGGCGGTATTGATGCCGATCAAGCGGCCTGCGGAATCCAATAACGGCCCGCCGGAATTGCCGGGATTGATGGCGGCATCGGTTTGAATCAGATTGTCAATGGTGCGTCCGTCACCGCTGGGGAGTGCTCTATCCAGCGCTGAGACAATACCGGTGGTCAGTGTCCAATCCAGACCAAAAGGATTGCCGATGGCAAATACTTTTTGCCCGACCTTAAGATCATGACTGGTGCCCAGCGGAACAGGGGCAGGTCGTTGGAAGCCAACGCTTATTCTCAGTACCGCAATATCATGTGCCGGGCTGGCGCCGACCAGGGAAGCTTTGTAATCGCGTCCATCAGCCAGGCGTACGATCGCTTCGCTGGCGCCTTTGATGACATGGAAATTGGTAATGATATGACCGTTATCGTCCCAGATAAAGCCTGAACCGTTACCGCTGGGAACAGAAAAAATATTGCGCGTCCACGCATCCATCACGCGTTGACGGGTGGTGATAAATACTACCGAATCACGCGAATTTTCAAATAATTCGATGGTGCTTTTTTCGTCTTCAGCCAGATTGCCACGTGCTTGCACGACCCGCGGTTCAGCGTTTTCCTGTTTGGCTTTGCCGCTAAAATAATCCGGATGGAGCACATCCGGGAAGTAGTGATACAGGAAACTGTGAAAGAACAGCACCAGTAACACGATTCCCAGTGAAATCCAGATGAAACGGGATAGAAATCCGCTATTGGACATGCGTGTTTACTCCTTGATATTCATTATTATTTGTTGATTGTTTGTGCCCATTGCACCAGATCTTGCTCACTCATGGCGCCTGATTGCCTGGCAATTTCCCGACCACCTTTAAACAGCACCAAAGTCGGAATACTGCGAATATTGTAACGGGCGCCCAATCCCTGTTCTTCTTCCGTATTAACTTTAACCAGACGCATCCCAGGTTCCAGAACTGTGGCTGCTTTGGCAAATGCAGGCGCCATCATGCGGCAAGGGCCGCACCACGGTGCCCAGAAATCGACTAGTAGCGGAATATCATTATGAGAAATATGCCGGTTGAAGTTGCTTTCAGTCAGTTCGACCGGGTGTGCGGTAAACAATGCTTGATGGCAAGCGCCGCATTTGGGTGATGCAGTCAGGCGATCCGCGGGTACTCGATTGGTGGCGTGGCAGTGCGGGCATACGATATGTAAAGACATGAGCGGTTTTCCTTGTTAATTTATTTGTCTAGCAGATATCTTCTTAGTTTTCATCCAGCTTGGCTGCTTTTAAGCGAGTGCGTAGTAATTCAATTTCTTCAATCATATCGGCAACCAGACCGGCCAATTCCGGATTGCATTCGAAATCTCTTTCAACCGCGACGATTCTTTTGATACGCACGAAACTGCGGCTGTCGAATAGCCATGCAGCAGGATCGGTATGGCTTGAATCCTCATCCAGCAACAAACCCCATTGAACGCGTTCAATCACCCATTCACGGCTAACCTGGCAGCTTCTTGTCAATTCGTCCAGATTGAGCAGGGTATCTTCAAGCAAAATGGCATCGATTTCATGCGGCATGGTCTAGACTCCAAGATGTTGACGTGGATTAAACGCTAATTCCTGCGCCATGGTTTGGTAGAATTCGCGCTGTTTGGGCGTGGCGGCGGGCGGCAGTACAACCTCCAGCACCAGATACAGGTCGCCGGGTGTGGCGGCAGGAATGCCGCGCCCTTTCAAGCGCAATTTGCGGCCTGACTGAGAGTTTTCCGGCACTCGTACTTCAACTACACCATCCGGCACCGGTATTTTAATCGTTGCACCCAAAGCGGCTTCCCAAGGTGCGATCGGTAATGCGGCATAGACATCCTTATTCTCAATCCGGTAACGGCTGTGCGACTTGAAATGTACTTCCAGGAACAAATCTCCGGCAGCCTCTCCGGCATGGCCTGACCCGCCCTGTCCGGCCAGCCGGATGATCTGTCCGGCATGCACGCCTTTGGGAATACGGACATTCAGGGTATGTTCGGCAAGCACAGTGTGTCCTTGGCTGTCGAGTTTGGGCATGCGCAGTGTCAGGCTGCGAGTCGCACCGTGGTAGGTATCTTCCAGGTCGAGCATGATTTTCGCATGATGATCTTCGCCGCGCATGCGGTGGTGAGTTTGACGGGAACCGCCGCCCATTTGTTTGCCGAATAATTCTGCAAAGAAATCACTGAAATCTGCAGCCTGTGCGCCGCTAGATCCCCGTCCGCTGAATTCAAAACCCGCATCCCAGCCGGGCGGCGGCTGAAAATCACTGCCAGCCTGAAATCCTCGCCCCTGTCCCAATTGATCATAAGCTGCGCGCTTTTCCGGATCGGAAAGTACCGCGTTGGCTTCATTGACTTCTTTCATTTTGTGTTCGGCATCGGTTTCTTTGGAAACATCCGGATGATATTTGCGTGCCAGACGCCGAAAGGCTTTTTTGATTTCTTCCGCCGTCGCATCGCGTGAAACGCCCAGTGTTTTATAGTAATCCTTGAATTCCAAATCAGTTCTCCCTGTGTGTCACGCTGTTACGCCGTCCACATTATTGCCGCTTTGACTCAAATAGTGAAGTTTCAACGCGCATAAAATCTGCTGCGGTTCTCAGGTTAAATGGGTTCACCGAACGGATTTATCAAGTGTCAGAATCGCTTTAACAGGTCGTTGAAAACTATCTGTATTGCCGCTACGGTGTTAAGAACAGGCTCAAAATGCTTATTTATCATGTATAAACTGGTTTTTTTCGCCTGTTTTTGCCTTGCATCGGCTTCCCTGAAAACGTTTTTCAACGACCTGTTTGTCAGAATGGCCCGGTTATTTCAAAAGTTGCGCCATCTTCGGGGTTTCCGGTTTTGCCGCGTTGCGAGCTGAAATACAGACGCGAGCCGTCAGGACTAAAAGCCGGACCAGTGATTTCCGAGTGATCATGATCGATCACTTGTAACAAAGGTAAAGCCTTACCTGCGATCAGTACAACGATCTGCATATCACCACCATCCTCAGCGATCAGCAATTCACCCGCTGCATTGACGATGATATTGTCGACACCGGTTAACACAGGTCGTTGGTATAAGGCGACGTTATAGACAATGGTAAGACGATGTTGCTGCACATCATACGCCCACACGCGGTTATCGCCTTTGGTTGTGAAGTAGACGATGCCTTGGTGAAACCAAATGCCTTCCCCGCCATCAAACTGGGTGCTGTTGATGACCTGTTTGCGCGTCGATATCTTGGTTGCCAGCGGATCGGGCAGGGTATGCCAGCGCACTGTGCCAATACGGCCTTCAACGACCTCGGCCACCTCCAGAAAACCGTCCTCGAGGTCGGGATTTCCTAAGGCATCGAAGGTGCGGGCAGTATAGCGATACAAACAGCCATCCGACTCATCTTCGGTCAGATAAAGCTGCTGGTTGCCGGTGTCCACGGCGACCGCTTCGTGCCTGAATAACCCCAGGGAATTTCTGACACGTGCCGTTTTCTGACCAAACGGATCGCATTCCCATACCTGACCTTTGTCAATTTCCTCACACGATAACCACGTCTGCCAGGGCGTGTGTCCGCCGGCACAATTACGGTTGGTATGCTTTAAGATGGAATAGGCATCCACAATTTCTCCCTGAGCATTGAAGCGTAATGCACCTACACCCCCTGCACGGTCTTTCAGTTCACTGTTGGAAACATAAATCCAGCCACCGTCAGGTGTAGCAAAGGTTGCTCCGCCGTCAGGCGCCGCATGCCAGTGATAACCAAAAAGCGTTTGGCCTGAACGCGCTACGATGCGCGAAGTAAAGCCCGCGGGCAAACGCACACCGTTCTGATCGGGTGGTAGCAGCTCGCCCAATGATGCTAGCGGTAAGGATGCGGCCTTAATGGGACTTGGTAACAACGTGTTACCAAAAAAAATACCCATGCCTATGAAGCTGTATTGCAATAATTTTCGCCGCCGTAAGTCAACAACCTTCATTCTGAATATAGACCTTATGTAGTAAAACGATGCGATGGATTCACGGTTTTACGGATAGAGATAGTTTACAATGTTGCGCTGTTTAATCACTATTTGATGGAAGCGCCTCACAATGATTCAAGTATTGAAACCGATTGTATCTCTGTTAATGTTTCTGACGGTATTGTTTTTTATCAGCACTATTTTGACGATCACGACCAGTTTTCCTGTATGGCTTAGCACGGCTTTTTCACTTGCTTGTGCATTGCTGGCCGCTTGGTTCACCTGGAAACTGGTTGCCGGCGAGAAAACAAATGTGGCTGTTGCAGTTATCGGTGGTGCATTAATCCTGGGTGGATTATGTTTTACCATTGGTTTTCTAGGCCCTATGGTTTTCGCCAAAGACACCAGCCAGGGACTGACGATCGGGCTTTTTATCGCCGCGCCGGTAGGCGTGATTATGGGCGCGATTGGCGGGTATGTTTATGTTTCCAGGCATGCTAGTAATACTGATGACTAGGTCGCAGTTTCTGAAACAGGAACGGAATAAAGTGAAATATTCTAAATTAGAAAGAAGATTAAAAAATAGGGACATATTAATACAGCATATTACAAGGATAATTAACTAAGCAGCTATTTAATTCAGGTTGGAAATCTTCAACTTTAATAAATGGATTTGCTCTAATGTCAGTTAGATATATCGATGTCATTAAAAGTATTTGATTTTTTCTCAGGATGTGGTGGAACCAGCAGAGGATTTCTAAATGCTGGTCTCAGGCCGGTATTTGCACTAGATCATGATCCTGATGCAGCCGCTACATTCAAAAAAAACTTCCCGGATGTTTATTTCAGTTACTCCGATATAACAAAGTTTGATGAGAATGAGCTTAATCTGATATTCAATGAGAAAAAGCAAAATGCCACTTTGTTTTGTGGATGTGCACCATGTCAACCATTTACCCGGCAAAACACGAGAAAACCGGACTCGGAAAACGATTCGAGAAGAACGCTACTCTCCAGATTTGGTGAACTTATAGAAAAATTTTCCCCTGATTATGTATTTGTGGAAAATGTTCCAGGCATACAAAGTATCACCGGACATGGCATTTTGGTTCGCTTTAGAAAGCATCTTGAGGATTTAGGGTATAAAACTGTAATTGATATTGTTGAATCTCAAAATTACGGTGTGCCGCAGCGCCGCCGCAGACTCGTATTTCTGGCATCAAAAAACGCGGACATCGATTTGCCTGCACCTACTCATGGACCGGGTACTGAAATTCCATATGAAACGGTACGAAACCGGATCAGTCATTTGCCGGCGATAGAGGCTGGTGAAATTCATAAAGCCGTACCCAATCATCGTGCTGCAAGATTATCATCCCTTAATTTGCAGAGAATCATAACCACTCCACCGGAAGGCTCACGAGCCGATTGGCCAGCGGAATTGAGATTGGCATGTCATACCAGGACCGGCTATACCGGACACACGGATGTATATGGTCGCATGAAATGGGATGAACCGGCTACAGGATTGACTACCCGCTGTGTCAGTTTGTCGAATGGAAGATTCGGTCACCCCGAGCAACATCGGGCGATCAGTGTGCGGGAAGCGGCTGCATTGCAAACATTTCCAGATGATTTTATTTTCCACGGCTCGTTAAATTCGCAGGCCCGCCAAATAGGAAATGCAGTACCGGTTTTACTGGCGGAAGTATTCGGGCGGCATATCTTGGAACACATGAAGCGGCATCAACGATAAGACATGGCCAAATTCAAGACAAGAGCAAGAACGGTGGATATGTTGGGTCGCCAGCAGATTGCCAATGTCTCGACCGCAATCAGCGAATTGTTTAAAAATGCTCATGATGCATACGCGGATCATGCCGAAGTTGATTATTTCAAAACCGACAACTTACTCGTAATAAGAGATAACGGTGTGGGCATGACACCGGATGAATTCGAAAACCGATGGCTTGTGCTGGGTACCGAAAGTAAATATGTTGCGCAGGGAAAGAAAGCTGAAACCTATAAACCTGTCGGCAAACCGGCACGTGCGATTATGGGCGAGAAAGGTATCGGTCGTCTGGCTATTGCATTGCTGGGCCGTCAGGTGTTGGTGCTTACCCGTGCCGAACGTCATGGGGAAATGCATGAATTGGTCATGTGTTTTATTAACTGGCAGCTTTTTGAAATATCCGGGCTCAATCTGGATGAAATTGAAATACCCATGAAGCTGATCCAAGGCGACCGACTGCCAACCGCTGAAGATGTCGAGGAATTGATAGGCAAACTAAGGGAAAACGTTGTCAGTTTGTCTTCAAAATACGGAGAGCAGGTTTTTCGCGAGATTCTGGGTGATCTGGATGATTTTCAACTGGATCCGCAGGCTATGGATGAATTTCTGGACGGAATAAGTTTACGACATCATGGCTGCGGCACCCATTTTTATATTGCTCCCGCCAATGAAGGTATTGCGCCTGAAATAGAAAATGAGCGCCAAACAGGCTCAAAAGACTTTACCAAGTTTCTCCTCGGTTTCTCAAATACGCTGTTTGGCGAATCTCCGCCGCCGCCAATAGAAACCGCTTTCCGGTATTGGCCGACCGATGCTTCTGGAGAGGATTTAATCGGTGAAAGGGAGTTTTTTACGCACGATGAACTGGATACAGTTGACCACAGGGTCGATGGACAGATTGATGCATTCGGTCAATTTCAAGGGAATGTTCGTATCTATGAGGAGGAAATTAAGAATCATGTTATTTCATGGAAGAACGGGGGCGGGAAACCGACTGATTGCGGATCTTTTGAAATAGAGTTCGGCTATATCGCAGGGAATCAGCGTGAAAGCAGATTGCCGCCAGATGAATGGAAACGCATCACCGACAAGCTTGATCGCATCGGAGGAGTATATGTGTACCGGGATCGCATACGTATACTGCCCTATGGTAATTCGGATGTGGATTGGCTAAACATAGAAGAAAGACGAACAAAGTCCGCATCATATTATTTCTTTTCTCATCGAAGAATGTTTGGAGCCGTAAAACTGACACGCGAGCAGAATAGATTCCTAAAAGAGAAAGCCGGTCGGGAGGGCTTTCAGCAGGATAATGCATATAGGCAGTTAAAAGATATTCTTGAAAACTTATTCCTGCAATTGGCAGCGGATTTCTTCCGGGAGAGCGGCGATTATTCGGAATACTTCAGTTCCCGTAGAGCGGAGTTAGAAAGACTGGAGCTGGCTCGCAGAAGACGGGAGAAGCAGGTTTCCACAAAACGAAGAAATATCGCAACTTCACTGGAAGGATTTTTCCAACGAACAGGGAATGGTCTGCCGGAAACGGAATTAGCGGCTTTGCGTAGCATGATCAAGCAGCGGATGGATTCCGCAGCGAGAATGAAGAACCCTGATGAAGCTTCCACGGCATTGCTTGATGCGGAGAAAGAAGCCAATCGCAGATTATCCGAAATACGTGAGAATTACCGTCTGGTGAAACCTCGAGGAGTGGGTTTATCCCGAACATTGCAGCGTGATTGGGACGCCTATTTAGCCGAACAGGAAAAACTGGAAAAAGAATTTTTTGTTCCGTTCAGTCAAGAGGTTGCAAGGTCACTCGGCGCCGTCGCCAAAGAAGCAAAACTATATGTTGATCAGCGGAAACGTTTGAGCGAATTGATCAAGCAACAGGCGGATGCGGAGAAAAAATCCGTTAACCAGGAAGCCGGGCAGCTCAGAGATTCAGCAAATGATACACGGTCAGCCGCATTGCGGTTCGCTAGGGATGCAATTCATGAATTGCAGGATACGATATCCAATGTGGAAGTGGAATTTGCGCAAAAGGATTTGGCCGGGCTTTCGGAAGATGAAATTGAACATATCCGTAATAGTTTTGAAGGTCGGATTGAGTCCGTGGGAAAAAAGAATACCGAAACATTAAGCAAGGTGCGCGATATGCTTACCGCGATATCGTCAAATCTTGAACAGGGTGTGGATATCGCGCAATCGGACATGGTTGAAGCGATGGATCAGGAACTACAAGGGTTGAGGGAACAAACGGACGCGGATGCCGAATTGGTTCAACTGGGATTGGCGGTTGCCGTGATCAATCACGAATTCGAGGCTGCAATAAAAGGTGTTCGGAGATCCTTGCGGGAGCTTCGGCCATGGGCCAGTTCGAATGATGGCCTTGCCGTTCTCTATCAGGAAATCAGGAACAATTTTGATCATCTTGACGGGCACTTAAACCTGTTTACACCGCTGCAAAGGCGCTTATATCGGAAAGCCATCCCGATAAAAGGTTCCGACATCAACCATTATGTCCGCACCCTCTTTGAAGTGCGATTAAAAAGGCACGATATCCAATTAAATGTAAGCGAGAGCTTTATTAATTCTGAGATCACAGGCTTTCCTTCAACCGTCTACCCGGTATTTGTCAATATCCTGGATAACGCTATTTTCTGGCTTAAGGATAAAGAGGGTGAAAAAATAATCAACTTGGATGCTGATGCAGGAGCATTTCTCATTTCGAATAATGGACCGGCGATTCATAGGCGCGATTATGAAGCGATTTTCGAACAGGGATTTACCCGGAAACCCGGCGGACGCGGTCTTGGTCTCTATATTTCCAGGAAAGCACTCAATAAGGAAGGAATGGATATTACCGTTGTTCCTACCGAAGATAAAAATGGCACTACATTGAGGATTAAATGGCCTGATCATGATGACAATTCCTAATACCGTATCCGAATTTTCAAAATACGCCGCACAGGAGTTTTTGCAAACAGCGGTTTTTATTGATGATCGAATCTATGATCGGAAAAGTGGATCGATCTCGGAACCTAAGCAAGCATCCATGCCCAAGGGGCGTCCAAAAGCTTTAAAAAGCGCAGATCAGAAGATTTCTAACGAAGTTGATGGAAGCATTGAAGAAAGCGATTCAGAAGAATACTCACCCCGCAAGATTGCTACCAGTTTTGCAAAGAAACAGATAATTTGCTCGCTTTATCAGCCAGAGAAGAGAGCAGAGTTTTCTGAAAGATCAGGTGTTTTCTCACTTTGTATGGCAGCAGATATAGTGATAGTGGATTGGGATTTATATGGAGATGCTGGAACAAAAGCATTAGAACTTGTTGGCGAGTTAATACAACGGGCTGTAACTGATACTCCGGAACAATTGCGTTTGATACTTGTGTACACAGATCAAGTCGATCTTCGTGGTATAGGAGAGCAGCTTTACGAGAAAATATGTAAAAACCTCGGAGAAAGAAATTTATCGGTGGAAAATGATGGTCTTGCATTCCATACATTAAACAGCAGGGTTTCTATTTTGGGAAAGGAGAATGGAAAAAGACCAGATCAATATAAGAAATATGAAGTAGTAGAAGAAGAATTGGCTGATAAGGCGATTGAGGAGTTTACAAAATTAGCTTCTGGGTTACTTCATGCTGCGACGTTGCTGGGATTAGCTGAAATCAAAAAAAATAGCCGCAAGATTTTGTCAAAATTCAATTCTTCACTGGATCCCGCTTTTCTCACACACAGAGCTATGTCTTTACCGGATGAAGATGCAGTTAATCATCTGGTGCCTCTTCTAATATCAGAAATCGAAGCGGTATTGGAGGATAGTTTACCAAAGCCTTTAATAAGCGATGCGCTAATTAAAGATTGGTGTAAGAATGAGTGGGAGTCCGGCCCGCATATTCCGGGATTACTCGGAAAGAATGCTGATCAACAAGTCAAAATCGCCATTGATTTCTGCTTAAAAGGGAAGGGAATGGGAAATGATCATAGTGTGAGCTTAATTACTCAAGCAATTAAGAAAGGGGAATGGAATGAAGATCGTAAAAAGATACGCGAGATATCAAGCATTCTGTTAACAAATGAAGACTCCATTTCTAACCATGAATTTTCACGTCTAATGAGCAGTAGAACCTTTTACGGTAAACATCAAAGAGATTTAAAGTTGGGAACAATAGTATGTTTAGAAAATTCAGTATATTTACTTTGTCTTCAGCCGGTATGCGATAGTGTCAGATTAGAAGGTCCACGGAAATTCTTATTTGTTGAGTTGGATGAGATGCAGCAGGATGGAAAAAATAAAGCATCACATGTTCTTCTTTTATCAGAAAATAAACCAAAAGAGCTTTTGTATCAGCCAAAATCATTTAAATGCTATGTTTCTGAATTCCTGCCGGAATCTAATAAAAAGCAAGTAGTACTACCAAAACTATCGGATAACAATCAGGGAGTTTTCTTCGATACAAACAATCGCAGGTATCTTTGGCTTGATCAATTGAAAACATCGCATGCACAGCGAGCCGTTGAAAGATATGCAAGAGAGTTATCGCGCGTCGGGCTAACGGAATCCGAATGGTTAAGGCGTCTGGACACCAAGAAATAGGTTGTCGCGATGCCCGATGTCCTTACGCCTGAACAAAGACGAAGATGCATGTCTTCAGTTCGTGGTAGTAATACAAAACCGGAGTTGCTACTTAGAAAAGCGCTTTGGCATAAAGGATTGCGATACCGGCTGAAATCAGAGCTGCCTGGAAAGCCGGATATCGTTTTGTCTTGTTACAAGATTGTAATTTTTGTCGATGGATGTTTTTGGCATAGTTGCCCCGAACATGGTTCACTGCCGGAAACAAACAAGTTATTCTGGAAAAACAAGATTGCAAGAAATGTTGAGCGTGATCACGAAGTAAATGTATTACTTGAACAAAATGGTTGGCGCGTCATACGGATATGGGAACACGAGATAAAGCAATCGCTTGAGGAGGTGATAGAAAAAATTTTCTCTGCATTATCAGTCTCCGATCATGTAACCAGACGGTATGGAGTAAACTCAATATCATTATTATGAATGCCGGTAATTACACCAGTCACTCATAAACCTGATATATCAAAAGAAATTTATTACAGCAAAAAAGAAATAAATAAGCATAAGGAAAAACTCATGAAACCAAGAGAATTGTTATTGCGGTGTTATGCCAACAAATACGGCGATCAATGGCAGGCATTCTGTATTGACTTCGGTCTCGCGGCGCAAGGGGAAAGTTATGAGGAAGTCAAAGCAAAACTGTCTGATATGATTCAGGAATATCTTTACGACGCACTTGTCGGTGAAGACAAGGAGTATGCTGAGCAATTATTGCAGCGCAAAGCGCCTTTCAAGCAAATCGCGACTTATTATTGCTATGTTTTGTTATACCGGGTTGGTGCATTCAAAAACGAATTCCATAAGCTGTTTAAAATTCCACAAGCTTTGGTTCCACAAAATTACATACACGAATGAGCGGGATATATCCGCAACTAACCTGCAAGGAAGTCAAACAAATCCTCAAAACATTGGGATTTGAACCGCGGCCCAGAACATCAACCTCCCACGAACAATGGGTGAAGAAGGAAAACGGGAGGTTATTCAAAGTTACTGTGGATTGCCCAAAGTCGCCTTTTAGTCCAGATTTGATCAGTTCGATGCATAAACAAGCCGGTGTCAGCAAAAAAGAGTTTTACGCTGCTTTGAAAAAGTAATTGAATATGGATCGGTGTTTCCTTCCTGAATAGAAAGTGGCTCAGATTCTTTTTCCTACGAACCTGAGCCGCTTTCCAGCAGTAACCGCAAAGTACTATTGCGTATGTTTCTTGTGCGCAGGTTTATGACTACTGGAAGTCGATAGAATATTGACCAATTCCATCATGCCATTATCTTCGTGCGCGACATTATGACAGTGCATGACCAGTGCGCCGGTGTAGTCCAGCGGTTTTTGCAGGAATTGCACGATTTCACCGATTTTTGCATTACCCTCTTTATCGGATTGCGTTTCTACCAGCAAGGTGTCGCGCCAGATCGGGAACGGGTAGTTCACTGGTCCGCGCGAGACCAATTGGAATGAATTGATATGGATATGGAACATGTGCGTGCCCACGGCGCTTTGTGCTGACCATAAATCGACTTGCTTCAACGCAAGGTCGCGTTGGCTGCGGATGGGATTGAAAACTCTGGCATTGATGACCGATGCGCCACCATCGATCGGGGCGAATTCATGATTGGTGAAACCAAAAACAGCGCCTTGGGTGGGCAGTTCCGGGCTTTCAGCCGCGGTGATGGTTGTTGGCGTTGTTAATTGGTTCAGCGCTTGTTGCGTCGGTATTGCGGTATTGTAGGCGATTTCATTCGCGCTGGCTTGAACGGATATGGTCAGAATCGGGGTTTGCTGCGCGTAAGTTGTTGCCTGGCATAATTGATTCGTGGGAATAGCATTGCCGGACTGGTCAACGCTATCATATAAAGCGTAAATGCCCGGCGTAGACGGTGCTTGTACCATTAAATCCAATCGTTGCCCTGCGGCCAGGAATAGCAGTTCATTGTTCAGGAGACCGGTGCCATCGGTGGGACTGACCACCGGGTTAGCCAGAAGTATCGGCGGATCATTTTTCCCGGCGTTAGGGTTTTGTATGGGAATGCCATCTGCCGCCAGAACATAAACAGCTGGGGTTGCGGTTGCCGCTGTATTATTTTGACTGCTGACAGGCACCAGACACATTGGTACGACATTGCCGATACTGCCATTAATGACCCGCCAAAGCTGGGCTTCATCGGTTGACATCGTGATCGATGGTTGGAACTGGCCATTGACGGATAAAGCGTTATTGGTGACGCCAGGCGCAGCCGGTGTTTTTCCGCCAAATGCGCAACCCTTTGGATTGCCGTATACGCTCATGCAGTCAATGCGATAGGGATCTTTCGGAGTACCTGAACCGGTGCCGTCCGGATATTTGCCGCCATAGGCGATTTCCTGCAACAGGATAATTTGCTCGTGTGCTGCTTGGACGGCTGGCAAACTTTCCAGACCATTCACCGGATCTTCAATGATCAGGGCACCGGCAATGCCATCGGCTAAATGCATCGCGACAGCACCGTGTTTGTGCGCATGATACCAGTAGGTTCCCGAAGGATGATTGGCGGGAATTTTATAAGCGTAAGCGTATTTCTCCGTCACGCAATTTTCTTTGCCGAATTCAGAAAAGCATTCCTTTAATGGTTTTTGAAGTGTTTTTTTCGGAAAGATATTCAATAAGACATTGTCGCTTGGGCTCTTGGGTGAAACATGCAAACCATGGGTATGCAGATTAAGCACATCAAATCCGTGCGGATTGGTGGTGCTATGACTGCCATCGCCGGCCGGTTCTTCATAGCTGAGGCTATTTCTGAAAAGAATATCCAGTTTATCCCCAGGGCGAATGCGTAACGTTGGGCCAACGAGTAAATGTTCAGCCGATGGTGAAGTTGCAGCTGGCTTGCTATGGGTAAGTTTTACGCCACGCGCTGTTACTGCCGGATTTTCACTGGGTCCGCTCTGGGCAGTCGGCGAAGGACCCAGCAACGTGTAAGTGGCGGATTGAACATCCAAATGAACGCTTAACGCTTTAGTGGAGCCAGAACTGGCTGATACAGGCATTTGCAATGGTGCTGCGTGAGTCGGCACATTGGTTAGTGCAATCATTGCGACAAGAATAGCAAAATATATGAATTGTATAATATGGAGTCGATGGTTGTTTTTTTTCATTGTATTGTTTCCCGATGAGTTTCTGATCAACCAGTCATGATTCAGATGTTTACATGGCTGGACCCGTTAAGAAAGTATCGATTAAGTTAATAATCAGAGGCTTCAGATAGATTCTGTTGAGCAATGAAATTCTTTATGCCGCTGGATGGGTGATGAGTCTTCGGAAGATTCCATGACTGCATCAAGCGTCAAGCCATATTATTATAAAAAGCTGTAGTAGGATGTATTGAGCAAATAGAAGTACTTAAGACCTCTTTTACTAATCATTGTTTTTCAAGGCTCAGTTTTTCTCAGCTTTAATCTCACGGAATGTGTCATGCTATAAAAGATTCATCCCTTGGTAATAAAAATTCGGTATGCTACAAATTGATTTAATCGGATGAGTTATTTTATGGATTCCTTGACTGAATTATCTTCATTGACCGCTGAACCTAAAGATAGATTGCTGAATATTCCGGAATACTCGGCAAGGTTGGAATTACATACCGAGCTGAATGCGGTGGCGTATGAATTGTTGGCACCACCTGTGCAGCTCTCTCATTTGGTATTGATGTCCGAACGCCACTGGGTGGATCAGGAGCGTGCGCTGATGAGCGAGTTATGCGACCGTTACGGGATTAGTCCGCCCAATATGTACGAGAATGATTTCAGCGCGAATTTCGGCGAGTTTCGTTTGCGCTGGGAACGGCATACTGAATACTCGACGTATACCATTTATCGGGCGAAGCTGTTTGAGATACCCTTTGAGCATACAGCAATTGAATATGTACCGCAGGAATGGTTGGCCCGATTACCCGGTGAATTGCTGGTGGCGACACATATCGCCTTGGAAGATCGCTCACGACCCAAGCGCAGTTTGCATGAACTGGCAACCTTATTTGCTTCCGGAACAGTGATCGGCTCAAAAGTGGCAGGGGGGGCCGCCAGTGTATGGAGCGATAATCAGATCCATCGTGATAATTTTGGCCGCATATTGATACATGATGAAAACTTGCGTAGTCGGCAAGTTGGGCGGTTGGTGCAGCGTCTGCTGGAGATCGAAACTTACCGCATGTTGGCGATGTTGCCATTACCGATCACACGCGAGATCATTCCGCAATTGGCACGTGCCGATCAGCGTCTGGCAGCATTGATTGCCAATAATGTGGAGCTCACTTGTATCGAAGATGAACAGCGATTGCTGGACGAGTTAACCAAATTGGCAGCGGAGACCGAACGTTTATCTGCGCAAACCAGTCATCGTTTTAATGCATCCAGAGCGTATTACGATATCGTGAAATTACGCATCACCGAATTACGCGAAGAACGTATCGAGGGACTGCAAATGCTGCAGGAATTCATGATTCAGCGATTGTCATCGGCGATGGGAACCTGCGAACTGGTGCATACCAAACTTGAAACCTTGTCGATGCGTTTGGGGCGCGCATCGGCGTTATTGCGCACACGGGTTGATTTATCCATGGAAGCGCAGATCCGGGATTTGCTGAAATCGATGGATCACCGTGCCCATGTGCAATTGCGCATGCAGGAAACGGTGGAAGGGTTATCCGTGGTCGTGCTGAGTTATTATCTGCTAGGTATGGTGGGTTATGGACTTAAAGCACTCAAGGCAGCAGGACAAGATATTAATGTCGAACTGCTCACCGGTATTGCCATTCCTATCGTGGTACTGGGCGTTTTCTTTGTTGTCAGGGGCGTGCGCCATGTGATTGGCAAGTTGCATCGGGATAAATAGTGACTAGCATTCAGTGATACTGACCGCCAGCCCGCCCAGCGAAGTTTCCTTGTATTTCACCGACATTTCCAACCCGGTTTGTTTCATCGCGGCGATGCAATTATCCAGTGACATAAAGTGCTGGCCATCGCCGCGAATGGCCAGTGATGCGGCGGTATAAGCCTTGATGGCGCCGAATCCGTTGCGTTCAATACACGGTACTTGTACTAGACTGCCCACCGGATCGCAGGTCATACCCAAGTGATGTTCTAAAGCGATTTCCGCCGCATTTTCAATTTGTTCGGTCGTACCGCCTTGGATCGCGCATAAACCTGCCGCCGCCATGGCGGATGCGGAACCGACTTCGCCTTGACAGCCTACTTCAGCGCCGGAAATCGAACTGTTATGTTTGATCAATCCACCAATTGCACCGGCTACCAGCAGGAAATCACGCACTTGTTCCAGTGTTGCGTTTTCATGTTTTACCGCATAATAAATCACCGCCGGTATAACGCCTGCTGCGCCATTGGTCGGTGCGGTGACGACCATGTGCCCTGCTGCGTTTTCCTCATTCACCGCCATGGCGTAAGCACACAACCAGTCATTTAAGTTGGCCTTCTGCGGGTTATTCTGTAATTGCTGATATAACGAGTGCGCGCGGCGTTTAATGTTCAGTCCGCCGGGTAATCGCCCCTCAGCCACTAGGCCGTTTTCAAGGCAAGTGCGCATCGCATCCCAGACGGCATCCAACCCGGCATTCAGCGCTGTTTCGCCGATGCGTTCCAGTTCATTGCTGCGCTTCATTGCAGCGATTGATAAACCGCTATCAGCAGACATTTTCATCATTTGATTAGCGCAATCAAAAGGAAAACCGCAGGAACTGGTTGCTTCCATTTTAATGGGTGCAACAATTTGCCCAATTTCAGGCAATGTGGTGATAAAACCACCGCCAATCGAAAAGTAAGTTTCGGTTAATAAAGTCTTGCCAGTTTCATCCAATAATTGAAAAATCATGCCGTTCGGATGTTCCGGCAAAGGTTCTCCGCGATCGAAAATAATATTCTCAGGCGGATTGAAATGGATCAATACCGATTCGTTGAGCTGAATAGTTTTTTGTTGCCAAAGTTTCTCAAATAATTCATTGACATTCAGTTTGGCTAATCCTTGTGGTGTATATTGATGCATCCCCAAAGTTACTGCACGGTCGGTGGCGTGTCCTTTGCCGGTGAATGCCAGTGATCCGCGCAGAGTGCAACGAACCTGCAGAAAAGAGGGAACGGGATGACTGGAGACAAAAGCCTGAATGCGATCGCGAAAATCCTTGGCTGCAACCATGGGCCCCATGGTATGCGAACTGGATGGGCCAATACCTATTTTGAAGAGATCAAGAACGCTGATGAACATTAAATTGCCTGTAAGAATGCGACATTCTATCGAGAGTCAGCATGATATTTTGTGGAAACCTGTGCTGAAAATTAAAGCGCGACTAGTATGCTATATGTCTTGCACTGACTCAACAAGTTTTTGTGGATAACTATACAGACTGATGAGGTCGACTGATAATCATTTTTGCTTGGATATTCTTTGTATGCATATAATTTTATAGGCTGCTGTACTTTAGATTAAAATCATGCTCCCTGTGTTGCATTACCAAAACTGAAGCATACCTTGTTCCGATCCACGGTTATTATTTCCAGATCCACTGCATGAGTAACGATGATATAGCGCCAAAGCATTTTTCTGATATGAATGTCACGATGCCGGTTGCCAACATCCTGAGCGATCGGCAATTGAGTGAATTGTTCGACGGTATCAGAGATTTGATTCAGAGTGTTGCGCCGGATGGACATTTTCTCTTTGTCAATCGGGCCTGGCGTGAAGTGCTTGGCTATACGACGGAAGAAGTGGCAACGCTGAATATCTTTAGCATCATCCACCCCGATCATCATGCGCATTGCCAGAGATTTATGCAGCGAATTATGGCAGGTGAAAATGTCGGGCTTATTGAAGTGCCATTTCTGACAAAAGCTGGTCAGGTCATTGTGATGGAAGGCAACGTAAGTCTTTATTCGATAAATGATGTGCCCATCGCTACGCGCGGTATATTTCGCAATATCACTGCGCGTAAGGCGGTAGAAACAGAAATTATGGTGCTTAAAGAAGATCTTGAATATGCCATGATTCAGCGCACCAAAGAACTGCGAACGAGTGAAAAACGTTTTCGTGATCTTCTCGCCAGCATACCGGGTGCGGTGTTTGAATTTTGCATTGATGTCCAGGGTCGCCGTTCGCTTCCCTTTATGAGTGAAGGGATTACTGATTTAATTGGGCATTCCCCCGCCGAATGTATGGCTGATGTTGAAATTTTGTTTCAACAGATTCACCCGGATGCACTGCCAGATCTGGACGCATCTATTCTTGATTCGATGATAAAGCTGCTACCGTGGTTGCATGAATATCCCGTGCGAACGCCAATGGGTGAAAAGTGGTTGCGCGGCTATTCCATACCGCATCGGAAAGCAGATGGCAGTACGCATTGGCAAGGGGTATTGGTTGATATCACCGTGCAAAAACGAATGGAGATGGCGCTGCGTGATAATGAGCAGCTTTTCCGTAGTCTCACTGAAGTGGCGCCGGTCGGTATCTTCCGTACGGATGCAACCGGTAGATGCCTCTATGTCAATGAGCGCTGGTGCAACACGGCTGGTATGAATGCCGAAGCAGCCGCGGGCTATGGCTGGATTTCTGCGATTCATTCCGATGACCGCGAACGGGTGATGAATGAATGGAACAGGGCGGTGCAGTACCAGCGGCAATTCATGTCCGAGTATCGTTTCCAAACCAAAGAACAAGTTATTACGTGGATTCTCGGCCATGCGCAGGCGGAGCGCGATCAGAATGGCGATGTGATGGGTTATGTGGGTACCATTACCGACATTACCGATCGAAAAATGAAGGAAGCCGCACTGGCCGAGTCACGCAATTTACTCGGGACTATTATTGACACGGCGCCTGTGCGCATTTTCTGGAAAGACAGGAACTCACGCTATCTGGGTTGTAATTCCATTTTTGCCCAAGATGCCGGGGCGCAATCTGCACAGGATATGATCGGCAGCGATGATTATCAATGGAGTTGGAAAGCGCAAGCGGAGGATTATCGCAAGGATGACCAAACGGTCATCAATTCAGGTATGCCAAAGCTTGCCTATGAAGAACCGCAGACGATGCCGGATGGGAAAATTAACTGGCTGCGCACTTCCAAAGTGCCCTTGCGTAACGGCCATAATGAAATCATCGGTGTATTGGGGATCTATCAGGATATTACTAAACAAAAGCGCATTTATGAATCGATGCGTTTGGCAGCAACCATTTATCAGTCGAGTAATGAAGCCATCATGGTAACGGATGAGAATGATCTGATTATACAAATTAATCCGGCTTTTACGCGTATGACGGGTTATGAAATGGCGGATGTGATGGGTAAGACCCCGGAAATGTTTCGATCAGGGCACCATGATCCGGTTTTTTATCAGGAGATACGGCGCAGGCTGTCAAATGAGGATCACTGGCAAGGTGAAATTTGGGACTTGCGTAAAGATGGCACTATCCATGCCAAATGGCTCAATGTCAGTGTCATTCGATATCCGGATGGCTGTGTTCACTATCATGTCTCGCAATTTACCGACATCACCGAGAAGAAGAAGAAAGATGAACTCATTTTGTCTCAGGCCAATTATGACCAATTAACCGGTTTACCCAATCGCAATTTGTTCAAAGACCGGCTGGAAATGAAAATCAAGAAATCGCGCCGGAGCGGAACACCGCTCTCCATGCTGTTTTTGGATTTGGATCATTTCAAGGACATCAATGACACATTGGGACATGATAAAGGCGATGATCTGTTGCGGGAAGTCGCGTTACGCGTTAAATCCTGTTTAAACGAAACGGACACTGTCGCGCGTCTGGGTGGGGATGAATTTGCAGTTATCTTGTCAGATTCCATAGATAATCAGCAAGTTGAAGAAATGGCACTACATATTATTCAGAGTTTGAATAAGCCGTTTAATTTTAATCAGAATCGAACAAATTATTATATTTCCACGAGTATCGGTATTGTGTTCTATCCACAAGATGGGACTGACATGAAAAGCCTGATGAAGCACGCCGATCAGGCGATGTATGCCGCAAAATTGGAAGGACGTAATCGTTTTTGCAACTTCACGCCCTCCATGCAGCGAGAGGCGCATGAAAAAATGGTTCTTATTCATGATCTTAGACGGGCAATCGCAAAGAATGAACTGCAAGTGTATTATCAACCGATACTGGAATTGTCGACGGGGCGTCCTATCAAAGCCGAAGCATTGGTGCGCTGGAAACATCCACGGCGGGGTATGATCAGTCCGGCTACTTTTATCCCATTGGCAGAGGAAAGCGGTTTGATCTTGGAAATCGGCGAAATGGTATTTAAACAATCAATTGCCTTAATTAATCAATGGCAAAAGCGCCTGGGTTATATTATTCAGATCAGTGTCAATATGTCGCCTATCCAGTTTAAATTTATGAATAAATTTAGTTGGCTGGACAATCTGGCCCAGTTTGGATTACCCGGAAACTGCATCAACGTGGAAATTACCGAAGGCGTATTGTTAAAGGATTCTGCTATTGTTCAGGAATATTTGCTGGAGTTTCGTAACAACGGCATCGAAGTATCGATTGATGATTTTGGCACTGGTTTCTCTTCGCTTTCCTACCTTAAGAAGTTTGATATTGACTATCTCAAAATCGATCACTCCTTTATCAATCAATTGATCGACAGTGCGACGGATCGCACACTGGTAGAAGCGATTATCGTCATGGCACATAAACTGGATATCAAAACCATTGCTGAAGGGGTGGAAACGAAGGAGCAGCAGGATTTATTGACGCATTTTGGCTGTGATTATGTGCAAGGCTTTCTTTATTCCAAGCCTATTAAGGAGAAAGCATTTGAGAAGCTGCTTGTTGATTGGTCCTATTGGACGTAACAATAAAACGCTGCAGAATTGCTGATCACTTATCCGGTGCCGTGTTGCGGTACGGTTTCAGTAAAAATACATGCTCCTGCAATCGACTCAAGCCGCGTTCCTGGAAGCGTGGATTCTGTGCGAGTACATCCTGCTGTGCCAACAGTTGGATATCAGCGTGTAACTGGTAGCGTGTCATCACTTCCTCTGTGGAAACTGGAAAGGGAGGGCCGGACATTTCAGACGCGGGGTAATCCAGGGTGATGAGTAAGATTTGCACATCCGGCGGCAGAATGTGCAATAGATGATGTACGTAACGCTCGCGTATTTCCGGCGGCAACGCGATGAGTGCCGCCCGATCGTATACTGCACTAATATTTGCCAGATCACGTTTACCCAGGTCGAAAAGATCACCGCATAAAATGTGCATGTCGTCCGCTGTTAAGTGCGTGAATGTATTACTGGTGGTGCATTGCGGTGTGTAGCCGTTTTCCGTAAAAAATGCCTGTGCGGCAAGGTAGCTTAATTCAATCCCCAACACGCGATGCTCTTGTGCGCGAAGCCACAGCATATCGCGACTTTTTCCGCACAGTGGCACGAATACTTCGCTATCCCGAGCGAGATGTAACCTTTGCCAGTATTCACGCAAGTAGGGATTAATCGTACTCTGATGAAAACCGATATCTTGCCGTTCCCATCGATCCAACCAATATTCTTTTTTCATTTCAGGTTTCACTTGTGTGTGATTCAGAACATTTGCCTATCAAGCGACGTAATAATAGATTTTTATGTTATTTGAACCGGGTGATAGATAGCACATGTCGCTTTTTTGTAACATATTGCTTAAAGCTGCAAATAGTCATGTGCAAGGTATTGCCATATATGAGCATTTGTGTGTAAAAGTACTAGCCAAGAGAAAGTGAACACAAATTATGCCATCAAAAGATAAAACCAAAGCAGATTGTAAAAAAACACACGGTATATCCTCAACCGAGCATCAGCTGGATTCGGTACAGAATTTCATCATCCGTTCACTGGAAAACAAAATTAATCAGTTGGAAGAAATTCTTAATCATGTGGATGCCTATATTTATACGAAGGATAGGACGGGGCGTTATACTTACGCCAATCAGAATGTTTTAACACTGTTTGGCGCATCGGTTGAGAATGTTGTCGGTCATGAAGACAAGCAATTCTTTGATCTCATGTTGTCCAATGACTTGGTGTTTGATGATAGCCGTGTGATTGAGCTGGGACAGACAGTGAAGCGGGAAGAAAGAAATATCATCAAATCATCGGATGAGGCGCTGGTTTTCTGGACCGTCAAAAGGCCTATGACCGATGATCAAGGTCAGATCATCGGTGAGCTAGGAATCTCCATCGACATTACCGAACGCAAACTGACGGAGGACATGTGGCATCTCCATAGCAATATATTACAGAGTTTGCCCATAGGGATATGCCTTATTCGTGTCGATGATGAGAAAATTATTTATGCCAATCAGCAGTTTGAGTGTAAGTTTGGTCAGCGTTCGGATGAACTTCTAGGGCAGCCGATTAGCGTAATCAATATTTTCACCGCAGAAGGGCCCTTGGTAATAGCAAACTCGATTATGGCCGAGCTTGAGCGAGCCGGCGTATGGATGGGAGAAGTCCATAGCGTCAAAAAGGATGGAACAATTTGCTGGTGTTATGCAACGATTTCCTCTTTTAATCACCCTCGCTATGGAGAGACCTGGGCTTTAGCGCTTATCAGTATCTCCGCGCACAAACCAATAGAAAGCATGTTGCAGCTTGTTCCGCAGCGCTTATCCCCGGTAACGCGCACTGCAGGGATAGGTACTTGGGAGTGGGATATCGTTGAGGGCAAACTGATCTGGGATGAGCCGATGTTTGTTTTGTATGGGGTTTCTCAGGACGGCTTTGAGGGGGATTACAAGACTTGGCGTACAAGCATTCATCCGAAAGACTTGCAGCAAGTAGAGAAAGAAATTCAGATGGCGCTGCGCGGGGAAAAAGATTTAAACATCGGATTCCGTGTTTGCAGGCCGGATGACACTATCTGTCACATCTATGCCATTGCGACTGTTCTATTCGATGCTTGCGGACGGCCTATATACATGACTGGCACCAACTGGGATGTGACCAGTCTCAAGCAAATAGATGATTCCATGTTATTAGCCAATGCGATTTACCAAGCCAGTGGTGAAGCCATCATGGTAATCGATGAAAATAAACTGGTAAAACAAGTGAATCCCGCTTTTACCCGGTTAACGGGGTACGACTTGTCGGAGGTGGCCGGTAAGAATCCTCAAATTTTTAGCTGTGGGTATCATGACAAGATTTTCTACCAAAAAATATGGCACAAAATTAAGAACAAAAAGCATTGGCAGGGTGAAATTTGGGATCGGCATAGAGACGGCACGATTTATACCCGATGGCTGAGCATCAGTGCGATTCATCGTCCAAATGGTTGTGTATATGGTTATGTTGCGCAGTTCTCGGATATCACTGAGAAAAAGCAGAAAGAAGAGCTTATCTTATTTCAAGCGAATTTCGATCAATTGACGATGTTGCCCAATCGTCTGTTATTCAAAGACCGATTGGATCAAGAAACCAGAAAAGCGCATCGCAATGAACAGTTACTTTCAGTAATATTTCTCGATCTGGATCACTTTAAAGATATTAATGACACACTGGGCCATGCGGCGGGGGATCAATTACTCAAAGAAGTCGGACAACGTATCAAATCATGTGTGCGCGATACCGATACCGTTGCTCGTCTTGGCGGAGATGAATTCGCTGTCATTTTGCCGAACATTGGTCTTGGACGATGTGTCGAGAAGATTGCCCGGCATATTATTCAGGAGTTGAGTACACCATTTAATTTTCTGTCAGACCAAGTTGATTATCATATTTCTACCAGTATCGGTATCGTGTTCTATCCGGAAGATGGCAATGATATCGAAAGCCTGATGAAGCATGCCGATCAGGCCATGTATGCGGCAAAACAAGGGGGACGTGATCGTTTTTGTTACTTCACTCCCTCACTGCAGCAAAAAGCCAATGAAAAAATGATTCTTACCAATGATCTCAGAAAAGCGTTGGGACGTAATGAGTTGCATATTTACTATCAGCCGATTTTGGATTTAACTCGAGGGCGTATTATTAAGGCTGAAGCTTTATTACGTTGGAAGCATCCGCACCGTGGCATGATCAGTCCACATACATTTATTCCATTGGCAGAAGAGAGCGGACTCATTGTGGAAATTGGGGAATGGGTGTTTGAACAATCTATTTCGCTTATTCACCAATGGCTTAATCGATTTGGTTACATTATTCAAGTGAGTGTCAACAAATCACCGATTCAGTTTCAAGAATCAGACAATAAACCGAATTGGTATGAGAAACTGGTACAGAATGGTTTACCCGGCAATTGCATTAATGTGGAAATTACTGAAGGCTTATTGTTAAGAAGCTCTTTTACAGCTCAAAACTTCTTACTGGAGTTTCGCAACAAAGGCATCGAGGTTTCCATTGATGACTTTGGTACCGGTTTTTCTTCACTGTCTTATCTTAAGGAATTCGATATCGACTATATCAAGATAGATCGTTCTTTTATCAGCAATCTGAATAACAATTCAATTGATCGTGCGTTGGTGGAAGCCATTATTGTGATGGCGCACAAATTGGATATCAAAACGATTGCTGAAGGTGTGGAAACAAAGGAACAACAAGATTTACTGATTGGATTTGGCTGTGATTATGTGCAAGGCTTTTTTTATTCTCCGCCTGTGCCGGTCGAAGAATTCGAAAAATTGATTATTCAATAGCAGAATGAGGCAGCATTGCACGATAGTGCCTATCTCGACAGGGCTGAATTTATCCAAGCTGAGAAAAAATTTATGAATGTGACTCATTGTCCGTGTTCGCTGCGGCTGCTACTGTGTATCGTCATTTTAGGTATTCTTACGGGCTGTGTATCGCCGATGGCGCTCAATCGCGCTGTCATTGCGTATGATGACGCGGTCACCGATGCCATATCGCAACAACTATTGATTAACATTGTGCGTGCTCATCATCGTCAACCCATTCATTTCACCGGGGTTTCAAATATTGCCGCTACCTTCAACTTTCAAGCGAATGCAGGAGCGATGCCCGCGCTTGGTGGGCTTGCCGGGACATCCCTATTGCCGGTTTTCGGTGGCAGCGTCTCGGAAAGCCCCACCATTAGCATTGTGCCGATTGAAGGAGAGGATTTTACCAAGCGGCTGCTGACACCATTTCCGCAAAGCAAATTAACTTTGTTGCTGCGTCAGCACTTTGATGTCGATCTATTATTACGCATGATGACGCAGGAAGTGCGTTTGCTGCATTCTGCGCAACAAGCTGTCTATCGCAATAGTCCATCGGATATAACAGGTTATGAAATGTTCCGCCGGGTGGTATTGCATCTCTCAGCGATACAGGATCAAAATAAATTGTATGCAGAGCCATTGCCGCTCGTACATACTTGGACCATTCCTGCCAGTTCAGTTGCAGCCGAAGGCTTTCAAGCGTTGCAAAAGGAATTTGTGGTGTCCTACAATTCAAAAGATAATAACTATACATTGCGTAAACACACCCCGGGGCCAACGTTGATTACTAATTATGATCCTAGTACGCTTTCTGACGAAGAACGTGAGAAGTGGCATGATAGAGCGGAAGATTGGGATATTAGCGATATTGCCTTCGATATCCGTTCTGGCCATTACGGTGGGGAATGGCCGATGAGTGGTTTTTTCCGGCTCAGAAGTTTTCATTCCATCCTCAGTTTTCTCGGTAAAGCACTCGGCGATGAGCTGGGGTATCACGTTGAGAAAGATTTAAGAACTCCGCCCATTCTTAGAAACGAGAATCCCGATCTCACCATGGAATTTGTGGTTGCAAATACAACACCTGCGGAAGTTGATTTCTCCATCCGCTGGAATGGCCAGTATTATGCGGTTAATACCAAGGGGCCGCATGCTCGCTGGAATCGCGATGCCTTCCAATTACTGTTTCTACTGTTTCAAATGACCGTCACGGATATTCCACGTGTCGGCGTGCCGAGTATTACGATTGCCAAGTAGTTTTTCGTTGAAATGACGGATACACAGATGGGTGATCGTTGATATAAAACGACTATACTGCCGGGTGAGTCGGATTGAACGATTGGAATGAGCCCCCGGGAATATGCCGCGGATTTTGTGACAGAAGAGGTAGGAAATTTACTTTTAAGAATTTACGAGGCAATTTTGAACAAATATGTAATGGTATTGATTTCTTGCTTGTTAACCGCATGTGGCACAGAGCAACAACCCGTTGTGGATCGATATGTCGCCTCCGGATCGGACCGTGGCCAGTTATATCGGCAACAGATTCAGCCATTGCTGGACAAACGTTGCATCGTTTGCCATGGTTGCTATGATGCCCCTTGTCAACTGAATCTGGCATCCGCGCAGGGCATTGATCGAGGTGCTAATCCTCAAGCCATTTATAATGGCAAACGGTTGACTGCTGATCCGTTGACAAGGCTATTTGAAGATGCGCATACGGTTGGTGAGTGGAGAGCAAAAGGATTCTTTCCCATATTGGCCGAGAAACAGGATACGCAGCCATTACAGGGTAGTTTGATGTATAGGATGCTAGAACTCAAACAGCATAATCCACTCGAAAATGCGGTTAAGCACAATGAGATTATTCCGGATGGGTTATTTGAGTTTGCATTGAATGCCACGGACAGTTGCCCGGATATCGAACAATTCCAAAAGTATGCGGGGTCAAAACCGTACTGGGGAATGCCTTATGGTTTGCCTGGTATCGCGCCAGTTGATTCCGAACTTCTGGAGCGCTGGCTGGAAGCTGGTGCGCCTCTCGCGGAGTTACCTGCACTAGATGTGAGGTATCAAGACCAGATCCGTGTCTGGGAAGAGTTTCTGAACGGTGATTCTGTAAAGCAGCGTTTGGTTTCCCGCTATATTTATGAGCATTTGTTTCTGGGGCATGTGTACTTTGGAGAGTTAGAGGGTAACAATGCTGCAAAAAGCTATTTTAAAATTGTGCGTTCTCGCACCAAGCCCGGACAACCCATTAGCATTATCAGCACCCGCAGGCCTTATGACGATCCGCAAGTTGAGAGGGTTTATTATCGATTGCAACGTGTGCAGTATAGTATCGTCGCTAAGAACCATTTGCCCTATGTGTTGAACAGTAAGCGCTTGCAACGCTTCAAAGCTTTGTTTCTTGAAACACCCTATGAAGTAAAAGAACTTCCTGAATATATTCCTGAGCTGGCATCCAATCCTTTTAAAACGTTTGCAGCGATACCGGCACATGCACGTTATCGCTTTATGCTGGAGCATGCGCAATTCACGATAAACGGATTTATTAAAGGTGCGGTTTGTCGTGGACAGGTGGCATTGAATGTCATCAATGATCATTTCTGGGTATTTTTTGTTAATCCGGACCAGGAAGCATTGGCGGAAATTGATCACTTCTTAAGTGATCAAAGTGATCGGCTGAGTATGCCGCCTGAGCGGGAAAGTAATGCCGGTGTTTTAAACTACTGGACAGAATACTCTGCATTGCAGGCCGCTTATTTGAAAGAAAAAGGCGAGGTCTTGAATAAGTTATTCGGAGGTACTGCTGACTTGGATCTGGACTGGGTTTGGCAAGGCGATGGGCATAATCAGAATGCAGCATTAACGGTATTTAGACATTTTGACAGTGCCACGGTGGTGGAGGGTTTGGTTGGTCAGTCGCCAAAAACGGCATGGTTAATCGATTATCCGATTCTGGAACGCATACATTACTTGCTGGTTGCGGGTTTTGATGTCTATGGCAATGTGGGGCATCAATTATCAACACGTCTCTATATGGATTTTCTACGTATGGAAAGTGAGTTTAATTTTCTTACCTTATTGCCTGAAGAAACACGCGTCGTTCTACGTGAACATTGGTATCGGGGAGCGAGCGACTCGGTTAAGGACTATGTGTATGGGCATGCGTACCTGCAGGTTGAGCCGGATATTGTGTATCCCAAGGGTGAACCGGCTAAGGAATTCTTATTTAAGCAATTGCAGCAGAAATTGTCCAAGGTTTTATCTGGGCGTTATCGTTTAGAACAGCCTGCTGTGCCGGAGCAACACCGGCGATTATTAACATCATTACATGAAGTTCGGGGGGAGACCGCCAGTTTACTGCCAGAAATGGGATTGTTAATGGTGCTTGATAAAGATCTTGGTGATCGGGTTTATACTGTCGTACGTAACAGCGCACACAGTCATATTGCCAGCTTGTTACAGGAACAGTCGAATCGCATGCCTGAGGAAGACTACATAACGGTAATGCCGGGTTTTGTCGGTGCCTATCCTGCTGCATTCTGGCAAGTTAAAGTGGCTTCTCTGGGTGATTTTGTCACGAAATTGAGCAATCTGAATAGCGAACACGATTATCGTGAATTGATGCACCTATATGGGATACGGCGTTCACATAATGGATTCTGGCAGTTCAGTGATCGCTTGCATGAGATCTTCCAGCAATCCATGCCCATTGAGTATGGCATGTTGGATTATAATCGCCTTGAGAATCGCTGATTTTGTAATATACGTCTTTTCAACAACTAACGATGAGGTAGAAGAGAATGACTAATAAAGATGCTTATGTAAAGAAAGCCCATGCAAAGCTGGATGAATGGAATGCTGATCTTGATAAAATGAAAGCTAAATTGTCAGCGGCTGACGCAGACGCCAGAATCAAGCTGAATAAAAGCGTTGAGGAGCTTGAGGCGCAGCGTGATGAGATGAAGAAGAGACTTGTAGAACTTGAACGTGCCAGTGAAGAGGCATGGGAAGATATCCGTGATGGCATGGAATCCGCCTGGAGCCGGGTGACAGCATCGATCAAAGATGCAACGGATCGATTCAAGTAACGTGATCTGCGTAGCAGCAAAATAAGGTGCGGTATGCTGTTGATGTCGAAACTGGTAAATGACAGGCATTCTTCAAGTCGTTTTTGTGAACGTATGGAAAACGCGCCGAGGTTTATTGAGATTTCTCAATATGCAGTTTCTGGCGTATCGCTTGCATAATTTTCAAGAAACTTGAAATACAACGAGGGCCATCAGATGCGCGCTGTTTTTCTTGATTTCGGTTCCGTGACGCGTGGTGATATGGATTGTGCGGCACTGGAACGGGCGATATCACCGTGGCATTACTACGAAGATTCCTCCGAACAGGCGGTTCCGGAGCGAATCCGGGAAGCTGAAGTGGTTGTCAGTAATAAGGTGTTTCTTAACCATGCGGCGATCGCTGCGGCGACGGATCTGAAATTAATTTGCGTGGCGGCTACCGGGTACAACAATGTCGATCTGAAAGCCGCGGCTGAACGTAACATTCCGGTCTGTAATGTACGGGGTTACGCCACACCTTCCGTGGTACAACATGTTTTTATGCTGATGTTGAATTTGGCGCGCCGTTTCGTGGAATATCAGGCACTGGTGAAAAAAGGGGGCTGGCAGGCCAGCACTTTTTTCTGTCCGCTGGATTTCGGCATACAAGAGCTGTCAGGAAAAACGCTCGGGATCATTGGGTTTGGTGATCTGGGAAAAGCGGTGGCGGAAATTGCGCGAGCATTCGGCATGCAATTACTGATTGCGGAACACAAAGATAAACCGCCACGTCCAGGCAGAACAGCGTTTGACGAGGTGATTCGTGAGGCGGATTTTATTACGCTGCATTGTCCTTTCTCGCCGGAAACACATCATCTGATCAGCCGCAGGGAGTTTGAATTGATGAAACCTTCCGCGTATCTGATTAATACGGCACGCGGTGAATTGGTGAATGAAATGGATTTGTTGCAGTGCTTATCCACGAATCGCATTGCCGGTGCGGCCATCGACGTTTTGCAGGGAGAGCCGCCGGGCGAAGATAATCTGCTATTGCGACAGCGATCGGAAAATCTGATTATCACACCACATATCGCCTGGGCTAGCAGAGAATCCAGGCAGCGTTTGCTGGATCAATTGGCAGGCAATGTTGAAAACTTTTTTCAGCATAAGCCCTTTAATCAGATTACCGATGCACTGGGTCATTAGAATATTACTATTACCGTGATTACCCACATTGGAGTTATCTCAATGCAACAATGGATTCTTCTTGCTATTGCAATTGTCAGCGAAGTGATTGCCACTTCATGTCTCAAAGCAGCTGAAGGATTTACGCGGTTATGGCCATCGCTGGTGGTTATCATTGGGTACCTGCTGGCTTTTTATTTTCTTTCTTTGACGCTCAAAACCATTCCGGTCGGTGTCGCTTATGCGATCTGGTCGGGTGTGGGGGTGGTATTGATTGCGCTGAGTGGCTGGCTTTTCCTCGGACAGTCGTTGGATATGCCCGCTGTGATCGGCTTGTCTTTGATTGTTGCGGGGGTTTTTGTCATCAATGTTTTCTCCCGGACTGTTGCACATTAGCGATTGATGCGTATGAATAAAGCATTCACCAAGGAAAGCGAAGAGGAAGACGATCCCGACAGCACGCCGAAATTACCGCAAGGTGTGAAGAACTACATCACCCCGGCTGGGCATCAGCGATTGAAGGCAGAGTTTGATCAATTGTGGAAAATGGAACGTCCCGAGTTAGTTAAAACCATTACCTGGGCGGCTTCGAATGGCGATCGTTCGGAAAATGGCGATTATATTTACGGTAAAAGGCGTCTGCGCGAAATCGACCGCCGCCTGCGTTTCTTGTCCAAACGGCTGGAAAATGCCGAAGTGGTCGATCCAGCGCAGCGCGGTGATTGCGATCAGGTGTTTTTCGGTGCCACGGTGACCGTCTGTAATACCCAAGGCAAAGAACATACCTATAGTATCGTCGGTCTGGACGAAGTGGATCCCGGCCGCGGCCGTATTAGCTGGGTTTCTCCGTTGGCCAAAGCATTACTCAAAGCGCGTGAGGGCGATACGGTACGATTACACACGCCGGGTGGCGTGGAAGAACTGGACGTGGTGGAAATTCGCTATGAAGCGCTATGAGATTGTATTTGGTTACCATGTGACAAGATGTTGAACATTCCTTGTCTTTTTTAACTTTGCAGGATATCGCCATCGACATAAAACCATGACCCTTCCTCGCGCACAAACCGGCTAATTTCATGCAAACGGTGAGCGCGTCCATTTATCTTGTAACGCGCGATAAATTCAACGGTCGCATGACCTGGTGCCGATTGCTTGTGACACTTTATGGTAAGTTTCAACCACTGATTGTGTGGCCGGTTTGCCAATCCAAGTAAGATTGGGCGCGTGCTGCGATGCCAAGTGGCCAAAAGATAGTCTTCACGATTCAGTGTATAAGCCATGTAGCGTGAGCGCATGAGTATTTCCGCCGTGGCGGCAATTTCACCATCATCCAAATAACGGCCGCAGCAGTTGATGTATTGCCTATTGTCGCCACATGGGCAGCGCATTGTTTTCGTATCTATCATGTTGCAAGAGGGTGTTTTCAATTAAGTGAAGGTGAAGATAAATCTTACTTGCGAGTGAGTCATGTTGTGTTCACAATTTTGAGTTGGCCAAAATTAATTCCAGTTTTTGAGTACGAGATAAGGATTTTATCGCCATTTCCCTTCTGGAAGCTTCTGCTCTGTTTTGACAAAACTCTTGATGTACAAGCCGGAATGGTCCGCGGCCATGGGTATATCGCGCACCTTTACCGGTTTCATGGGTTTTGATTCGATGTGCCAAATCTTTGGTGATCCCAGTATAGAGACTGCCATCCGCGCATCTCAAGATATAGACCGTCCAACTCATTCTTTTCTTGTCTTCATTTGTCATCTTTCTCTTTAAACTTGTTAGCGTACAAGAACGGATGTACCGCAAAAAGCGCTTGGTTACGAGACTGATAGATCATTTCTTATTCGGTAAACGATATGAGTATTTAACAATATATCTTAGTCTGAAGAAAATAATTTAAGAGAGAGCAATTATTATGTTTGATCGTGATAATTTGTACCGCATCGCACCTTTTGGCGCTTATGTTTTTTTTATGCTGTTAGAGGATGTGCTGTTGAAGTTTGGCTGGGAAGCCAATGATTTGCGCTTACTTTACGCAGCAAAAATTACTGTCGTTGTGGCTTTGCTGTGGTTGATGCGGAATGCCTACAGTGAATTGCGTTGGCCTACTGGAGAAAATTTTCGTACTTGGATGATTGCGATAACTGCAGGTGTCGTGGTGTTCATTGCTTGGATTAACCTGACGGCAGATTGGATGGTGATGGGAGAATCCGTTGGCTTTGATCCGCGTGATCATGATGAAATTGACTGGTTGCTGGTTGCAATGAGGCTGGTTGGCGCAGTGCTGATAGTGCCAGTCATGGAAGAACTTTTCTGGCGGTCATTTCTGATGCGCTGGATTACACATCCGGATTTTCTAACCGTTAGCCCGGCACAAATAGGACTCAAAGCATTTTGCATCACCGCCATACTTTTTGCTGTCGCACACAGTCTGTGGTTAGCCGGATTATTTGCCGGAGTGGTTTATAACCTTTTATACATGCGTAGCGGTACGCTTTGGTCACCCATTCTGGCGCATGCGATAACCAATGGCATTTTAGGTATATGGATAGTATCGACGGGTAATTGGGGTTTCTGGTGAGGGCGATTTTGATTTGTCGATTATTATCCAGATGATGAACTCCATCAATTTTGCTCCTGAACATAGGTTATTACACGATAGATTGGTCGAAATGCCTCAGTAGCAGACGCTTAGCATCCATTGATGGCATTATTTGTAATATTTGTGTTGTATTTTTTGTGATAAGTGGACTTGCCTGTCTGTTTGCGTTGACCCTTCTGGCTATTCGGTGTTAGAGTTTCGTCCATGTGGATGTTAGGGTTTTTGGTATTTATATCTTTTTCATAGTCTTTTTTTAGAGAAGGGGAGGGGAGTAATGGAATATAAATCAATTTGTAAGAACCAGGTAGTTCATGCCGTAGCCGGCGGATTGCTATTGATCGGTATGAATGCATCGAATGTTGTTGCAGGTACTGTCATGAGTACCGACAACGCTTTTACAAAGGCGCTGAAGGAAAGAGGTCTTAATATAGGCGGTTGGATTAATGGCGGCGCGACATTCAATCCGAGTCAAACTGATGGTTTCAACGGTCCGGTGACTTTTGGAGATCAGGCAAATAGAGTTCAAATGAATCAGTTGAATTTCTTTATAGAACGTGCAGTGAGAACAGAAGGCAAAGGCTGGGATGTCGGTTTCCGTGCCGATTTCATGTTCGGTACCGATGCGATTTTTACCCAAGCCTACGGTAATCCCGCGTTTGATGTCAACAGTGGCAGAGCCTTGAGTGATCGCGGGAACTGGGACCTTGATGTGTGTTGTAATTCCAGTCGTACTTACGGTATCGCATTTCCACAGGCTTTTGCAGAGGTTTATGCGCCGATTGGTAATGGATTGAATATTAAAGCGGGCCATTTTTATACGCCGATTGGCTATGAAACGGTTCCTGCGCCTAACAATTTCTTCTATACCCATGCTTACACGATGCAGTACGGGGAGCCATTTACCCATACCGGTGTATTAGCTAATTATACGATTAGTAAGAATTTTACCGCCATGGCTGGTGCAATCGGTGGTAGCGGAACAGGTGGTTGGGATGGTAATTTTGACAGGCAAATGGGGAATTGGGGTGGAATCGGTGGCGTTACTTGGACGAGTGATGACACGAAAACCTCGTTCAATATCAGTGGTACCGGTAGCACAGCCTCCACGCGTAACAGCAGTTTCTGGGGTATGTATAGCGCTGTCTTTAAACATCTGTTTGCCGACAACAAAACTCATCTTGTGATACAACATGATCATGGTTTTGCTGATAACGTATTATTGGCTAACCTTAAATATGGCGGTGTGGTGCAAAATGCAGAATGGTACGGTATCAACACGCATGTGTATTATGATCTGACGCCTGATCTATCAGTGGGTGTTCGTGGTGAATGGTTCCGTGATCGGGATGGTTTTCGTGTTTTCTCGCCGGGTCGTGTAGCCGCTTCAACGAATCATCTTGGAAGTAGTTATGCGTTGGGTGGCGCAACTCAGCTCGCTTCCAGCACGCCAGCAGACTATTATGCAGTGACCATCGGTGCAAACTGGAAGGCGGCCAGGACACTAAAACTCGACTGGAGAGGATTGAAGAATCTGAATGTTCGTCCGAATATTCGTTACGATAGAGCTGATGCGCTTCATGCGGCTGCTTACAGACCATTTGGCGGTAATAAGGATCAAATTTTATTCTCACTGGATGCTGTTCTTCCTTTCTGAGTTTAGTGATCTGAATGATGAATTTATTGATGAAATACGAAGAGAAAATGCGCCTACGGGCGCATTTTTTTATTCTGCATCTGGTTTATCTGCTGTGTTGCCGCAATGTCCGCAATAAATCGCTTATGTCATCCGGCACGACAGCTTGCCATGTCAGGATTTGTTGCGTTTGTGGGTGAGTGAGTGCAAGTTTTTCAGCATGTAAGACCTGCCTGGGGAAATTTATTAGTAGCTGGCCAATGATTTGCTGGGTATTTTTGGGTTTGCCGCCGTAAACAGGATCCCCTACTAACGGATATCCGATGGAACTCATATGTACGCGTATTTGATGCGTGCGGCCTGTTTCAAGGCTGCATTGCAGTAGCGTGCAACCTTCAAAGTTTTCGATGACCTGATAGTGGGTACGTGCTGGCTTACCTGTTGCAGTAACAGCCATTTTCGTGCGATGGATGGGGTGCCGTCCTATGGGTGCATCAATACTCCCAGGCTGCGTAATTTCTCCCAAGACTAATGCCATATAGTCGCGTTTTACAGTGTGTTGCTGTAATTGGCGCACGAGGCTTGTTTGTGCTTCTATGGTTTTTGCGACGACCAGTAAACCACTGGTGTTTTTATCCAGACGGTGGACTATGCCGGCGCGAGGCACATTTCCCAACTGCGGCGCATGGTGTAGTAAAGCATTGAGCAGTGTACCCTGCCAGTTGCCATTACCTGGGTGCGTAACCAGGCCGGCAGGTTTGTTGATAATGATGAGCACATCATCTTCATCAATGACATTCAAGCTGATGTCTTCAGCCGTGTGCATTGATTCGGCGGCAGTATTCTGGGGTGATATCTGAACATGCTCATTGCCCCATACTTTCTGTTTTACAGTGGTGGTCTGACCATCCAGCATAATCCGATTTTCAGCAATCCACGTTTGCAGGCGGCTACGTGACCAGTTGGGTAAGAGTTTTGCTAAAGCTTGATCAAGGCGTAAGCCCGCACAATCGGTGGGAATTGTTAAGTCAATAAGGGTATGTGCAGATGTGCTATGCACTAGCGCTGGTGGCTTTACGTTATAATCCTGAAATGCATCTTTGTTTTTTATGGGATTCGTCATGTTACGTAGTTTAGCTTTAATTTTGGTGTTATGGCTATCCGCTTGCAACTTGTTGCCGGATCGCACAGAAGACCAGCAGGATTGGTCTGCAAACAAGTTTTATTCTGAGGCAAAAGAAAAGTTGAATGATGGCAATTTTGCTGCGGCGATCAAATTGTATGGATCGCTGGAGGCGCGCTATCCCTATGGTCGAATAGCACAACAGGCGCAGCTTGAAACGGCTTATGCACATTATAAAAATGATGAACCGGCTTCTGCCATTGCAGCAGCCGATCGATTTATCAAGTTGCATCCCAATCATGTAAATGTGGATTACGCCTACTATATCAGAGGATTGTCAAATTTTAATGACAGCTGGGGAATGATGGGTTTCTTGATGAAGGGTCCGCTGAAACAGGATATGAGCGAACGTGATTCAAAAGCATCTCAGGAATCATTTGAGAATTTTAAGGAGTTGGTGACGCGTTTTCCGGAAAGCAAATACGCAGCAGATGCGAGGCAACGTATGGCTTATTTGATTAATGCTGTCGCTATGAGTGAAATTCATACCGCGCGTTACTATATGAAGCGTAAGGCTTATATCGCTGCCGCTAATCGAGCGCAGAATGCAGTCAAAGAATATCCTCGCACTCCTGCTACTGAAGAAGCTTTATATATTATGATTCAGGCTTATGAAGCACTGGAAATGTATGATTTGCGCGACGATGCGGAACGTGTGATGCGCATCAATTTTCCTGATAGTCACTTCCTTAAAGAATTGCCGGAGGTGGGTGGTAAGGCATGGTGGGAATTCTGGAAGACTTGACCTCTTTAAAGTGATGCTGAGCATTTTCTAATGATCTTTTAAGTGAATAGCCAATACATCGCAATCAGCGTGATACAAAATCCCTTTGGCGGTTGAACCCATTAACATGGCAAATCCGTGACGTCCGTGTGAGCCTACAACAATCAGATCGATCTGTTTTTGTGCAGCAAATTGAGTAATTTCCTGTTGTGGCTCCCCCCAAACCATCCAACGGCGTGCCGGTGTGATATCCAGTTGATCACTGATCTGTTTTAGTTTGTTTTTTTCTGTTTCCAATAAATCGTCGGATGAATCTTGGTCCAATGAAATCACTGTGCCATAAGGCGTGTCAGGCATGGGAATGTTATCTAACACATGAATAATGTGAAGGTGTGCATTAAATTGATTGGCCAGGTGTTTTGCTCTTTCAGCTACGTAATGACCATCATCCGAGAAGTCGATAGCGAGTAGAATATTTTGATAATTATTCATGGTGAATTCCTTCATGTCGAATCAGTATGCGGGCAGAAATATGAATGCTAAGCCAGCATAAACAATACCAGTGACTTTATCACATCCTCGCTACTTATATCGCCAATGATCCTCGATTGGTATATCAAGCTCAAGCGTTATTAGTCATCCATTTGGCGCAGATATTGGGATAAGAAAGCGGTGATATGGTGTTCATATTCTTTACCGGCATAACTATGCATATTGAAATGTCCGCCTCCCGGGACAATCCATAGTTCCTTGGGGTTTCTGGCGGCGGCATAGAGACGCTCGGTCTCTGATTGGCGTGTATGTGCATCGTGTGTTCCGGAAATAAACAATACCGGCGCATTAAGATTATTGATGTGGGCGATTGGACTCAACTCATCCAGGGAAGTATCCAGATGAAAGGATAATTGCGACAGCATGAGCGATAAAAGTACCGATCCATAGTCTCCAAAATGAAGTTTTAAGCGATTATCAACGGCTTCTTCGATGGTTGCATGCAATGATTCCAGGATAACCGCATCCAGCCTTAAATCCTGTTTGGCAAGTACGATGGCTGCGGCACCCAGAGAAGCGCCGATTGCACCTATCCGCTCAGCAGGGAACGTTTGTCGCAGAAAAGCGATGGATGCTTCCACATTCTCGGATTCGCGCAAGCCAAAGGTAATTTTCTCTCCGGCAGTTTCACCATGCGCTTGTAAATCGATAAACAGCGCGCTATAGCCTTGATCTTTCAAGAACCGCGCCCGACTCAGCATTTCAAGCCGGTTGCTACGCATCGAATGTACCAGTAATACAACCCCGCCACCGGGTTTCCCATAAGTTAGCCAACCGTGAACGGTAGATTTGTTTGCAGTGGGGATTTGTATCGACTCAACCGGAAAGTCCGCAGATAGTACACCAACCGCAGTGGGGGCCGATGCGGTCAAGAATACACCCATGGCGAAAATACTGAGCGTGACTGCGATCCCGAAAATTAGGATCTGGATAGCTATTTTATGCAACATGACCGCTCATGGATTTGAATATAAAAGGTAGGATTGTAAACAAATCATTGGATTGAAGTGCTGTACTTACCAGACAGATTTAGAGGCAATGAGATATTCTGGCAATTTTATAGTTTACACTACAATACATTGATAACTTTCTATGCCGCAGCCTCGATTCTGTAGATAATGATAGAAAAAATCAAAAGTGAATTGATTAAATGATCAATCTTTGGGTGTTAGATTGTGAAATTGAATGGCTGTTTTCTTTATACAATGTGAGTGAGTGCGAAAGGAAAAATTGTGAAAAAGTATTTCATACTATTTATATTTTCGCTATGACTGCCATAGTACAATCAGATGAAATCGCACAAGAGAGTAAGGTGCAGCAGGTGTTATTTAAAATCATGCGATTTCATGCAACTAACCACTGAGATCAGACAGAATTGGGCACATTATTATGAATACTAAAGAGCACAAAGAATTTCAGGAAAGAATGCACGTGTTGTTGGCTTTATTTGCACAGGAACTACCGGATAGAATTAATGAAATTGAGGCCATATGGAATAAGCTGCAGCTGGAACGGGAGATGAGCGTTCTACAGGAGCTGCATCGCTCTGTGCATAATCTGGTCAGTAATGGTAAGACATTTGGTCATCCGGAATTGAGTATCGAAGCATCTGCATTGGAACAGATTCTCAAAAGCCTGATGCAGAGAGAAATCACGGTGGATACGTTGCAATCGGCTAGAATTTTGCAGCAGATTCTTGAATTGAAGAAAATCTCGGTAGAGAAAGCGCCTGTGCTGACAAAAGATACGGTTTCGGTAGTTGCCGGTGAACATGCGTTTTTACCCAATCCTCATGCATCCAACTTGATATTTGTCGTGGCAGATGATGCTGAAGCGGCACAGGAACTCGCACTGCAGTTGCGCTATTACGGTTATGAAGTGGAAGTGTTTAATCATTTGGATAGATTTCGTGTCGCTGCTCAGAATAATCCCAATGCAATTATTCTGATGGATGTTGAATTTCCTGAAGACAAGATGGGTGGTATTCGTGTCATGGAAGAGATTCAGCGGGATTTAACCCAGCCAGCACGAGTGATTTTTATTTCAGTCCACGATGATATGGCTTATCGACTGGGTGCGGTACGTGCCGGCAGTGTCGCCTACTTCACCAAGCCCATTAATTCCACGGAATTAATTGATCAACTTGATTTGATCACCGCATCGCAAATTCAGGAGCCTTTTCGTGTATTGATCGTGGATGATAGTCCGACGATACTTGCTTATCATGCGGCGATATTGGAACAAGCTGAAATGCTGGTGAAGGCAGTGTCAGAGCCGATGAAATTATTGGAAACATTGAGTGATTTTAATCCGGATCTCATCCTGATGGATTTGTATATGCCAGGGTGTAATGGGGTTGAGTTGGCGAGAGTTATCCGGCAGATGGATGGTTTTCTGAGTATTCCCATCGTTTATCTTTCTACTGAGAATGATTTCAATACGCAGCATGAAGCGATGAGCTTACGCGGCGATGATTTCCTGGTGAAACCCATCGATCCTGCACATTTGGTTTCAGCGATTACCTCGCGGGTGACGCGGGCTCGTTCTTTACGTTCTCTAATGATTCATGATGGATTGACCGGTTTGCTCAATCATACCGCCATAAAAGAAGAACTGGCGCGTGAAGTGGTGCGTTCCAGCCGATTAAATTCACCGCTGTCTTTTGCTTTGGTGGATGTCGATTTCTTTAAGAAAGTTAATGACGCTTACGGGCATGCCGCTGGTGATCGTGTCATTAAAAGCTTGGCGCGGTTACTCAAACAACGTCTGCGGGAAACAGATATTGTCGGACGTTATGGTGGAGAAGAGTTTGCTGTCATTATGAATGACACCGATGCGACTTCGGCTGCAAAAGTGATCGATGAAATACGTAATGTTTTTTCCCGCTTATTGCATTTGAGCCATGACGAAGAATTTTCGGCAAATTTTAGTTGTGGCATTGCGGATCTTGCGCATTTCGCAGATGCTGCCAGCTTAAGTGAAGCTGCGGATAAAGCGCTGAATCAGGCCAAACAGCGAGGACGCAACAAAGTGGTTGTGAATACAGACGATTAACGTACTTTGTCGTTTGTATTGGGGATTTACGGCTTAGGATCACCACTACGGGTGCGCAGCAGACGAGGGGGATAAATTCCTGAATCTGCTGCGAATTGTTTTTTACTGAAAGCTGCGCGTAATTGCGGATCAGGATCAATCGTGTTGAGCGCCTCTATAATGGCAACGCGCGGGGCTAGGCCGGCATAGTTGGCTACTTGAATGGAAAGCCCGGGGCGTGCGTTAAGCTCAATAATCATGGGTCCTTGATCTCTGTCTAACACAAGATCCGCACCCAGGTATCCCAAACCGGTCATCTCATAACAGGCAGCAGCCAATTGTAATAGCTTGTCCCAATGCGGGATGATTAATTCCGAGAAAGTCTTGCGGGTATCGGGGTGGTGTGAAACGGTTTGACCGTACTGCACAGCATGTAACGCGTTACCCGTTCCAATGTCGATACCAACCCCCACCGCACCTTGATGTAGATTTGCTTTGCCATCGGAAGCATGGGTTGTGAGCCGTAGCATTGCCATGATCGGATATCCTTGCAGTACAATAATACGTATGTCCGGAATGCCTTCATAACTGTAATCGGAAAAAACCGGGTCAAGTTGTATCAGCGACTCAATCATCACTGTATCCGGTTTGCCGCCCAAGCTATGGAGACCACTCAGGATATTGGAGACATGCCGCTCGATATCCGCTAGCTGTATGGCATCGCCACTGGGTTTGAAGTACAGATTATGATCATGTTCGGTAATCACCAAAATGCCTTTGCCGCCACTGCCTTTAACCGGTTTGATGACAAACTGGTCATACGGGCGGAGTATTTCCCGGAGTAGCTTGACGTCATGTTGGTATTGCACGGTGCCAAGCAGTTTGGGTACGGTAATGCCGGCTTTTTGTGCCAGCAATTTGGTTTTTAATTTGTCATCAACGAGCGGGTATAAATGGCGAGGATTATAACGGGAGATTAAACCAAAATTTCTTTGATTCATTCCGATGATACCAAAGCTCCTGAGTTTCTTAACGCTTGCCAGAAACATTGCGTCTTTCCAGCGAATGAAAGCGATACAACTCGGATAACCGGTAGCCGGTATATTGCCCAAGGATCAGGATAAGGGCCAGATTCACCAGCATTAATTCAGGAAAATTAAACGTCAAATATTCAATCGTCCGGTTGGTCATAAACAAATAAGCAATCACTGCCGTCAACAAGCTACCGCCGCCTTGGATAAAAACTTCTCGGGGACCGTCTTCTTCCCACAGCACCGACATACGTTCAATGGTCCAGGACAAAATGATCATCGGGAAGAAAGTAACCGTCATGGCCTGGTCGAACCCCAGTTTATTACTGATGATACTGATACTCGCGATAATCGCGATCACCACGATGATGACGGCTGAAATACGCGCGACAAACAATAGGTTAAGACGCGACAAGTAAGAGCGGATTAATAACCCTGTGCCAACGACAGTCAAAAAGATGATGATTCCGGTTAACAACGTGGTTTGTATCAGCGCTAATGCAATCAGGATGGGCATAAAAGTGCCGGAGGTGCGGATGCCGATCAGCAAGCGCATAATGACTACAATCAACGCGCCGATGGGTAATAACAAGATCATTTTGAAGGCATTCTGCTGTTCGATCGGTAAGCTGTAAATAGAAAAATCCACTAAACCGGCTTGTTTGTTCATACTGTCACGCACCACCAGATTCCGGGTTGAATGAACATTCTTAATGATCGCGAAAGAGATCTGCGAGTTTTTGCCGCCGATCACATCGAGTAATGATTGATCTCCGCGTTGCCAGACGAGAAAGTTCTCTGGTTTTCCTCGCTCTCCGGATTTTTGGTTGAATAACAGCCATTGATTACCGATATAGACTTCCACAAAATTGGTCAGCGATTGTCTGCGCCGGCCATCTTCCAGATAGAGTCCACGCACGATACGCGCACTGATACCTTCCAAGGCCAATAAGTTAATAATCAAGTGGGTTTTATAATCTTCACTGGATTTTTCATTGAGTAACAGACTTTGATTCTGACTGGGCGCACTGGAATTTAATGTCGTGATCAATTCACGGGTAAAGATTTCAGTATTGGCGGATTTGCTGCGTACTTGATCTAATAAGGTAATGGCTGCAGTTTTATGAACTTCGTCAAATTCAGGTTTTACCGGCTCTGGAGGAAGATCGGCTGCAATGGGTGGGGTGGTTATTGGGTCAATTTCATAAACACTCAGTCGGTAATAAGCGGTCTGTGAGCCGGATGCAGCTCTTTTACTCCATTGTGCACGCCGCCCTGTCGGAGAAGTTAACTCACTAAATCCGTAATCGGGTGAGGCGAAATCTTCCTCGATAAAAACGGTACTCGGGGTTTCCTGAGGTAGTGCAAAGGAGACGATAATGGGATCGCCACGCGCGGTAAAATCAATTTTGGCTTCAATGGTCCAGACCGACTTCTTGTCATCCGGTAGTAATGGAAATCCCAAAGCGAAGTGTTTGTATAAAATCAAACCTATGCCAAGTCCCATAATCAGGATGACGAGGATATAGAGCCTTAATTTGGCATACATTATTTTTTACCACCCGTTTCTGAGCTGTCCGTTTTGACCGTTGTATATTTTTTACTGACATCCACGATGGCGAGATCTTGTAATAAGTTGCGTCCTATCAGTACCTGATGCTTAAATCGGCTACGATTTTCCAGTGTAAAATTTATCTGTTCATCAATATCGGCCAGTACAACGCGCATTCTAACCACTGGGCGCCGTTGTGATTCTTTGTTACCAAGCTCTTTAACGCGTACATAACGGCGCAGGCGACGGGTCAGTTCTAGCTTTTCTCCTGTTTGTGGGTGGATTACGTTAAATCTTACAAACGGTTTTCCATCCCGTTCAAACTCAACGATATCAAGCGCATTCAACGATGATGTTTGCGCACCGGTATCAATCCGCGCACTGAATTCCATACCGGGCGGATCAAGATAAACATGTTCCAGACCGCCTAATATGGTTGTTTGTGTTTCAGTTTTGGCCGATTGCTCTTTCTTGGATATTTCACCACTGTTTTTGCCGCATGAACAGGGTTTGCTTTTATCTTCCTCTAAATTTTCTTTGGTATCCGGGAGGTGGTTCGATTGATTTTTTCCCAATGACTTTCTTTGTTCGACCAGTTCCGCAAATAAGGTAACCAGCTCGGATTCTCTGGCGTTGATACGGGCTTCACGTTCTGACAATTGATCTTCTCGTGCATTGCAAGCGGATAGCATGAGCAGTACGGAAATAATGGTCAACTGGCGGCAGAAAATTTTGGTGAAAAATGAATGAGTGATTCTCATAAGTTTTTATTGTGAGTTCTTTGAGAGATACTATCACTGACGAATGAAGCATGGATATTATCAGTGCATTAATTTGCTGTATTGGTGCGGCGTATCATTCACACCTTGAAGTAATTTAGCCGTTGCATCCAATAAAGCGGTTTTATGGATTATTCAAATGAATGGATAGCGTTTGATTTTTGTAGGTGCAAGCATATCGGTGTATTTCCAGGCAATGTGATGTAATGGTAATTTGGTAAGCACCGGGCACTGCATTCTTGGTATCAAACTTGAAGTCAAAGCGGCCTTCCGAATCGCTCGAATAAGATTGATCAACCGCTAGGGTGCCATCCGGGCGAGTCAGCTTGAAATTCAGCAAAACATCAGGGGCCGGCTGTGCATTATAGTCTACCCGGCCATGCAGAATAATGGTGTCTCCAACAGTGTATTGTGTTTTAGGATCGATCAGAACAGGTTGTGAAATATGCGTGGCAAACGTATCGCCGATCAAGCCGCCTGCAGTTATCAGCCATCCCAATAAAAGAATATAAGTTTTTTTTGAAGCCATAATGAGTCTATAAAAAGTAGAGAATAATTATTTTGGTTTGCAGCCATCAGCAATTAATCCGTGATTTGTCAGCGATGGCTATTTCTTTGGTATAAAAAGATCGGTGATAGTTCCTTCCGCCATTTCGGCAGCAAACAAGACAGTTTCCGAAAGTGTCGGATGTGGGTGGATAGTCAGGCTGATATCTTGCATATCCGCACCCATTTCCAGGGCCAGTACCGTTGCGGCAATCAACTCGCCGGCATTGATACCCACCATACCGGCACCCAGTATGCGGCGCGTATTCTTATCCAGCAACAGTTGCGTCAATCCTTCCTCACGTGCCATAGAGATGGCGCGGCCACTGGCAGCCCAGGGAAAGCTGGCTTTCTCATAGTCAATCCCTTGCTTGATGGCCTCTTTCTCAGTTAAGCCCATCCATGCGATTTCAGGATCGGTGTAGGCGACGGAAGGAATAGTGCGCGCATCGAAGATGGACTTATGCCCGGCAATGATCTCAGCGGCCAGTTTGCCTTCATACGTGGCTTTATGCGCCAGCATCGGCTCACCCACGATATCGCCGATCGCAAAAATATGCGGCAGGTTGGTGCGCATTTGCTGATCCACCGGAATAAAGCCACGTTCATTGACTTGGATGCCAACTTCCTCAGCCCCGATCATACGTCCATTCGGGCGGCGCCCAACCGCCATCAAAATACGATCATAGGTTTGTGGTTCCGGTGCATTGTCACCCTCAAAGGTTACCGTTAACCCGGATTTGCCGGTTTTAATCTGCGTAACCTTGGTTTTCAGATAAATCGCTTCGTAGCTTTTTTTGATGCGGCGATGCAGTGGTTTGACCAGCTCGACATCGGCCCCTGGAATCAGTTGATCCATCCATTCCACTACACTGATTTTGCTGCCCAGCGCCGAGTAGACCGTGGCCATTTCCAGGCCGATAATGCCGCCGCCGATAATCAACAGTCGTTGTGGGACATCGGTCAGTTCAAGCGCACCGGTGGAATCAATCAGGCGCGGATCATCATATGGAAAACCGGGAATACGGGTGACGCTGGAACCGGCAGCGATGATGCAATGGTCAAAAGAAACTGTTTTCTGCCCATCCTTGGTCTCTACCTGAATCATGTGCGGTGTAGCAAATTTTCCGGTACCGTGGATGACTTCCACTTTGCGTTGTTTGGCTAATGCTTTTAGTCCCTTGGTCAGCTTGCCGATGACCGACTCTTTCCAAGTGCGCAGTTTGTTGATATTGACCTGCGGTTTGCCAAAAATAATGCCATGCGATTCAACCGCTTGTGCTTCCGTGATCACTTTGGCCGCGTGCAGTAAAGCCTTGGATGGAATACAACCGACATTCAGGCATACGCCACCGAGCGTGGCGTAGCGCTCGATTAAAACCACCTTTTTACCCAGATCAGCCGCACGAAAAGCTGCGGTATAGCCCCCAGGTCCTGCACCGAGTACCACCACATCGGCGTGGATATCACCTGGAGAAACAGGTTGCGATGGCGTTGATGCTGCTGGGGTGACAGCCGGTGCGGTGGCTATTTTTTCGCTGGTTGTCGTTTTTAAGCTTGCCGAAACAGCAGATTGCTCGGCTAGCGCCAAAGTCAGAATGACGGAACCTTCGGATACCTTATCACCTACTTTGACTTTGATCTCTTTGATCACCCCAGCCTGTGGAGAGGGCACTTCCATCGAAGCCTTGTCAGTTTCCAGTGTAATCAGCGATGTTTCCTTTTCGACCGCATCGCCGGGAGCAACGAGTACTTCGATGACAGGAATATCCTTGAAATCACCGATATCGGGAATTTTTATTTCAACAACTTGCGTCATAGCAGCCTTCCTGGCGGATAGAGTGCCCAGCACTCATTTTTTATGAATAATATACAGCTTACTGCCTTAACTGACCGTCACCCAGCACGATAAATTTTTGACTGGTCAATCCTTCCAAGCCGACCGGGCCGCGTGCATGAATTTTGTCGGTTGAAATGCCAATTTCAGCGCCCAAACCATATTCAAAGCCATCCGCAAAACGTGTGGTGGTATTGACCATGACCGAACTGGAATCCACTTCGCGCAGGAAACGGCGTGCGCGCGTATAGTTTTCGGTGACGATCGCATCGGTATGCTGCGAGCCATACCGTGTAATGTGATCAATCGCCTGATCCAGCCCGTCGACAATGCGGATGCTCAGAATCGGCGCCAGATATTCTTCGTACCAATCCTGTTCAGTGGCTGCATTCATCTGCGGAATAATGTTGCAGGCTGCTGTATCGCCACGTAATTCAACGCCTTTGTCGAAATAAATCTTGCTCAGCGCAGGCAGTATTTGTTGTGCGATACCTGCGTGGATCAATAATGTTTCCATCGTGTTGCAGGTACCGTAACGCTGGGTTTTGGCGTTGTCGGCAATTTGGATCGCTTTGTCAAAATCCGCCTGATCGTCAATGTACACATGGCATACACCATCCAGATGCTTGATTACCGGAATGCGCGCTTCATTGGCAATGCGCTCAATCAACCCCTTGCCGCCGCGTGGCACGATGACATCGACAAAATCCTTCATGGTGATCAATTCACCGACCGCCGCCCGATCGGTGGTTTCAATCACCTGTACCGCCGTTTCTGGCAAACCGGCCAATCGCAATCCTTCTTTCACGCAAGCCGCAATGGCCTGATTGCTGTGAATGGCTTCCGAGCCGCCACGCAAAATGGCGGCATTACCTGCTTTCAGGCACAGACCCGCGGCGTCCGCCGTCACATTTGGGCGCGCTTCATAAATAATGCCGATTACGCCCAGCGGTACGCGCATTTTCCCTACCTGAATGCCGGACGGGCGATAATTCAATCCGCTGATTTCGCCCACCGGATCCGCCAACGCCGCAATCTGCAACAAACCTTCCGCCATCGTAGCCACGCCTTTGGCTGACAATGTCAAACGGTCAATCATCGCAGTTTCCAAGCCTTTGGTGCGCGCATTGTCCAGATCTTTGGCATTGGCCGCTAATAATAATGACTCATCGCGCCGGATAGCATTCGCCATAGCCGTCAGCGCATGATTCTTGGCCACCGTATCCGCTTTTGCAACCAGGCGTGATGCCGCACGCGCAGCTTGACCAACGGATTGCATGTAACTCTTGATGTCTGTGGTGTTCATAAATTGGGTTCTAATAGAAAAGCAATGAGTAGTCCGGGATTATAGTACAAGATGAAGGTTTTATTGCAGGTTGCATCAGGTGTGGCGATTTGCAAAACATCTTGTCTTGTTGTGCGATCACTTGTAATGCGTCCACATGCGCAGAATTTTAGCGATCCTCTGTTCCTTTGCTCCTAATTCATAGGATTGCTCACTGACACATGGATAAAAATATTGCGAGAAAAATAAGAAATAGCGTCTATTACGTGCGCTTATTTCCAAATGATTACTGATGGTCTTAGCGTAACCTGATGAAGATGGATGATGGACCAAGTTTTAGTCGAATGCGGTAAAAGGAGAGAATGATGGAAAGAAGCGCGCTACTGAACGTGCTGGCTACTGAAGTCGAACAAGGAAAGTTAGTTTTCCCTACCTCAGCCAATGCGGCTATGAATATCAAAAGGAAGTTGGAAGATCCTGATTGCAGTCTCGATTCAGTGACTCGACTCATTCAAGCCGAACCGCTCTTGTCGACTAAGGTTGTGGCCGTGGCAAATTCCGCTGTTTTTAATCACTCAAGCAAAAGAGTCACCGATGTAAAATTAGCGATTACGCTGCTCGGCATGCGGACAGTGCGAAATTTGGCCACAGCTGTTGTGGTGCAGCAATTTTCAGGATCGCAATCGAACAAAGCGTTAGTTGACCAATTATGGAGACATTCAGCACATGTGGCTGCATTGGCTCAGGTCATCGCGCGTCGAATCACGCATCAGGATCCGGATACGGCAATGTTCGCGGGAATGATTCATGAAATTAGCTGGTTTTACTTGTTAGCGCGTGAAAAATATTATCCTGGGCTGTTGGATGGAAATATGGCCGATTCATGGATAGATGACGAAGATTTTGAGAATGACAGCGAGCTTGAATGTGAGATTAAAATTGGTACTGCAATTCTTGATGCGCTTTCAGTGCCGGAGCCTGTGAAAGAAGGCATTATTTGTCTGTGGAAAGATTATTGGGCTTTTCCACCCAACACCCTTGGGGATACGCTGTTATTTGCCGATCAACTGACACCCGTCAAATCCCCTTTTACGCTGTCTTCAAGCCAAACTGGCGATGACGTCATCGGAAACATTGACGTATTAGCTGATCAGGAAACACTTAGCGCTATTCTCAAGGATTCGGAAAATGAAGTGAAATCGTTAACGGAAGCTTTGTGTGGGTAAAGCGTATTGATTTCATGCACCAGCTCCGATTGAACGGCGATTCGACATTGGTTTTGCAGGTGCCGGCTGCCGCATACCGAAATATTCCATGACTGCGCGAGGCTTGAAATTGCCGATCGCAGCAAACGCAATCAATTTTTCAAACCAAGCGACTCAGAGCTCGTGTGCGGTAACTCGATCGCTGCTTCAGTAAGGAATGCTTTTCTCCCATATTGAACAACCTGCCTAGTTCCGGGCGCCACTCAGTCTGATGGCGCCGAAAAAACAATATCTTAGTCATTCCTCGCTTCATTCAGTCTTGATTCATATTGACCGGCGTACAGTGATTTCATCAGGAATCTACTGGAAATAAACGACTGAGCGGAGCAGAAAAATGGACATCACAAAAACTAAGATATTCTTTTACGTGAATAAAGATTATGTTGCGGAAACCTTGATTATCTTTAAGCACTCGTTGCTGATACTGCTGCTGTGGCTCATTTCGCACACGGTTTCAGCCGCGCGGTTCGATCATGCCATTTTGGATGGTTTGTTACGCCAACACGTTTATATGATTAATCAGGGAAAAGCCAGTGTTGTCGATTACTACGAGTTTGTTGCATACCGCAGTCAGTTAAGCAAATATTTGTCTCAGTTATCACAAGTCAAGAAAAGTGATTTTTCAAACTGGGATAAATCTGAGCAGCTTGCTTTTTTAACCGCATCGCGAAAATCTCGGGGGCTTGCCCCCGAGCTGGATAGTCTACAATGGCGATAGGCCATTGTAGACTATCCAGCTTATGGAACTGCAGAGAAATAGTCATCATGTATTTAGGTTGATGTATCACTTTGTGTGGATTCCGAAGTATCGTCATAAAGTATTTATGGAACCATATAGAAGCGAGTTAAAAGGCATTATTGGGAAGATAGGGTATGACTACAATATAGAGATTGTGGAAC
>JAGNZK010000058.1 GCA_017984435.1 Nitrosomonas sp. | reverse complement strand
TCAACCTGAATACATGATGACTATTTCTCTGTAGTTCCATAAGCTGGATAGTCTACAATGGCCTATCGCCATTGTAGACTATCCAGCTCGGGGGCAAGCCCCCGAGATTTTCGCGATGCGGTTAAATGGTAGCAACGGTTTTCGTCTGGATGGCGTGACAGAACGTGATCAATCAGGTGCATCGGTTAGCAATGCAGGGGATGTCAATGGCGATGGTTTTGATGATGTAATTGTCAGTGCTCCCTCTGCTAATCCGGACGGCATTTACGATCGCGGCTCCAGTTACGTAGTGTTTGGTAAAGCCTCAGGTTTTGACGCGGCGATGAATTTATCAAGCCTTGATGGTAACAACGGTTTTCGATTGGACAATTCAGGAAGTTTTGGGGTTGATAGTGTGGGAGACGTGAATGGTGATGGCTTTGATGATATAAGTGTTGGGAATGGTTACGTGGTATTTGGTAAGGCTTCGGGCTTCGATGCCGTGATGAATTTATCGAGTGTTAACGGTAATAATGGTTTTTTTCTAGAAACTAATTCCGATTCCTTTGGCATGATTAGATCAGTTAGCGGTGCAGGAGATATCAACGGTGATGGTTATGATGATGTAATTGCTGGTGCTCCTTATACTGGTTACTCGCCCTACGATCCCATCAGTGGGACGTATTCCCCTGACGATGGAATCACTTATATCGTGTTTGGTAAAGCTGCGGGGTTTGATGCTACAGTGGATTTATCTAATCTTGACGTCAGCAATGGTTTCCGTGTAAAGGGTTACGAAGGTTCGTCGTTTGGTAAATCAATCAGTTCCGCCGGTGATGTCAATGGCGATGGTTTTGACGATTTGATGATTGGTACCCGAGGTACAACCAGTTACATCATATTTGGCAAAGCTTCGGGTTTTGACACCGTAATGAATATATCCAGTCTTACTGGAAGTAATGGATTCCGATTGGATGGAGCGATATCAACTAATTTTCCGGAGGTATCGCTTAGTTCTGCCGGCGATGTTAATGGCGATGGTTTTGATGATGTAGTTATTAGTGTAAATGACAGGTGTTACGTGGTATTTGGCAAAGCTTCGGGTTTTGATGCCAACTTGAATCTGTCTAATCTTGATGGTAACAATGGTTTCCGAATGGATGGTGTGGAACAAGCCAATTTTACGCCTGCCTCTGTCAACACGGCTGGAGATGTCAATGGCGATGGCTTTGATGATTTAATAATAGGTGCTGGCGCTGTTCGCGGCGCTGATGGTGCATTTAATGTGGGTGCTAGCTACATATTATTTGGCAAGGCTTCTAATTTTGATGCTGTGATGAATGTATCCAGTATCGTCAGCAATAACGGTTTTCGCCTCGAAGGTGTAGCTGAAAATGATCGTGCCGGTACATCGGTCAGTACTGCCGGGGATGTCAACAATGATGGCTTTGATGATCTCATTGTCGGTGCTCCCGGTTCCAGTTCGAATGATTTCCTATCGGGTTCGAGTTATGTGATATTTGGCAGAAGCGACTTTGGCGGCAGCGATGTAATTGCGGGTACTCCCGGCGACGACAATCTCACAGGCACCTCGGCGGCAGAAATTTTTGAGGCGGGTGATGGCAATGACAGGATGATCGGCCATGGCGGCGCAGATGTGTTTCATGGTGGCGCGGGTAATGACAGGATCCGGGTATCCGATCTTGGCTTCCAATTGGCGGACGGCGGGAGTGGTAACAACGATGTCCTGAGTTTGGGTGGGGGCGGCAACCTGAATCTGGATTTGGCCGATGCGCGCGGCAAGATCAGTGGCATCGAAATCATTTACCTGCACGGTGGTAGCGGTGACAAAACATTGACGTTAAATGCAACCGATGTGCTCAATCTATCGGATACCAGCAATACCCTGAAAGTAAACGGCAACGAGGGCGATCGAGTGGTTCTTCAGGGCGATTGGTCAGATGGCGGCATTCAAGGCGGTTTTCACATCTACGCCAGTGATGCAGCGGCTTCCCCTGAGGCAGCAGTTTTGTTGGTCGGGATTAATTTGACGGCGGATTTTGCTTAAGAGAACGTTGAACAACTATCATTTCGAGCATAGCGAGAAATCTACACTGTCAATTATCAAAGATTTCTCACTACGATCGGAATGATAAATGAGATTATTCAGAGACCTTGGCTTTCACTAAAAAATCTTCGAGTTAATCAGCAGCTCTAGCGCCGCTTCTGCCCTAATAACGATCCAAGTAAGCCACGGGTAATTTCACGGGCGATAGAGGAACCCACTGAGCGCGCCGCACTTTTTGCAAAAGCATCGATGACTCCCTCATGGCGGCCGCCGCGTTTTCCGGACGAACCCAATAATAAATCGCCCAGCTCTCCCAGAATGTCTTCTCCTGCTGGCTGTTTCGGAATCTCTGAACTCGCAGCGTTGGATAAATTGTCAGCGCCGGTTCGTGCTTGCAGCAACTCAAAAGCGCTTTCCCGGTCGATTTCTTGTTCATACACGCCTGCCACAATCGATGATTGCAGCAATTGTTTTCGTTCAGCCTGAGTAATCGGCCCGATCTGGCTGACAGGCGGCAGTATAAAAGCACGTTCGGTGATACCGGGCGATCCGTCCGCATCGAGAAAAGAGATTAGCGCTTCGCCGACGGAGAGCGCAAGGATGGCTTGCTTGACATTCAACTTCGGATTGGGCCGCATGGTTTCAGCAATCGCATTCACCGCTTTTTGGTCACGCGGGGTAAATGCGCGTAACGCATGCTGCACACGATTACCCAATTGGGTCAGCACTTTTTCCGGAATATCAAACGGGTTTTGCGTGACAAAATAAACACCGACACCTTTGGAGCGAATCAGCCTCACAACTTGTTCGATCTTCTCCAACAAGGCCGGTGATGCCATGCTGAATAACAGATGCGCTTCATCAAAAAAGAATACTAATTTGGGTTTTTCGCGGTCACCGGTTTCCGGCAAGTTTTCGTACAATTCGGACAACATCCACAGCAAATAGGTGCTGTACAATCTCGGCGAATTTAATAGTTTGTCAGCCGCAAGAATATTAATAACACCTTTACCATCAATCGTCTGCATCAAATCCTCGATATTCAGCATCGGTTCACCAAAGAACTTATCTCCGCCCTGCTCTTCGATTTGCAGTAAGCTGCGCTGGATAGCACCGATTGAAGCCGATGACACACTACCATATCGTGTTCTGAATTGATCCGCGTTATCGCCGACAAATTGCAGCAATGCACGCAAATCCTTCAGATCGAGTAACAACAGACCATGGTCATCGGCCACTTTAAAAACCAATACGAGCACGCCCTCCTGGGTTTCGTTCAGATTCAGCAGACGCGCCAGTAACAACGGCCCCATGTCGGAGATTGTGGCGCGTAAAGGATGACCGTTTTCCTGCAATACATCCCACAATGTCACCGGGCAACCTTCCCAGTGCGGCACATCCATTTTCAATAAATCGAGACGAGCTTGCGTTTTGTCAGAAAACGAACCCGGCTTGCAAATGCCCGTTAGGTCCCCTTTCACATCCGCCATAAAAACCGGAACACCGATACCGGAGAAACTCTCCGCCAGCTTCTGCAAGGTAACCGTCTTGCCGGTACCGGTCGCACCGGTAATACAACCATGGCGCGTTGCCATCGCGGGCAAAAGTGCCAAATCAGTTTCATTGGTTTTAGCGATAATCAGTGGATCAGTCATACGGCCTCTAATAAAATACTGAATCAATTACCCATGGAGAGATTGAAAACCAGCCCTTTCCCAATCTACCGGGAAAATGCATTCATGTCCTATTGTATGCCAAACAACAGCAAAACCAATGCAAGCATACAAGTCGATGTATACTATCAAGTCTGGCTTACTAAAGTTATTTGCCAATTTTTCAAACAAGTTTTTAGATTAACTTCCGGACTGATAAGCACTTGAACAAACAAATTATTTACGGCGATATCGGCGGCACCAAAACTATTCTGCAGTTGGCTGAAATCAGGGGTGAAGAAATCTATGAACAATTCACACAACGCTATGACAGCCATAGGTTCGCAAATTTTTCTGACATTCTAAGCGATTTTCTGAATAGGGTTGGGACAAAAAATCCTCCGGCTGCGGCTTGTTTTGCGATAGCAGGTCCCATCATGGCACAACAAGTAAAACTAACCAACTTACTCTGGCAAATCAATAGCAATGACATTTCGCGTGAATTCTCAATTCCCAATGTCAAGCTCATCAACGACTTTGAAGCAGCCGCATTAGCGGTTGAAAGTCTGTCTTACAACGATCTGGTCGCGCTACAAACAGGACAAACTTATGCGCAAGCAACGCGCGTCGTCCTGGGTGCCGGCACAGGAATGGGCGTAGCATGGCTTACCTGGGTGGGAAACCGTTATTTTGCATTATCGACCGAAGCAGGCCACATGGATTTTGCGCCGGTCAATAAATTACAAATGAGCTTGCTCGAAACACTGCAGAATAAATTTGGCCATGTTTCGGTGGAACGCTTATTATCCGGATCCGGATTGACCAACATTTTCAATTTCCTGCAAATGAATCAAGAAACACCTTCAGGTTTATCCGCAGCCAATTTTAAGGAAGATAGCGGCGCTACCATCACGACACTGGCACAGACGCATAGAAATCCAATCGCCATAGAATCACTTAATTTATTTGCTGAGATTTATGGCGCTTATGCCGGCAACTTGGCACTGGCCGGATTATGCCGTGGTGGCGTATATATTGCAGGCGGCATCGCACCAAAAATCACCAATATACTGAATTCAGGAGGGTTTATGCAGGCATTCCGCGATAAGGGGCGATTCTCTGCGTTGATGAATGAAATCCCGGTACATATCATCACAAACCCCGGAATCGGCTTGCTGGGTGCCCAACGCGAGGCACATAATCTGCTCGGCCAGGATTGAGAATTAAACAATGTCAGGTTTGCACGTCTATTTACTCATTTAATGAACTAACCACTTAACAGACCGTTGAAAAACGTTTTTGAGGCAGCCGATATAAGGCAAAAACAGGCGAAAAAGCGCAGTTTATGCGTGATAAATGAGCATTTTGAGCCTGTTTTTAACACCGTAGCGGCAACACAGATAGTTTTCCAACGGCCTGTTAGATACACAGAAGACCATTCTCACCAAGGAGGACTCTCATGTTTCCGCGCACTACTTTCACTATTACTGTTAATCCTAAAATCCCTCCACGTCTTAAGCGTTTGGAAGAACTGGCTAATAATCTTTGGTATAGCTGGGATCGTGCCACGCGCACACTCTTCTCCCGGCTCGATCCGCATTTATGGGAAGCGGTTGGACATAATCCCAAGGCATTTCTTAAACGTGTGGATGAATCTGCGCTGCTGAAAGCAACGGAAGATCGGGTTTTTCTAGCTACGTACAATAGTATCTTATCCACCTATGACTCCTATCACGATGAGTCATCGGCACAATATGATATCAATGGTTTACACGCGCAAGACCAAGTGGCTTATTTCTGCTTTGAATTTGGCTTTCATGAAAGCCTGCCCATTTACTCCGGTGGCTTGGGCATTCTGGCCGGGGATCATTGCAAAGCAGCCAGCGATTTGCACTTACCCTTCGTCGCCATTGGCTTGCTCTATCGCCAGGGATATTTTTCTCAAACCATCGATAGCCAGGGCAACCAACAAGTCACCTACACCATGTCGGATTTTGAGGATCTTCCCGTTACACCGGTATTGCATAAAGATGGATCGAGTGTACAAGTCGAAGTAGCATTACCGCAACGGCAGGTCACTGTAAAAATCTGGCAGGCGAAAATCGGCCATGTCATGCTTTATCTGCTCGATACCGATTTGCCGGAAAATTCTCCACAAGACCGTTACATCACCCATAACCTTTACGGTGGCGACAGAATCATGCGGATCGAACAGGAGATTATCCTGGGTATGGGCGGTGTGCGCGCATTACAGGCGCTGGGTATCAAACCGACCATATGGCATATTAACGAAGGCCACGCCGCTTTTATGATCCTGGAACGTATTCACAATCTGGCACAACAAGGGCTTGATTTTGCCAGCGCTTTGGAAAGTGTGGCGGTGAATACGGTTTTCACCACGCATACTGCGGTACCCGCCGGACATGATCACTTCAGCGCGGATATAATGCATACTTATTTTGACGATTTTTATCACAGCCTTAACATTACCCGCGAAGAATTCATGGCACTCGGTCATGCGGCTGGCAGTCCTGATTTTAATATGACTGCGCTGGCGATTCACGGCTCACGCACTCATAATGGCGTCAGCAAGATACACGGCGACGTATCCGCAAGTATCTGTCGGGATTTGTGGCCACAAATCGAGCCAGAGGAAAATCCCATTACCTATATCACCAACGGTGTCCACGTGCCAACCTTCCTGGCGCAGGAATGGTCTGATTTGTTTGACCGTTATCTTGGCCATGAGTGGCGTAACAAAATGTGCGATACCGAGTATTGGTCACATATTGATGCCATACCGGATCATCTGTTCTGGAGTGTACGGCAATCGCTAAAATCCCAGATGTTTCATGGCATCCGTTCCCGTGTCACTGAGCAGAATGCCAGAAATCGTGGATCTGAAGCGCATCTCGATCGGTTACTGAAGTTTGTTGATCCGATCAATCCCAACATTTTGACATTGGGCTTTGCCCGCCGCTTCGCGACGTATAAGCGCGCCGCATTGTTATTCGAAAATCTCGACTGGTTGCGCAAAATTATCCTTGATCAGGAGCGCCCGGTACTGCTGATTTTTGCCGGCAAGGCGCATCCTGCTGATACACCGGGGCAGGACGTAATCCGTCGCATCAGTCAGATCGCGCATTTACCTGAGTTTGAAGGACGGCTCTTATTAATTGAAGGTTATGATTTGCGGCTCGCCCGGCGTTTGGTCGCCGGCGTCGATGTCTGGCTTAACAACCCGATCTACCCGCTCGAAGCCAGCGGCACATCGGGCATGAAAGCAGGTATTAATGGTGCGATTAACCTGAGTGTGCTGGACGGCTGGTGGGGAGAAGGCTACGATGGCCAAAACGGGTGGGCGATCAAACCAGGGCCGGAAGATATGGCAGGCATGCTACGCGATCAGGAAGAAAGTCGCGCATTGTATGAAATCCTGCAAGATCAGGTGGTTCCGTTGTATTACAACTATGGCAAACTCGGTTATTCACCTGCATGGGTAAAAATGGCCAAGCAATCCATGATGTCGCTGCTGCCACGCTATAACTCAATTCGCATGGTCGATGAATACGTAAAAAAATTCTATCGCCCGGCCAGCGATAAAAACACGTTATACACAGCCAATGCTTTTTCCGAAGCAAAAAGAATCGCCGCATGGAAAACTAAGATAAGAAATGCATGGCATGGCATCACACTACGCCGCTTAGATGTCCCTTGTGAACGCATATGTTTTAATGAAACGCTGAATTTCAAGGTAGCTGCCAAACTCAACAACCTGTCACCGGAAGATGTCATCATTGAACTGCTGATATGTCGTCAGTTCAAAACCACCCGATTATATAATTTCAAGCATTTCAAGTTTCAATTCACAGGTACGCAAGACGCGGACGAGCATCTGTTCGAATTAAAATTAACCCCGGAATTATGTGGCAGGAAGGAATATTTCATTCGTGCTTATCCTTGCCATCCCTTATTGACCCATCCGCTGGAAATGGGTTTGATGGTTTGGTTGTGAGGCACTGAATTAGTGTTTCATTTTTTAACTACTTAATATCATGTAGCATCCTCGATGATATCGATAACTATCGATATCGTCCTTTTTATGACATTGAACTTAACTTGGGATGGAGCAAAGCATCAGGCTACTTGATTAATCGTAGCCTTGATTCTGCTGATGCGAGGTGTGTTTACACTCGTTCCGTGTTTGAGTTCGAAAACAAGCGCAGAACTACGACGAACCTCGTATGATTTGCTAGAGACTTCTGCAATACAAAGATATCAGAGAGTCAATTTCAACTGCTTTACTGATTAATTCGTCGTCGATATAAGTAATTTAATCAAGAGATACAGTTTCCTAATGCAGATAGAAGTCAAAGAGAAGCCCAAGTACGCGGTGGTGGCGGCTGTTCAACTGCCAAGTGTAAGCGATATCGAGTTCGAGGCGTCGCTGAGCGAGCTACGTGAACTTGCAAAAACGCTGGGGTATGAGGTCGTCAGGACATTCATGCAGAAACGCTCCGGCTTCGATACGACGGCCTACCTTGGTGTCGGCAAACGGCAGGAAATACGCTACTTTGTGAATAACGAATCCGCCGAACCCGGAAAAATGGTTGACAACACTGATAGTCAGGAAATCAGCACCATTTTAGTCGACCACGAGATCTCGCCATCGCAGGCACGCAACCTTGAGAAGGAGGTTGGTTGCGAAGTGATGGATCGCACCATGGTTATCCTCGAAATTTTTCACCGCAATGCCCGCTCTCGCGCTGCGCGCGCTCAAGTGGAGATCGCTCGTCTCGGGTACATGGCGCCACGCCTGCGCGAGGCGGCAAAACTTGCGGGTCCGCAAGGACGTCAGCGCAGCGGTGTCGGTGGTCGGGGAGGCGGCGAGTCGCACACTGAGTTGGATAGACGCAAAATCCGTGACCGTATCGCCGAACTTCAACAAGAGATCGTTGCGATGGATGTCGAGCGCAAAACGCAGCGTGCACGGCGGCAAGAGCGTCAGGGAGTTGCCGGCGTGGCGCTTGTCGGCTATACGAATGCGGGCAAATCCAGCTTGATGCGGGCTCTCACGGGAAGCGAAGTGCTGGTCGCGAATAAACTTTTCGCTACACTGGATACCACAGTGCGAACGCTTCACCCGGAGAGTGTGCCACGTGTACTCATTAGTGACACGGTCGGTTTCATCAAGAATCTACCGCACGGGCTTGTAGCCTCGTTCAAATCAACGTTAGATGAGGCGCTTGATGCCTCTCTGCTGCTCCATGTCATTGATGTCAGCGATCCCGGATTTGAGCGCCAGCTTGAGGTCACCAATGAAGTGCTCGAAGAGATCGGTGCGAATGTCGTGCCGCGCATCCGTGTTTTCAACAAAATCGATCAAGTCGGTGATGCAACAGTGCAAACCGAACGTAAAGCAGCCTTGCAAACCCAGTATCCGGATTGTGTCGTGATGAGTGCACGTCGGCCTGATGAAGTTGCGAAGTTACGCCAGATGATTGTTGAATTTTTCCAGCAAAATCTGATTGAAGCCGAGTTTTTCCTTCCTTGGTCAGCACAGCAACTACGCGGGGAGATCTACACGAACTGTCAGGTGCTGGAGGAACACTCAGACAATGACGGCACCTTCTTTCGGATTCGTGGCGAGCCCGACGCCGTCAAGAGTCTGCGCGAGCGGTTTGAGGTCAGTTGGCAGTAGTGGAATCCAACAGGTTAAGCGGCGAATAGCTTTTCATAATATTGCCGCATGAATGCAGCGGGTGACAGGTAGCCGAGGCCACTTCTATAATTTTTTCATAATCTTTGCGCAATATCAGGGGTACAAAAAAATTATATCAGTAAGATAAAGTATTCATTCCTGAACAAAAATATTTTTGGATGATCTCATTTAAAATCTTACGCAAAGCTTCTTCATTTTTGCCATTTAATTCCAGATAAAGCACTGCGGCAATATGTCTGAATTGATCAACAAGGTACGGATCAAAGTGTGTGCCGCTATTTTCTATTAGCATTTGTATCGTTGTTTCGAAACTAAATGGTTCTTTATATGGTCTTTTTGAGGTTAAAGCATCAAACACATCTGAAATGGCGAAAATACGTGCATTGATTGGTATTTGTTCTGCTTTTAGCCCTTTTGGGTAGCCATTGCCATCATATTTTTCGTGATGACCACCCACAACATCCTTGGCATTAGTCAGCCAAGTTGACCGGCTAATTATTTCAATCCCTTTGTCAACATGTGTCTTCATCAGTGTAATTTCTGACGCAGTGAGTTTTCCTGGTTTTAATAATATACTATCAGGTATGCCGATTTTTCCCACATCGTGAAGAAATGCACCTTTGATTAGCGATTGAATCTGGTGGCTAGGCAGGTTGATTTTTTCTGCGAGGCGGGCGGCTATAATGGTAACCCGATAATTATGCGCATTGGTATCGCTATCCCGCTTCGCGATTGCGCCACCCAGAACTTGAAGTATTTCCAGGTTTGAATCCAGTAAATCAACGGAGTAATTTACCAGCTTTCGCGTTAAATTGATAATCACAGGATATAAGACTGCCGAGGTTAACAAAACAATCAATATCGCATAAAACACAGTCATATAGACTTGGTTTGTTAAAGCATTCACGGTCGACTTTGTGAGTAAAAACATCGTTCTCAAGTGACCAATTGGACTTCCGGCACGATTATGTAGTGGCATAATTAAATGGACGTAGCTGCCGTCGTCGAGTTGCACGATTTCCTTCGAAACTACTTTGCTATTCTGTAAATGGAGCGGTGTGTCGTTTATATAACGCTTCACGTTATCAATATAAGGGTAATTTGAGTTATATTCGCTAACGACAGTATTTTCATCCAAAATTGATATTTGATAAAAAACAAAATTACCGATACTTTTATCGTACTGAATATGAGACAAGGCATCAATTGCCTGATGCAAAGCCTGATTTAATGTGACATCTTCATTCACTAGATATTCATTTGTTCTTGCACGTAATGTTTCGATACGATCATGCGCCGTAATTAAAACATGCTCATAAATATTGTCTTTGGCAGCATTATGCACAATCACTGCCAGCACAAAAGAAAGTAATATTGCGACGACTAAAACGCGACGCGCCAAGACCACATAAACAAAGTGTTTTAGGGAATTATTTTTGTTTATACGCATTGTCGCAAATAGATCGAAATTTGATATTAATGCAATTTCTGAATTTTAACTCACTTTTGTGTTTTCAGGGCAAACCTGAATCCAAACAGATACTTCGCAAAATCCAGCGATCATTGCTTGGACTCGCATTCCTTTGCCAATCATAATCAGGCGAGTAGTACCGAGCGTTACATCGCAGATACGTAGCATAGCAATTAGCAAGAATGCATGGAGTACTTCCTGAGTTCATGGTGTACAAACAATATTAAACATAATATCTCTAAAAATTTAGAGTTTTAAACACGATAAGCGGGGATAGGAAAGGAATCCGAAAAACGGATATCTGCAAAATCCGGATTATGGCGGCACCCTGAATGCGTTGTATCTTTTGGTAAAAGAAAAATTATTTGTAATAATTCAGATTTGATTTGCCGGGTATAAAAAATAACTGTACCTAACGATCATTGTCAGTTAGCTGCCCACCTCATAAATGAAACACCCTTTTAGGGCACTTCCCCAGCATCCAACGCTAGAGGCGCCAGGGGTGGTGCTTGGTAGAGACAGCCGAATAAGCATTCAATAGGGCAACATCTCGCATCGCTGCATCTGTGCGCAATAGTTCTTTGCGCCCAAAATTCGTGTTGTTTCACGTTAACAATATCACAAGAATAGCGTACTGTTTTTTATAGGATACGTTAACTTTATTTTTGATAATCTGTTGTATTAATAGAAATGTCATTCTTTCTTTCTCGCAGTTTGGCCGCCTCCGATCGAATATACTCTCTAATCAATAGTAGTTGTCCCTCGGGCACTTCTTCAAAACTAGGCATGCCACGCTCTTTTGAACCAATGCGTAAAAAGCTTATAAAAGCCGGTTCTACTGGAATTATCCATGAAGTACGCAGATCCGGCGCTTGGCCGATGGCAATTGCATTGTCCCCATGGCAAGCCATACAACGGCTCATATAAACGAGCCTCGCGGTCTCTAGTGTTTTCTTGTCGGTTGTTTTGTAGTCCGGGTCCGGAAAAGCGATACGTGTATTTTCTACAGCCTTTATTGGTTGAGAGATAGCTAGTTGATCACCATCACCATCACCATGAATAAAGTGACTTATACTTTCACCTAATTCCTCAATCTCTTCCAGCATTGCTGCAGCAATTGTTTCAGAAGGAAGTTCGCTATTACCATGAAGTGCGAAAGTTAACACACGTCGCTTCATTGTTTTGTAATCAGGCAATGCGCCCAATGATTGCCCATAAGCGGATATACTTGTACCCAATCCAGTCAACACTGTAACGTATTGCTTGCCGTCAGCTATATAGGTGATTGGCGGCGCCAGCACCGGGTCGCCCGCATCAAACGACCACAGTAGTTTGCCATTTTCAGCGTCATAGGCTTTGAATTCTCCGGTAATTTGACCCTGAAAAACAACATCTCCTCGTGTAGCTAAAACACCACCATTCCATGATCCTGGTCCAGGTACACTCCAAATCTCCTTCTGTTTAATCACGTCCCAGGCCAGCAATTTACTCATGGGATCGGTCAGTTTTCTGTTTTTGTCATAGTGCAGCTCCATGACAACTGCTGGATCAAAAGCATTTCCCGGCAAGTGCTTCCAGTTTTTGATGTCCACCATGCGGTCATCGTAACGTGCACCCAGTTCTATCACTGGAATAAAGACGCGATTATTTTCATCATCAAAAGACATCGGTAACCAGCTATGCGCACCTGCAGGACTGGGATAAAGAGTAAATGTACCATTCGGATAGCGGGCTTCAGGGTTTTCAACCGGCCGCCCGGTTTCCAGATCGATATGATTCGCCCAGTTTACCTTGGTAATTTTTTCGGCCGAGATCAATTTTCCATTGGTACGGTCAATGACGTAGAAAAAGCCATTTTTCGGTGCCGTGACGACAATTTTACGTTGTTTGCCATCTATTTCGGCCTCACCAAGTTGCATGTCCATTGAGGCGTTATAATCCCAGGTTTCGCCTGGGTTGATCTGGTAATGCCAGCGGTACTCGCCCGTTTTGGCATCCAAAGCTACAACAGAACAAAGAAACAGATTATCGCCTTTACCCTGGCTACGCACTTTGATATTCCAGGGTGAGCCGTTTCCCGTGCCGATCAATATTTGATCAAATTCTGCATCGTAAGTAAACGCATTCCAAGCATTTCCACCACCGCCATATTTCCACCACTCGCCATGCCAAGTTTCTGCCGCCATTTCCATAGCTTTATTTTCAAACCCATCCTTCGGATTACCTGGAACGATGTAAAAACGCCATAGTTGTTTACCCGTCTCTGCGTCATAGGTCGTCACAAATCCACGTGTAGAAGCATGTTCGGTGCCACCATTTCCAATAATTACCTTGCCATCAAAAACGCGTGGTGCGCCAGTTACGAAATAGCTGCCGTCGGTTATTTTTTTAAGTGTATTGACTACCCAGACTTCATCACCGGTTTTTGCATCTAGTGCAATTAGACGACCATCGATAGTACCGACGTAGATTTTATTATTCCACCAAGCAAGTCCGCGAGAACCCCAACCCTGACGTAAACGAATACCTGCATGTTTTGCCACATTTGAATCGTACTTCCACAACAGTTTGCCTGAAACAGCGTCTATTGCGTGCACCACACTATATCCCACAGAGATATAAACGGTATTACCGACTTCGATGGGCCCAGTAACAGTATTTCCGGCGTCAAGATCCATATACCAGGCAAGTCCCAGTTTGGAAACATTTTTAGCATTAATTTCATTCAGAGCGCTAAAATGTTGTTCGCCGTATGTACCATTAAAAGTGGGCCAATCATTTCCCGCGCTAGTACCGAGAAATATTGCATCAACTTGCTTCTCACTGTGCTTTACTTTTCCACCGAAAATATTGCCTGCATTCAATGCGCAGAATAGCAACAAAGCTATTGTTACTCCCTTCTTTCTAAAATACATTTTATTTACCTAAAAAATTAAAATGTCCCCAAAGAAGATACTAGGATATGATTTTCATTCTATAATAATGCGTGCTGCATGTGCTGTAAATACAGAATAGAATTTTTATATTTAGTAGTCAAAACAAAGCAAAGCGATTTTTTGGTGCCCTAGGGAAGAAATACATTTTTTTGTTGTCATGCTTCTTGGTCTAAAACTTCCTCTTTCAGGGGGAAATTGACTTTAGCCGTAAATTATTTTAAATTTTTTGCAAGGATGAATAGTTATGTACGCTCCAAGAGTTGAAGTGGAAAAATTTTATAGGTACCCAATTAATGTGCTGCTGATTATCGGCATGAGTTTTTTTTGTACAACCGCTCAAGCTGCTACCAAAGATAATTTTCTGATAAGAAATACGGGCGATATAGTTCAGATCTGTTCTGTTTCTCCAGAAGATAGGCTTTATACACAGGCTATTCATTTTTGCCACGGCTTTTTAGTAGGCATCTACCGCTCTCAAAGTGAGTTTTACAGTAATCCTGGATTGAGCCCTCTGGTTTGCTTGCCTGAAACATTGCCGTCCCCTGCAAACTCAGGAATAGATGAGGTTGAATTATCGCGCAATCGGATAATAACCGAATATATCCAATGGGTAAAAGCACGCCCAGACTATTTGCAAGATTCTGTTGTTGCCACAGTAATGAAATATTTAGTAGATCATTTTCCTTGCAAAGATGATTGATTGTTGATTAATTTATAATGTCAAGGTGAAGGAAATAATCATGAAAAAAATTGTTCAATTCTGCATTTTGGTTGTTTTATTTATCGGTATTACGGGATGCGCCGGTATGTCGGATACTAATCAACGACTATTAACCGGTTCTGCAGGTGGTGCGGCAGGCGGTGCGGCAATCGGTGCAATTGCCGGTAGTGCAGGAATGGGGGCGGCAATCGGAGCGGGAGCGGGATTGTTGGGCGGTTTTTTGGCAGACCAGCATAAAAAGTCTGAAGACCGTGCTTATCAAAAAGGGTATCAGGCAGGGCAACAGAAACGTTAGAAAACATGTTTCCACAAGTAGCTCATTAAATTCAGTACGTGTAGTGTATTTAACGAATCCAATTGAATATTAACAAGATGGATGCAGTAAAGGTATGAAAGTAGATTTTCGGAATTAAAACGAGTAGTTGTAAATCGGTACTATTTGTTGTTGGATGTGAAATAACGAGTGGTAAAAATGCACTGCTTAATTACACAGGATCTTGCGATTGTCGTAAAAAAACATGTTAAAACCATCTACGATAGTTTCTGTATGTTGCTTTTGAACAAGGAAATAGAAGTGGCCTCGCAAATTCGGACAATCGGATAAGTAGTAATCTTGCTCAATCTAAATCCGTGAAGTACGCGGCAAAAAAGGAGCAAGAGTATGAGAAGGACGAGAAGGAATCACGCAGCGGGATTCAAAGCCAAGGTGGCAATAGCGGCGTTGAAGGGTGACAAGACACTGGCTGAGTTAGCTGAACAATTTGATGTGCATCCGAATCAGATTTCGGAATGGAAGCAGCAGTAACAGGAATCTGCAATCGATGTATTCGAGCATAATTCAAAAGTAAAGGCCGCCGCGCCTGATCTCAAGATACTCCACGCCAAGATTGGACAGCTCACGTTAGAGAATGATTTTTTAGAAGGCGCGCTCATCAAGGCGGGATTGTTGAGCGCAAAGCGATGATAAACCGAACTCACCCACTGCCGCTGGTGAAGCAATGTCGGCTGCTGGATGTGGCACGCTCGACAGCATACTACCGAGCGGTTGGGCTATCAACACAAGAGCTTGCACTGATGCGCCGAATAGACGAATTGCATCTGAACCACCCCTTTGCAGGCGCCAG
>JAGNZK010000057.1 GCA_017984435.1 Nitrosomonas sp. | reverse complement strand
GGAGAATTCGTAAAAAACCGTATCGCAGCAAACTCTTGCGCTGGTGGCCACTCGCACCCTTGCGTCGATCAACGCTCAGGCGACACGGACTTCCTATACTTTGAAGTGTTAATCAGTCTCTTGTAAAAAGTTGTTTCCGGGCACTGGTCTCATGATGATGGCTAATACTATTCAAATGTCGAATGGTTATATTACGATTGGAGATGTGAGAATAGATCTATATTCGCTGTTGCTATAGTTTTGGAATGACATTTAAATCATCGCGTATGGTCTTAGCAGCAATGCTTATTCACTGACAATAGTGTTATTATCGGATACAATACATGGCTGAATAAGCGAATGATTTATAGATTTATAAGAAAGTACGAGTGGTTTTTTGGTTTTTTTATGATGATTTAAGCTGTCAATTGAACTAAAGGATCTAAACCTAAAGCAAGTCACGTATTTAATCTGCTAAAGTTGCATAGCCTTAACAGTTCACAAGTTTCTCCTCAGTGTAATAAAAATTAAAAATTGCAGGGATAAAATGGTTTTTTTCGTAATTAGAAAAATCCAAAATTGTATTAATATAACTCTGCTACGTTCTAATAATTAAGAATTAAGGAAATTATTGACAATGTTGACACACTTACAACGCCTTGAAGCGGAGAGTATTCAAATCATGCGGGAGGTTGTTGCGGAGTGCGAGCATCCCGTGATGCTTTACTCCATCGGTAAGGATAGTGCGGTAATGCTGCATCTTGCAGTAAAGGCATTTTATCCCTCGAAACTACCTTTTCCATTGCTACATGTTGATACAACATGGAAATTCAAAGAGATGATTGAATTTCGTGATGTGATGGCGAAGAAACTCGGGCTTGATTTGATCGTCCATATTAATCCTCAAGGAATTGAAAAGGGGATTAATCCATTTACGCATGGCTCCGCGGTTCATACGGATATCTGGAAAACAGAGGGTCTGAAGCAAGCTCTTGATAAGCATGGTTTCGATGTGGCATTCGGAGGGGCGCGTCGGGATGAAGAGAAATCGCGTGCAAAAGAACGTATTTTTTCAATCCGTTCAGCGCAACATCGCTGGGACCCCAAGTTGCAACGTCCCGAACTGTGGCGTCTGTACAACACACGTAAAAATAAAGGTGAAAGTATTCGAGTATTTCCTTTATCTAACTGGACTGAGCTTGATATTTGGCAATATATCTATCTAAATAATATTCCAATCGTGCCACTGTATTTTGCTAAGGAACGTCCTGTCGTAGAGCGCGATGGCACATTGATTATGGTGGATGACGAACGTCTGCCGATGCACAAGGGCGAAACGCCCATGATGAAGAAAGTGCGTTTTCGTACACTGGGTTGTTATCCATTAACCGGGGCGATTGAAAGCGAGGCGAATTCTTTGACGGCAATCATTCAGGAAATGCTGCTGGCGAAAACATCTGAGCGACAAGGCCGGCTGATCGATCACGACTCTGCAGGTTCGATGGAGAAAAAGAAACAGGAGGGTTACTTCTAATGGCACATGTATCTGATTTGATTGCCGAGGATATTGAGTTGTATTTAAAGACTCATGAGAACAAGAGCTTGCTTCGTTTCATCACCTGTGGGAGTGTTGACGATGGAAAAAGTACACTGATCGGAAGAATGCTGTATGAGTCAAAAATGTTGTTTGAAGATCAACTGGCCCAATTGGAGGTGGACTCGAAGAAAGTGGGTACACAAGCGGGTGATCTCGATTTTGCACTTTTGGTGGATGGGCTTGCAGCAGAGCGTGAACAAGGCATTACCATTGATGTGGCCTATCGTTTTTTCTCGACGGATAAGCGCAAATTTATCGTAGCGGATACGCCAGGGCATGAACAATATACGCGCAATATGGTTACCGGTGCTTCAACTGCGGATGTTGCGATTATTCTTATCGATGCGCGTAAAGGCGTATTGACGCAGACCCGACGACATAGTTATCTGGTTTCGTTGATCGGGATACGTCATGTGGTGTTGGCGGTCAACAAGCTGGATATGGTGGGGTATTCGAAAGAGATTTATAACCAAATCGATCAGGAATACCGCATTTTTGCAAAAGAAATAGGGTTGCAGAATATCGTGACAATTCCTATGTCTGCTCTGAAAGGCGACAATATTACTGAGCTTAGTGCGAATACACCCTGGTATCAGGGGGAAACACTGATGGGGTATCTGGAAAACGTGCAGGTAGAAGATGCGGCAGATGAGGCCGGCGTTTTTCGTATGCCGGTGCAATGGGTCAATCGTCCCAATCTGGATTTCCGTGGTTATTCCGGCATTGTTGTCCGTGGCAACATCAAGCCTGGCGATCCAGTGCGTGTTCTGCCATCCGGCAGAGAAAGTCGTGTGGCACGTATCGTGACCAGTGATGGAGATCTTGAGCAGGCTATTTCGGGGCAATCCATTACGTTAACGCTGACCGATGAAATCGATATCAGCCGGGGTGATATTCTCGCTGCGACCGATTCACCACCGGGTGTGGCGGATCAATTTGAAGCGACTATCGTGTGGATGTCTGACGAGCCAATGCTTCCTGGCAGACCTTATCTGATGAAGATTGGTGCAAGAACGGTAACGACCAATGTTTCGATGCTGAAATATAAGGTTAACGTTAATACATTGGAACATGTTGCTGTTACGAAGCTAGAGCTCAATGAAATCGGGATTTGTAATCTGAGTTCTGATCAGTTGATTGCGTTTGATCCGTATAAAGAAGATCGCGATACGGGCGGCTTCATCATGATTGATCGTCTGACTAATAATACGGTTGGTGCCGGTATGCTGCATTTTGCATTACGCCGGTCACAGAATATTCATTGGCAGGCTATCAACATTAACAAACAGGCGCATGCCGCTATGAAAGGGCAAAAACCATTGATACTCTGGTTCACCGGATTGTCCGGTAGTGGTAAGTCAACGATTGCCAATCTGGTTGAGAAAAAACTCTATTCGTTGGGCAAGCACACCTATTTGCTGGATGGAGATAATGTGCGTCATGGTCTCAATAAGGACCTCGGTTTTACCGATGCCGATCGGGTTGAAAATATCCGCCGTATTGCTGAAGTCGCCAAGTTGATGGTCGATGCAGGGCAAATCGTTTTGGTATCTTTTATTTCACCGTTTCGTTCTGAGCGGCGGATGGCGCGAGAACTGGTAGAACAAGGTGAATTTTTTGAGATATTCATCGACACGCCGATTCATGTGGCAGAAGAGCGAGACCCCAAAGGATTGTACAAAAAAATGCGACGTGGGGAATTAAAGAACTTTACCGGCATTGATTCACCTTACGAGGTGCCAGAGAACGCAGAAGTCCGTGTTGATACCACGATCCAAACGCCAGAGCAAGCTGTTGAGCAGATTGTCAGTTACTTGGCGCAGGTAGGTGCATTGAGCCAGTCTTGATATCGATCTGTTCCGGTGATATGAAAAATCCAATATCCATATAGGAAATTACTCATCAGTATGAATCATTATTATGTATTTAATGGCGATGCAGATGGATTATGCGCACTGCATCAATTAAGGTTGGCAGATCCAACAACGACTGCGAGTCTGCTCACCGGAGTCAAACGTGATATCAAGCTGCTGGATCGGGTAGAAGCCAGTGCAGGAGATCGGGTAACGGTACTTGATATTTCTTTGGACAGCAATCGCAAAGGATTAATACGTTTACTGGAGGCGGGTGTGATCATTGAATATTTTGATCACCATCACGCTGGAGAAATACCGCAGCATCGTAACCTGACTCCACATATTGATTTAGCCGCCGATGTATGTACCAGCCTTCTGGTGGATCAACACTTGAAAGGGAAGTTTCATCTATGGGCAATTACCGCCGCTTTTGGTGACAACCTCATACAAAAAGCCCGACAGCTTGCAAGCTCGGTAGGACTAACGGAAGCGGAAATCGAACAACTCGCGTGTTTGGGTGAATATTTGAATTACAACGGCTATGGCGATAGCTTGTCTGATTTGCACTTTCATCCGGCAGCCTTGTATGAGGAAATAAAGCCTTATGCAAATCCGTTTGATTTCATTGCTAAATCGGCTGCTTTTACCAAACTTGCTGCAGGGTTCAAAGATGATATGAGTCGGGCGGATTCATTGCAGCCACTGACGAGTGACGATCATGGTGCCGCTTATTTATTGCCGGATGCGCCATGGGCAAGGCGTGTTAGTGGTATTTTTGCCAATAAATTGGCCAATGAAAGTCCAAGACGCGCGCATGCAGTGATTACACGCAATCAGAGTGGAAATTATACGGTGAGTGTGCGAGCTTCACTGATAAATCCGCAGGGTGCTGACGTGCTGTGCTTGCAATTTGATACCGGAGGCGGACGCAAAGCGGCAGCGGGTATCAATCATTTGCCCACAGATTCGCTGGATTATTTTGTGACAAGTTTTAAGCAGCACTTTCACAGTTGATTGCGCAAGATCCTGGAAAATTTGAGCGAATTTCAATGCGGTTGAATCAATTTATCATCTCTTGTCGAGGTCTATCATGATTCTAGTCACTGGCGGTGCCGGGTATATTGGATCGCATACTTGCGTTGAATTGCTGAATGCGGGTTTTGATGTCACCGTTTTCGATAATTTTTGTAATAGTAATCCTGAAGCACTGGCACGAGTGGAGCAGATTACCGGCAGAAAATCGGGATTGATACAAGGCGATTGCCGTGATCGTGCGGCTTTGGTAACCGCCCTTAAGCAAAGCAAAGCCGATGCAGTTGTTCACTTTGCCGGTCTTAAGGCCGTTGGGGAATCGGTCGAGCAACCGCTTGCTTATTACGATAATAATATGGTGGGTACATTGCGTCTGCTTGAAGCAATGCAGGAATGCGATGTCAAAACACTGGTATTCAGTTCTTCGGCGACTGTGTATGGTGATCCGGTGCAACTGCCGCTGACAGAAAATCATCCACTTTCGGCTACCAATCCTTATGGGCGCAGCAAGTTGATGATTGAGGAGATACTGCGCGATTTTCAACGTAGCGATCATTCATTCCGAATTAGCATACTGCGTTACTTCAACCCGGTAGGCGCACATTCCAGTGGTTTGATCGGCGAAGATCCCCAAGGAATACCGAATAATTTAATGCCTTTCGTGGCACAGGTTGCTGTAGGACGAAGGGAAGCCTTGAGCGTGTGGGGTGACGACTACCCTACTCCAGATGGCACCGGTGTGAGGGACTACATTCATGTGGTCGATTTAGCGCTCGGACATCTCAAGGCATTGGAAGCATTGGATGCCTCAAAGAGTACAGAGGTTAATCGATATACAAATTGCCTGACTGTAAATCTTGGCACTGGCCGGGGTTATAGTGTTCTGGATGTGGTACATGCTTATGAACAGGCAAGTGGGCGACCAATCCCTTATCGGATTGCACCCAGGCGTTCCGGTGATATTGCCTCCTGCTATGCGGATCCAAAACTTGCTCTTGAATTGCTGGGTTGGCAGGCAAAGCTTGGATTGGAAGAAATGTGTGCAAGCAGCTGGCATTGGCAAAGCGGCAATCCCAAAGGTTATCAAAACTGATCGGGATGATTCTTCCTGGTGTATCAGTAAATATATAAAGTCTGATATAACGTACTCAATATTAAGGAGCTCTAAATGAAAGTGATACGAAAAGCTGTTTTTCCTGTTGCTGGATTGGGAACGCGTTTTTTGCCGGCAACTAAAGCTAATCCAAAGGAAATGCTACCAATCGTTGATAAGCCGCTAATTCAGTTTGCCGCAGAAGAAGCGGTTGCCGCTGGGATTGATGTGTTAATTTTCATTATAGGGCGTAACAAGAGTTCAATCCCTGATCACTTTGATAAAGCTTTTGAACTGGAGGCAAAGCTGGAGGCGAGTCGTAATCACCAAATGCTCGATATTGTACGTAATATCCTGCCACCGCATATTGATTGCGTCTATATCCGACAAGCTGAAGCGCTGGGACTGGGGCATGCGGTTTTATGTGCACAATCCGTTGTCGGCGATGAGCCTTTTGCGGTATTGCTGGCGGATGACTTGATTAGTGCGGGTGAAAGAACCTGTTTGAACCAAATGGTCGATATCTATAATCAGAATCATTGTTCAGTGTTGGGAATCGAGCAGGTTCCGCATAACACAGTTAACCGGTACGGTATTATTAACAGTTCACCGATGGCCGATCATTTGTCCAAGGTCAATGCGATTGTTGAGAAGCCAGCGATTGATAAAGCGCCTTCCAACCTGGCTGTCGTCGGTCGTTATATCCTGACACCGCGTATCTTCAAACTTCTTGAACAGACAGAACGCGGCGCCGGTAATGAAATTCAGTTGACTGATGCGATTGCAAAGTTGTTAAAAGAAGAAACAGTCTTAGGCTATGAGTTTGACGGCAAGCGTTTCGATTGCGGAAGTAAGTCTGGTTATTTAAAGGCAACTGTAGAATTTGCACTACAACACCCTGATCTTAAGCAAGAGTTTGAAGCATATCTGCACGATTTAATCAAAGAAATGGATTTTCAGGAAAATGTAATTAATAAGGTTAAGAGAGTGATCTAGAGCTTACTCTATGATTTTTATCAGTGTACTTATGATTTGTTCTTACCATTGATAAGATAACAGCCATTCTTCCCGAAATGGCTGTTTAAAAATTCTCATCCTCGCATTCGTTGTTTGACTATTGATCGTATTAATTAATCCATTTGTTATTGAGTCATAAGCTCTCTGAGTACATAAGGCAAAATACCACCATACCGATAATAATCCACTTCTATGGCCGTATCGATACGGCAGAGTAGTTGAACTGACTTACTGGTACCATCTTTCCTTCGAATCACCAAGGTGACATCTTTCTGTGGTTGGATGTTATCCAGATTCAAAATGTCAAACTGTTCATTCCCTTGAATACCCAGTGAAGCAACGCTATCATTGTCTTTAAACTGTAATGGTAAGACACCCATACCGATTAGGTTACTGCGATGTATGCGTTCGAAGCTGGTGGCAATAACTGCTTTAACTCCCAACAATTGCGTTCCCTTGGCAGCCCAATCACGGCTGGAGCCTGTGCCATATTCTTTGCCGCCAAAAACAACAGTGGGGATACCTTGTGATTGGTATTTCATGGCGGCATCATAAATGCTCATTTGTACAGGTTCAGTACTAGTAGTACCTTGATATAGCGTGACTCCGCCCTCGCTGCCGGGGATCATCAGGTTCTTGATGCGAACATTGGCAAATGTGCCGCGCATCATCACTTCATGGTTACCACGGCGGGCGCCATAGCTATTAAAGTCGACCTTGGTGACATTGTTATCCAGTAGATAGTGCCCGGCTGGCGAAGTATCCTTGATCGAACCGGCTGGACTGATGTGGTCTGTTGTAACGGAATCACCAAATACGCCTAATGCGTAGGCGTTGCGGATGACGTTTGTGCCGTTGGAGATTACCGGTTGTAGTGAGAAATTCTGAAAAAATGGGGGCTCGGCGATATAAGTGGACTGCGGCCAATTGTAGGTTTGACCGGTTACAGAAGTTACATTATTCCACAAAAAATGATCTTTGGTGAGGTTACTATAGAGCTGCCGGAAGGTGTCTGCATTGGTGGCAAATTTCATTAGCGCGTGAATTTCTGCACTACTGGGCCAGATGTCTTTAAGCCAGACAGGCTGATTATTTTTACCGGTACCTAAAGGTTCTTTGGTGAGATCTTTCAGAACAGTGCCTGCAATGGCATAAGCCACAACCAGTGGTGGCGATGCTAAAAAATTGGCACGGATATTTGAGTGGATGCGGGCCTCAAAATTGCGATTTCCTGACAATACGGCAGCACAAACCAAGTCATTCTTAACGATAGCCTCTTCAATCGGATCGGCCAGTGGTCCAGCGTTGCCGATGCAGGTGGTGCAGCCATAACCGACTAGGTCAAAACCAAGTTGTTCAAGGTAGGGCAGTAGTCCCGTAACTGTCAGATAATCGGTTACCACGCGTGAACCTGGCGCCAGCGATGTTTTAATATGGTGTTTAACCGACAATCCTTTTTCAACCGCCTTTTTAGCCAATAATCCTGCTGCGATCAAAACACTTGGATTGGATGTGTTGGTGCAGGAAGTAATGGCGGCAATCAATACATCGCCATGCCCTAAATCAACTGAAGAACCGCTCCATTCATCAGCGGACAAATCGACCAAGTGATGAGGAGTCGGGCGGTTACTGGTCATTTCAGTGATGTTGCGGGAGACCATTCGCCGTTCTGTCGATGCGGTCTGCTGCACCGGTCGGTTATCCACTTCTGGCGTATTGCGTGGACTATAGGATGATCGCCGAGTTTCATCGATATTATCAGGGCTGATATGCGTACAGACATCAGGATCCTGACTGTGGATATCACGCGTCAGATAACGTTGATTGATATCATCATCATGTTTTCCATAACCACTTTCTGTGACAGGTTTATTAAAGAGCTCAGTAAATTTAGATTGGATCGCAGAGAGTTCAATACGATCCTGTGGACGCTTGGGGCCTGCTATTGAAGAAGTGACTGAGCCCAGATCAAGCGACAGTTCGCGGGTATAGTCAATATCGCCTTCTCGAGGAATACCATACATTTCCTGTGTCTGGAAATAGGTTTGGAATGCTGTAATTTCTTCATGGCTGCGTCCAGTACTCTTGAAATATTCAATGGTGATGTCATCAACCGGAAAGAAGCCCATGGTTGCGCCATATTCAGGTGCCATATTGGCAATCGTGGCACGATCGGGTAATGTCAACGAAGCCGTCCCTTCACCAAAAAACTCAACAAATTTACCAACTACATTTGCTTTACGCAGCATTTCAGTGATCGTTAAAACCAAATCGGTGGCGGTAACACCTTCATTTAAGTGACCGATCAAATTAACACCTACTACATCGGGGGTCAGAAAATAAACCGGTTGTCCCAACATGCCGGCTTCAGCTTCAATACCGCCTACGCCCCAACCGACAACACCGATACCGTTAATCATGGTGGTATGTGAATCAGTACCTACTAAGGTGTCGGGGAAGATGAGTCCGTCTTTCCGATGGACGCCGCGGGCAAGATATTCGAGATTAACCTGATGCACGATACCGATTCCAGGTGGTATCACTTTGAAAGTGTCGAAAGCCTGCATTCCCCATTTGATAAACTGATAGCGCTCGTTGTTGCGGGAGAACTCAATTTCCATGTTTTGATTGAGCGCTTCTTGGGTTCCGTAATGATCGACCTGGATGGAGTGGTCAACGACCAGATCAACTGGTACCAATGGTTCTATCCGTTTTGGATCTTTTCCTAATTTTACTGCCGCACTGCGCATGGCGGCCAGATCCACTAACAGTGGTACGCCTGTGAAATCTTGTAAGACAATGCGCGAAACAACAAACGGTATTTCGTCAATTCTGTCAGCATTGGGTTTCCAGTTGGCCAGTTGTCGGATATGTGTTTCATTGATTTTTTTATTGTCATAGTTACGCATTACCGATTCCAATATGATGCGGATAGATATTGGCAGACGGGAAACTTTTCCAATGCCATTCTTTTCCAACGCCGGAAGTGAATAATATTTCGCACTGTTTCCTTGTGCCATGGGTAGTTCATGCAGGCTATTGAATAGATTGTGATTCATGGTAATGTTCCTGAAGAATAACGCGAATTGTTCAATAATGTATATTTTTCAACAAGTAAAGTCACGTTTGGGTTTTATGGATCTGGCAACACAAATTTATTGTGTTTAATTTAACATCATAATGAGAGTGTTGGGAGCGAAGCCCGAGACTATTTAGTGCGTAGAACTGCAAAAAATAGTGATTGTGTACTCAGGCTAATATATCACTTTGTTGGGATTTCGCGTATCGGCATGAAGTATTTTACTTATAAACCATTTCCAGCCTTTTATAGTTGGTTTTTATAAAATGGTAAAAAGTAGGATATAAATGTGGAATTCTTGAAACAAAAATGAACCTTCTTGGTCTCGAATAATTTTGAGAATAAATTGGCTATTTTTTATAGTTTGTTGTTTGGAGAGCGTACTTAATACCTCGCCGCTTGCTTTAGCAGTTGCCGTTTTCAGCTATTGATCTGCGTCAGATGTAATCCATAACGCGTTGCCAAGAGAGGAATTGTCTCATCTCCACAAACCATCGACAGTACTACTTTTGCCTTAAATTCAACTGAATATTGTTTGCGTTTCTTACTCACCTCATTGCTTTCCTCTTATTGCAATGTCAGAGCTTAACTTCTTGTCCAGTTTTGCGGCACCACTTCAGGAAAAAGGGGATTAGTGAAAGCGGAATACAACATCAAAGGCCAATCAATCTTGTAACATTCCGAATAGCACGTTTTGATACTAAAATTTAGAATGGCCTTCGGCCTTGGATAATGCGAATGACAATAACTACAAGTGCAATGACCAGCAGGATATGAATGAATCCACCTAATGTATATGCGGAAACAAAACCGAGTACCCAGAGAATGATTAAGACAATCGCTATAGTTTCAAGCATTTTTTTCTCCTGTTAGAATCTACCGATATTTTTGCTATAAATCCAGTTACTAATGCTTCTGCTCAACGACAGACTTACCTCAGTAAAATAATGCTGCAAGTGATTTCTTTATCCAACGCTCGCTAGAAGTGATAATAAGCTCCTACGCCGATTACACAGTACTTGCAAATCTTCAAATTCAACACCAGCCCTGGTTGATACGTCGGTATGCCAGTTGTTTTCTTGATAATTCTTGAAATCAGCTGCGGCGTAGTTGCATTGACCAAAAGTCCATACGCCACGGGCTGCGAAACTCAACACCATACTGCGTCTCTATACTTCGAGAAACCGGTTCTCTATGAATCAGACTGACATCACCACCGTATAAGCGCACGCCGTAAGGAAATTCATCATCAAGATGTGAGCTTTGGTGGTAAATACGACCAAACACTGAAAATTTCTTGGTTTGCATGCTGGCATAAATCGATCCGATGATGGCGCGCTCAGATTAAAATCGCCGAAAATATCACCTCTCGGCTCTGCTTCTCATTGTGCGGTTAACCGTCCGAGATTTCCGCCAGCATTTGCATGACATTGGATCGGTCAGGAATATCCAGACTATCCTGCGGCAAAATGATGACACCATTTTGTACGGTAAGTGATAGGATATTCAGCATCAATTTATGTTTTACATGTTGGTTGCATAACCGGCAATGTAATCATCGTTCGGAGGCGCGGCATGGACCAAGCGCATTAAACAGAATGACTCCGAATGCGGCGATAAATCGCAAATAAGTCATTATTCTTCACTCGGTGTAACCGCAATGAGAATCAGATCATTTTGCACGGATTTCACATTCGTTTGATTCTTAGCGACTTCTACCGCTCGGTTGATACTTTCTTGGGAATCAAGCGCACCGCTCAGTTGCACGATGCCATCAACCGTAGTCACTTTAATTTGAGATACTTTCAGTAAGGGATCATTTAGTATTGCTGCCTTAACACTGGCAGTAGTCACTGAATCATCAATGTATTGCTCACTTACTTCGGTTGTTTCTGCGATTGATTTTTCCGTTTCTTTCCTGGCTTCGCTAATTTCTTTACCTGCTCGTTCCGCTATCTGTTCAATCTTTTTTTCAGCACTTTCAATTGAACGATCCAGCTTTTGCCCTGCTTTTTCCGCGGGCCCTTCTTGCTGGCAACCCATCAGGCCAAAAGTAACGAATAAGCCACTAATTAACAAGATTCTTTCTGCTGAGATGTTTTGTTTATATTTATTTGTTGTTTTCATAGATTCTCCTTGTATTGTTATTTGAATCAATAACAGCAAAATTTCTATTTAAAAACGTATCAGAAGTATGAGAGTTTTCAGATTAAGTAAGCACAATGTACCGGTGGCTTGCATATGTCTGGGAATTCTAGCGAGAGGATAAAAGGCGGTCTGTGCGCTATCGTACATAACACCTTTGCATCTTTGCACATAAGGTTTTTTTATTTCCGGTTCTGAGGCAATCCACTAATTGCCTCCTGACAGAATTGATTATTCTGTCCTTATGTGTGTTACCGAACAGATTGTGATTGGTTTTATAGCTAAAGTTCTTCAAATAGAGAGGGAGTGGCTTCGGTTCTTCTTCAAAGCTTATCGAATTGAAACTGTATGACTGCTCCTATCGTTTCTGATTTTCATCATGTCTGATGTTTATCTACGCTACCATACCTTTGGAGAAATCCCATGGACACACTTGCTGAACATGATATACAAGTTTGTATAACTGCCTGTAACCACTGCCACCAGGTTTGCCTGCAAACTGGTATGAATCATTGTCTCGAAACCGGTGGGGAACATGTTGCCCCCGAACATTTTCGTTTACTCATGAATTGTGCTGAGATCTGCCAAACTTCAGCTAATTTTCTGTTGAGCGGCTCCATTCAGCATTCTCTTTGCACGATATGCGCCGAGATCTGTGAAGCATGCGCGATTGATTGCGAGAGAATCGAAGGTATGGACGAATGCGTCAAGGCATGTAAGGAATGTGCCAAAACATGCCGACAAATGGTGAATATGCAGCACTAGATAGGTAATAGCCGTAAACGTAGTATCATGGTGGTGGTTAAAAACTATTTAGGATTCTTTTATCAACCTATCTTGGCTGGTCGTTTGTGCGAAGCATTTACAAATTTATTAACATACGTACATCAGCACTGAGATAAGCAATTGACAGGAGATTGAACTATGAAGCACTTTGTTAGATTATTCTTTGTATCGTTTCTGACCTTGGTAATGCTGACCGCTATGGGGTGTGGATCAACCCACAAGCAAGAAGGCACGGGGGAATACTTTGATGATACCGTCATTACCACGAAGGTGAAAGCGGCCATACTGAATGAACCGACGTTGAAATCTGCTGAAATCAATGTTGAAACCTTCAAAGGCGTAGTTCAATTAAGTGGTTTTGTAAGCTCCTCTGCCAGCATCAGCAAAGCGATCGAAGTAACCAAAGGTGTCGCTGGAGTCAAGTCGGTCAAGAACAGCATGCATCTTAAATAGCGTAAGAAACTCCAGAAGGATAGCCGTTTTTATGTGATATTCGCATAAAAACGGCTGTTCGAATTTACAGGAGGTTTTGAAATGTTGAACAGAAGACTTCTTTTTGGGCTGGTTCTGATGACTTCTTTTCCGAGTCATGTTTTCGGTAAAGAGGAAATACCTGCGAACGAGGCGGTAGCAATCCAGCGGATCGCGCAGATGGTTGAGGAGAATATCCGGACCGAGGCCAAGAACGGTTTTGCGCACAGAGAAGTACATTTCAAAGCGCATGGCTGTGTGAAGGCACAATTTCGTGTGCTGCAATTACCGGATGAAATGAGCGTCGGAATTTTCGCGGAGACGCGCGAATATCCTGCCTGGATCCGTTACTCCAATGGGTCTGGGAAAGTGCAGGATGATTCGGTCGGTGATGGCCGTGGCATGGCAATCAAACTCATGGGTGTTGAACGCAGTCAATCCGGCACACAGGATTTTGTGATGGTTAATCATCCGGTATTTTTCGTGAAAAATGCAGCAGATTATGTCGAGTTTCAGCAAGCGCTCGTGCAGGATAGTCCAATCAAATTCTTTTTTCCCGACCTTAATCCACTGAATTTCCGTCTGCATGCACTAGCGATTATCGCTGCAATTCGTAATAAGAAAATTAGTAATCCATTGGAGACACAATATTGGAGCGCAACACCCTATCGCTTCGGTGATACCGCCATGAAATTCACTACTCGTCCTTGCAATAAATCCACGCATTCAACGTTTACCGACACCACTTCTCCTAATTTCCTGCGTGAAAATATGCAAAAGCATCTCGATCATGGTGCCGCATGTTTCGATTTCATGGTGCAACTGCGCACACGTGCTATAGAAATGCCTATCGAAGATCCTACTATCGAGTGGAATGAAAAAGATGCGCCCTTTATTACGGTAGCGAAAATCACAATTCCATCACAACAATTCAATACCTCCGAGCAACAAAAGTTTTGTGAGGATCTGACGTTCACACCCTGGCATACTGTGCTTGAGCATCAGCCATTGGGGGGAATTAATCGCGTGCGCCAGGTAGTTTACGAAACCTCTTCCCGTGTCCGCCATGAGCTAAACGGCATCGAACGCTATGAGCCATCAGGTTTTTGATGGTCGCTGATATATCCAAATTGTGGTGGAACCTTACTTTTACTATTTGTAAAAAATAGTTTTTTCGACTTAGGTTGGGTACCGTACAGATCAACCTTGTTTTTCCTTATATGCTTACCGACAAGTGATGAGACACATTCATGTTTGATCATCGCTTTCAATAAACAATAGGAGATTATTATGAATAAAGATCAAATAAAAGGCCGTGTCGAAGAAGCTAAAGGTAAAGCCAAGGAAGTTGCCGGTAAGGTACTGGATAGCAAGGAAATGGAACTAGAAGGCCGTGTTGAAAAAAACTTGGGCAAAGTGCAAGCCGGTTTTGGCGATATCAAGGAAAATATTAAAAGCTCAGTTAAGTAATAGCAACACAACGAATGCTTTTCAATAATTTTTACTGGAGTTAATTATGAACATGAAAACGATTACGTTATATACAAGTTTCTTAATGGTATTGTTCTTTTCGGTGCACACATTCGCGGCAGGAAATCATTTGACGGAAGCGATTCAGCATGCAGAAGCTGCGGTTAAATCGGCAGAGGGAAAATCGATCGCACAACATGCGGAAGAAGCAAAAACTCATGCGAATGCTGCAAAAAACGAGAAAACTCAGGCAACAACCAGCGGCTCACATCTGGACGCCGGTATTAGAAGTTTGGATGAAGCGATTAAAGAAGGCAATCTTGGTGCGATTGATTCGGCGAGAAAAGCCGCAGAGCAGGCTATCACCCATCTGAAGCAGGCTGCATGATAAGCGAATGCTCTCTTAAGAGAATAAAAAACGGCGGATAAAAACCGCCGTTTTTTATTAGTGGCTTAGGCTGGGTATAACTTTGTACGAAGTAACCGAGTCAATCGAGTGCCTCCATATTAAACTCGTCGCACGTGACCAACCCGAACTCATTGCTTGCAAGCAGTCGTGCCGCCAATGTCCGAACGTGGTACGACCTTCCTCCAAACCGGATGATAAAAAGGCATATGCAATAATCCTGCGCGATCGGTTGCCAGTGCAAGCAAATGTACCATGACTTGGTTTAATGAACCCGGACAACCCAGTTAAGGGAAAATAGTCTCTAACTGAAGGAAGCAATGGTAACGAGAAAGCAATACAAAAAAGAATTCAGATTAGATGCATTGAGAATGGCTATCTGGCAGCGCCAGCCACAAGCAGGATTAATTGTACATTCGGATCGCAATCAACCATGAGCTTCAAATACATTGAAGTACTCTACAACCGGAAACGGTAGCACTCAACGTTAGGTTATAAATCGCCAATGCGGTTTCTAAATGACTGGCTAATTACTCAACAATAGGAAGCTTATAGCATAAAACTGTTTGCCCATTGGAAGGCGAAAAGCAGAAGGAGCTTCATTTTCAAATGATAGCGATATTTACTTTAACCGCATCGCGAAAATCTCGGGGGCTTGCCCCCGAGCTGGATAGTCCGCTCTGAATAACCCATAACGATGTGATTTTATGTAATGAATAGATAAATTTGAGCGGTTAAATTCACCAGTTCTTGGTAAAATTGCAGCAATTTCCTGCAAATTTAGCGAGAGTTACATG
>JAGNZK010000012.1 GCA_017984435.1 Nitrosomonas sp. | reverse complement strand
AACTGGCTGCAAGGCACAGAAGGCGATGCCTTTCATGCCATCCTCTGCGGTTGCGGACACAACCTGCGGATGATTCTGAGGAAGCTGCGACTTCTTCTTGTCTTGATTTTCCTGCGCTTGGATTGGCCATCAATCAATGATGACAGAACCAATCATCGTCTTGCTGGCGCTTATGCCTGAAAATAGAATTGTTCAGGGTGGACTAAATATCGTTTATAAAACTGGTTTTTTGGCCTCTATGCAAATTCTGGAGGCGGATGACTTCGATCGTAACTGATTACGGATTGTCGCGTTGTCGCAGGTAGTTGCGCCAACCACCCAAATGACTGATGTCCGTTGCATTGCCGACGGCATAACGCTCGCAGAGAAAACCTTGCACGGTTTCACCGTTTGCCAGGGTAATGGTGCCAATGCCTAGCGGTGCCGGGATATTGGCCACAAAACCGCCGAATTCGCGTGCCGGTAACTCCCAGACTTCCACTTCGATGGTAGTGCCTTGCTCATTTTCGTTAACCCGGATTAATCCGGGACGCAGTGGTGAGGGGCCGGGTAGTGCATAAAGCTTGTAATTCGATGAGGTCGTGGTACTGGTGACTAATTGGCCCTGTCGGCTGGTTAATTGTTCATTCAATGGCAGACCGGATAAATGTGCGCCACACACAGTTATCCGTACCTGACCGGATCGGGATGCAGCAGGGAAGGAGATATCCCGGGGCAACGCGATGCCGGTTGCACCCAGTGGCAGTGAATAGACTTGTTGCAGTCGATGCGCAAGATGCAGCAGTGGTTCATCCTGGTGGGCCGGTGCCGCCAGCGTGATACCAAAAGGCAGACCATCACTTTGAAAACCGGCAGGAACGGCGACTGCGGCATAGTCGAGCAAATTCATGAAATTGGTGTAATAGCCCAGATTGGTATTGAGACGGACGGGATCTTGTTGCATGGTTTGAATGGAATAGATCGTGCCGGCGGTCGGTGTCAGCAAACAATCGACTTGTGTCCAAATCTGATCTGCCTGTTGTTTGATTCGGCGTAATTGATAGATGCCATTGAAAGCATCCGCAGCTGAGCGCTGTTTGGCGGTTGCGATGATTTCACGCACTGGTGTGATGATTTGATCGCTATGCAGCTCGAAGAATGATTGCATGGCTGCATAACGTTCCGCCACCCAGGGGCCTTCGTACAGGAGGCGGGCGGCTTCGAGAAACGGTTCGAAATCTATTTCGATAGCTTCTCCGCCCAGTACCCGCATGTGGGCTACTGCGTCATTGAACAGTCGTTCGCTGTCATGATTATCAAAAAATTTCAGTTGCTGTTGACGCGGGATGCCAAAACGAAAACGGGGTGCAGCGCCAAAATCAAAGCCATGCCCCTCTCTTTCTCTGGAATACCTATCTTCTGCGTCGTAAGCGGCGGAAATAGTCAGGATGCGTGCTGCATCGGCTGCAGTATGCGCGAAGATAGATACCGTATCGAGGGAACGGCAGGCGGGTACCATGCCATTTGCCGAAAGCCAGCCTTTAGTGGGCTTATAGCCGATCAGGTTGTTAAATGCGGCGGGAACTCTGCCGGAACCCGCAGTATCGGTGCCGAGGCTGAAACATACCTGCCCCTTAGCCACGGTGACCGCCGAGCCTGAACTGGAGCCGCCGGAAATATACTCGGGATTGAAGGCATTGCGGCACGCACCATACGGCGATCGTGTACCATTCAATCCGGTGGCGAACTGATCGAGGTTGGTTTTGCCGATCGGAATGGCGCCGGCATCGATCAATTTTTGTACGACCGTTGCGCTACGCGCTGGGGTGTAGGCAAAAGCCGGACAAGCGGCTGTAGTGGGGATGCTCGCCAAATCAATATTATCTTTGATGGCGAAGGGTACGCCATATAGCGGCAGCGCTGCCATACCTTGTGCTTCCACCTTACGAGCGTAGACTTGCAAGGATGCCAATGGCAGTGTGGTAATCCACGCATGATCCGGGTCCTTTTGAATTTCGGCATGAATTATTTCGACCATTTCGGTAGGTGATAACGCATTGTCTGCGTAGCATTGCAGCAAAGATGGCATATCACCCAGCGGGAGAAGCTTGTGCATCATGACGGGTTTTTCTGGATGATCAAGAGCGCCTGCCCGGCAGAGACATATCCGCCTTGTTTACAGAATAATTGCCGTACCGTGCCGGCAATGGGCGAATCCACTGGGAATTCCATTTTCATCGACTCAATCATGACTAGCGGTTTGCCTGCTTCCACAAATTCACCTTCTTTGACCAGCAGCTTCCACACGGTGCCGGTTACCTGTGAGCTGATGGCTTGTGCACCTTCCGGCAAATCCAGTTCACTTTGGGTATCCGCTTCATCGAGCGTATCTTCACTGACATATTGCGATTGACCATTGGCTTCCCAACGTTGCCGTTCGGCTTCAAACGCAGTCTGTTGCCGGGTTTTGAATGTGCTGATGCTGGCGGCATGTTGTTGCAGGAAGGCATGGTACTGTTTCAGGTTGAGAGTCGTTTCCTCCGTGCGCAATCTGAAGTGCCCGCTGATGAAATCCTTGCGCAGCTTGAGCAATTCGCTCTCACTGACCGGATAGAAACGGATTTGATCAAAGAAGCGTAATAACCACGGTTGACCATCCTTGAAGTCGGCGGTCTGGCGGTAGCGATTCCACATCGGCACGGTACGTCCGACGAACTGATAGCCGCCCGGACCTTCCATACCGTATACGCATAAATAGGCGCCACCGATACCGACGGCATTTTCGGGAGTCCAGGTGCGCGCCGGATTGTATTTGGTGGTGACCAGACGATGCCGCGGATCCAGCGGAGTCGCTACGGGTGCACCCAGATAGACATCGCCCAGTCCCATGACCAGGTAGCTGGCTGCAAATACGATATGCTGAACTTCTTCGATGCTTTTCAGGCCGTTGATGCGGCGGATAAATTCAATATTGCTCGGGCACCAGGGTGCATCGCTGCGCACCGATTGCATATATTTCTCGATAGCCAACCGCGTGGCGGCGTCATCCCAGGATAAAGGCAAGTGGATGATGCGGGATGGTGTTTCCATATCATCAATCGCGGGCAATTGATTCTCTCCTGCGATCAGCAGCGCCAGCAATTTTTCGCGTGCCAGTTGGCGTGAATCAAAGTGAATCTGCAGCGAGCGGATGCCGGGTGTCAGATCCAGAATGCCAGAAAGCTCACCGTCGTTAATGCGTTGCTGCAGCCACGTCATCAGTGCATGCGCACGGAAGCGCAAATTCAGATCGAGTACCGGCGGCCCATATTCGATCAACAGGTACTTATCGCCGGATTGGCGATATGTGACTTGTACTTGTGCCGTGTTTTCCGGAATGGAGTGTAGAATGGGACTACCTGGTTTTCCGGATCGAGAAACTATTGATGGGCTTGCATCTGCCTGAAGATGCTGAATCAGCTGGTTCTGTTGTTGTTCCAATGCGAGCGCTTGTTCCATGGATATCGGATAAAAGTGGATACTGTCACCGGGTTTGAGTTGTCCGATTTTCCACAATTCCGCCTGCACGATCGTGACCGGGCAAACGAAACCACCCAGGCTGGGGCCGTCAGGGCCCAGGATAATCGGCATATCCCCGGTAAAATCGACGGCGCCGATGGCATAGGCGTTATCGTGAATATTGGATGGATGCAAGCCGGCTTCGCCGCCATCGCTACGCGCCCATTGCGGCTTGGGGCCGATCAGGCGCACGCCGGTACGGCTGGAGTTATGATGCACCTTCCACTCGGCGGCAAAAAACTGTTCAATGTCCGCTTCGGTAAAGAAATCCGGCGCACCGTGAGGACCGTACAGTACGGCGATTTCCCATTGATTCGTATACAGCGGCGCCCATTGTTGCGGCAAATGCCGCGGTGCCGGTTGGGAAACTGGCAGCGGTTGAACATGCAAGACATCACCGGCACGCAACACGCGTCCCGCATGTCCGCCAAACTGACCGAGCGTAAAGGTGGATTTGCTACCCAGATAATCGGGTACCTGAAAACCACCGTACACGGCCAAATAAGCCCGACTGCCAGACTGCTTGATTTTTCCAAACTGCACGAGCGCACCGGCTTTGACGGTATGGGATTGCCATTGCGGCAATGGTTCGCTGTCTAGAAACACATCAATAGGTGCGCCGCAGATCGCGATGATGCTGTCGCAATTAAAGCGTAGTGTTGGGCCAGCCAGCGTGATTTCCAATCCGGCACTATCTTCCGGGTTGTTGACCAATTGATTAGCCAGACGAAAAGCAAGGCTATCCATCGGTCCGGAAGGTGGAACACCCACATGCCAGTAGCCGATCCGTCCGGGGTAATCCTGTACCATGGTTTGCACGCCGGCATTCAGAACATCGATACTGTGCGGTTGATAGTGGAAGCCATTAAGAAATTGCGTGTTCGATTGTCCGTTGCGGAACACCGCGCTGTGCAGAATCTGTTTGAGATAGGTTAGATTGGTTTCAATGCCTTGTAGCGATGTGTTGTCTAATGCGGTCAATAGCTTGGCAATAGCGGTTTCGCGCTCTGGTGCGTGTACGATGATCTTGGCCAGCATCGGGTCATAAAACGCGGATACTTCAATGCCGCGCTCGATCCAGGTTTCAACGCGCGCTGCGGTGGAAAATTCCGCTGCAGTGAGTGTGCCGCTGGAAGGTTGAAAATCTTTGGCGGGATTTTCGGCATACACCCGCACCTGAATGGATGCGCCACTAGGTTTGATGGTGAAAGAATCCAGCGAAGGCAGATCGCCTGCGGCTTGCCGCACCATCCATTCCACCAGGTCAATGCCGGTGACTTCTTCCGTTACGCCATGCTCGACTTGCAGGCGGGTATTGACTTCGAGAAAATAAAATTGACCATTGGCATCATCGAAAATGTATTCAACCGTGCCGGCAGATTGATAGTTGACGGCTTTACCAAGGCGTATCGCCGTATCCAGTAATGCCTGGCGTAGATGCGGTGCTAGATTGGGAGCAGGTGTTTCTTCGATGACTTTTTGGTTGCGCCGTTGCATGGAGCAATCACGTTCACCCAACGCAACGACTTGGCCTTTGCCGTCACCGAAAATTTGCACTTCGATATGACGCGCCCGGTCGACAAATTTTTCCAGGAATAAACCGGCATCCTTGAAATTGTTTTGTGCCAGTGTTTTGACCGATTCGTAGGCACTGACCAATTCATCCTGGTTCCAGCACAAACGCATGCCGATGCCGCCACCGCCAGCGGTGCTTTTCAACATGACGGGATAGCCGATATGCTTGGCTTGATGGCAAGCATCATTCAGATCTTCCAACAAACCGGTTCCCGGCAGCAGCGGTACTTGATTTTCCAATGCCAAGGCGCGCGCCGTGTGTTTTAAACCAAAGTCGCGCATTTGCTGCGGCGTCGGGCCGATAAAACAGATGCCATGCGTAGCGCATTGCGCGGCAAAATCGGCTTTCTCACTCAGGAAACCATAACCCGGATGAATCGCTTGCGCACCAGTTTGCTGAGCGATTTTCAGGATTTTGTCGGTGCGCAAATAGCTTTCAGCCGCGAGCCCGCTGCCGATGCGATAGGCTTCATCGGCTTCGGTGACATGCCGGGATAACGCATCGGCTTCGGTATAAACGGCGATACTTTTGACCTGCATGCGGCGCAGCGTGCGGATAATCCGGCAAGCAATGGCACCGCGATTGGCAATCAATACTTTATCGAACATAGCGTTATCCTTTTTCTTGATGAATCATCAATTGGACTTATCCGTTTATTGGGAATCCCAGATTAATAACCGGATCGGTGTCGGATTATAGGCATTGCATGGATTGTTGAGTTGCGGACAATTCGAGATCAATACCAATACATCCATGTCAGCCTGCATTTCGACGTATTTCCCTGGTGCCGAAACACCATCGACAAATTCCAAGCCACCTGCTTCAGTGACAGGCACATTCATGAAAAAATTGATGTTGCTGGGTATATCGCGCTTGCTCATGCCCAGTTGCTCACAAACTGCTTCATGGGTCAGTGCATGCAGAAAATTATCCCGGCAGCTATGCATCGGATATTTTTCCAGCGCATAGCGTACCGTATTGCTTTCCGCCGCACAGGCACCGCCCAATGTATCATGGCGCCCACAGGTATCCGCCACAATCGTGAGCATGGTATTGCCAAAATTGGAGCAAAGTTTGCTGCCGGTAGTCAGATATAACTTATTCTGCGCGCGAATGGTGTCGGTGGCACTATAACGTTCCAAGGCGTGGCTGGCATTGAAAAACAGCGTATCGACGGCTTGATTGCCTTCTACATCAACGATACGGAAAGTTTGTCCTTGTTTGACGATGCCGACCCAGGGCTCGCCGGCTGCACAAATTTCATCGACTACGGCGAGATCAGGATTAAGTTTGCTAGCTACAAATTGTTGCGTATTCATAGCGCACCTCCACAGGGATGATTGAACCGGTGAGTGTTGTGTAATCCTCTGACATTCTCGGCAATCTGCTGGCATGTCAATACTGCTGCGACGGATGTTACAAATGCCGCCAAGTCGACAGCGCCGGGCTGGTAGGTTGGCTTTGTATCCAGTGGATGCGGGGCAGCCGAGAGGATGACTAAGGTATCCATCTCAAAACTCAGATCAACATGATCGTCCGCTTTGCTGTTGCCGGCATGAAATGTCAATTTACCATTCGCGTCAGCAGTGACTTTACTGAAGAAATTAATATTGGACACAATGTCACGCATCCCCAATCCCCATTTGCCCAGTTCGATCAGCATGCCGTCCAGGCCGCTGCGGAACATTTGATTACGATGCTCCTGATAGCGTGCAACGCCGTATTTCTGTTGTATCAATTTGGCATCGCTCAATCCGCACACAGTATCGTTCCAACCGGCGGTATCCGCCGTGATGCAACAGAAAATCCGTCCCATGTCCGAATGGCACGCATGGCCTTGGGTCAGGCGGAAAGTATGCTGCGATTTCAATGTATCCGCCATATTGTAGCGTTCGAGCTTTTCTTCCTGATTAAAGAACAGTACCGCGGCATTCGCACCGCCGTGCACATCGGTCAGACGTAATGTGGTACCACGACGCAGGATGCCGGACCAATGGCATCCGCCGGGAATGGATTGATTCCAAATTAATGTGTTGGGTTGATTCATGATGAACTCCTTGTTAAGACAATGTTACTTGGCGCTTACCCATTTTTTGTAAAGGATATACAGTGTGGTGATCGTCAACAGACTGCCGAGTACCAGTGGCGTTGCCCATAATTGCCACCAGGGTGCATCGGCTGAAATCGCATAAGGGCGCGGCCAGGCAATGTTAATGAGCTCAAATAATGACCAGATAAACGCCAAACTATTGATGATCAATCCCCATACGCCCAGTTTTAATTCACCCAGTGCAGGATTCCAACGACCGGTGAGGCGGGCAAATAGTCCGATTCCGGTGGTGAAAGTGAACATGGCGTATAAACCGCCGGTGCCGAAGGCGATGATGGTTGCCACCGCGTCACCGTTTAATCCGAATATCAAGCCGCAACCGGCTAGTGATACCGTGAACAAAATGGCATTGCGCGGGGTTTTACTGGTTGTGACCTGGCTTAGTAGAGCGGGCATATTGCCTTCCCGTGCCATGGAGTAAACAATGCGCGAGGTATATTTGACTACCGACGCACCGCAGGCGAGAAACGCAGTCATTACAATGGCTAAAAAGGGTTTCTCAAACCAATCCCCGATGCTGCTGGCAATCAAGGGTGTAACAGGATCGGAAGTACTGCTGGCGTTTCTCAGTGTGTCATGATCAAAGGCCAGAATCAGTGAAGCGGAATTAAACAAGACCACTGTGCCGACAACGAGTAGGGAAAGGAAAACTGCACGTGGCACCATGCGTTTGGGGTTGTGTGTTTCTTCCGCCGTGGTGGAGCAAGCGTCAAAACCGATGAAAGCCCAGCCAGCAATGGCGAGCGCTGCGAAAAAAGCGGCTGTTTCAGTCGGTGCTGTTCCCGTGCCCATATGCTGAAACAATTCCAGCACGGAATGTTGGCGGAAAAACACGATTAACAAGAATGCGATGCCCAAGGAACCGACGACTTCTGCATACACGCCTGATTTGATCACAAACTGGAAAACACTGACATGCGCCAAATTAAGCAGTGTGCAGATAAACAAAAATATCGCACCCCACAATACCATCATGCCACCGTCGTTACTTGGTAATCCGCAAAAAGTGGCAAGCCAGAAACCGCCGGTATAAGCCGTTGTTGTCAGCATGGCGATGGTGGAGCAAATATAAATGACGCCCGCGTACTGCCCGGCTACGGTGCCACCGAGTTGCCGTGCCCATTTATAGGCACCGCCGGCAATCGGAAATTGTGAGGATAGCTCTGCATAAACAGTAGCTACCAATAGCTGCATGAGCAAGCAAATCGCCAGCGCTGCAAACCAGCCGCCACCGGTCACGACGGTTTGCACACCAATGATGGCGTAAAGTCCGACCACCGGCGATACCACCGCAAAACCCAGCGTAAAGCTATGCCACACACTCATGCTGCGATTGAGCGTATCGCCTGTTACTGCACTGGCATCCGGTGAAAGGGGGATCGGTTTTGTTATTTTTGACATAACGAAGTCTCCTGTACGGGTTATTACCGAGAATGTAATGTATCAAAATACTACATTACGTAACCTCCCGGGCTTTTATCCCTCCGTGGAGCCTCATTATCACGAGACCGGAAACTCTTGGACCAGACACCGGTGACTGCACCGGACGGAACCCTAGTTTCCCATTGAATACTGTTTTTTGAGTTGCTATGCCATCAATCGTTCAATTAGCATTTCAAAAAGCGAGTAACGGGTGGGATTCTAACTGTGTGATTTGGAAAAAGCAATGGTTTTGGAGATTGTGCTATTGCTTGTTTTGATATGTGAACTGCAGAACTTGATTACAACGTATTGCTGTTATTCACTCAATATTTTTGGTCTAAACAAGTCTGGTAGTATGATGACAGCTAAATCGGTCAATTAGCTTAAAAATAAGGGGATATCATGATCAATGCCGTATTAGGTTTCATTTGTGACGTAATATATTGCGTCATTTCGGACGTCTAATTCTAGTTATGCAACCTTAACAACTACGATCACCTGATGTCTGTCACCGAATCCATTCAGCTAGTGCTGGAAGCGCTCATCCTACTGCTTCTGTTCTATATGGTATTTCTAAAGTCTTACTTTCAGGAAAAAGGTAAGAATGTCGCTACGAAGGAGGACATTGAAGAAATTACGTCGTTGGTCGAAGCAGTCAAATCGCAGCTACAGTTCTCCCTACAGGCCAAACTCAGCCTAAGGGCAGAAGAGCATCAAACGCTAATCGACTATTTCTCGAAGTATTCGGCCTGGTTATCAGCCATTACTAACTGCAGTGCCGTAGGCATCACCAAAGACAACCCGTCTCGATCGGCAGAAATCCGATCTCAACTGGATATGCTTCATCAAGATTTTGACCTTGCCGCCGGGAAGATGGAGCTGTTCGTGGAAAATGAAGATATTCAATCGCAGCACGGCCCACTGGTTATCGAGACGCTCAAATTTCAAGCTCATGCGCAACAGATGACTTTCGAAATCGAGGAGATTGTCTTAGAAGTGAATCATATGCTGTTGAATACACCTCTAGACCAACAGGCGGGGCGATATAGCGAGTTGCTCGGAAAGCAAAAGGAAATCTATAAGAAGTTCAAGGAAGGGCAGTTACAGACATACACAGCCCTTCTTCCAGTTGTGCAAAAGCAAAGACGCGCCATCTCAAAGCATATTAAAGCTCTGGCAAATGGCTAGTACACATTCTGGGTCAGGTCGCGAAAAAAGAAAATGGGTATACACTGCCCCGTTAACTTTTACAGCACGGTAGTTTGGGGTGACAATAGGAACCCCAACACCACTGCATGAATTGTTGGAGCTCGTCGACTCATCTCAAAACCTACTAGGCTTCTTAAAAATTGTGTATCAATTTTTCTTGTAGACAGATACTTTTCTATGCAGCAACCTCAACACTCCACCCAGGAAAAACCAATACCGCAGGGTGACATTTCAGTGCTTTTGCTATTATTTTTGCGCGTTCTATCCCTAAATTGATTTTGTTGTGCTCGATGGCAGAGATTGTCGATTGCGGAATACCGGTCAGTTCTGCTAATTCGTTTTGGCTTAATCCCTGAAGCTCGCGAATAATTTTTACGGATTCACCAACGGTAACATCACATGTTTTTTTTGCCAGTTGATATTCATTCATTTTTTTCTCCGATAATCGTGGGGTGATATTTGCTCAACTTGCACATAAACTTCATTGGCGATAATTTTATAAATGACTCGATATTGCTGGTTTAACCGTGAAGATCGGTAACCATCCCATTCGCCTTTTAATGCTTCATCAGAAAAACCCTTAATCAGTGATAGCCCTTGCTGACCGGAAATTATGACAATATCTTTCCATTTCTCATACTTCTTCAATATTGTAATGGGGCATGATTTTAATTGCTTTTCAATTCGTTTATGTTCATAAACTTTCCACATACCATAAATGGTATGTCAATTCTCCGGAAGAATCAATTTTTTAAAAATCGCGTATCAATCAAAAACACTGATCAATCTTTTCCACTTTGTACAAGCGCTGGGATAATGAAGCGTTAGGATCCGGCGTATAAGAAGCCGGTGGATAATCACTGAGAAGATTTTGATTGCTGCGAATTTCGATTGCGGATCGGGTATTTTGTTGATTGCCGACGTCTCTAATCGTCATAATCCAATTTCCATTGCCATGGGTAATCGGTTGGTTGATGCTCCCCGAAGACTTGGGATTATGAATCTCGGTAATGTAGTAAGTCTTTGTCGCTTCGTCATGCATCTGCGGGTATCCGTCCACTTGCAAAGATTCGTGATAGATAAAATAAGTATTGATATCACGCCAGGTATGGCGGTGCCACTTCGGCAAATAAAAGCCTTCGTCACTTTTCAGGCATTCCGCAACTTCCAGATAATGTTTGTCACTGCTGCGGCTATAAATCACTTTCTGGCTGAGTAGTTCTTCTCGTGTAGGCGTTGTCATGCAAGCGGATAACATGAGAATACATAACAGAAATAGGATCGGTTTTTTTAGAGAATAGCGCATAAGATGGAAATGTTTTAACCGGATCATCATATCGATAACTATCACCAGCGATAGTATGGTCCGTAAAATCCGCCACGGTAATAAGGCGAGTAACCGGGAAAGCCAAAATAAGGGGGAGGGCCATAGTTAAGGTGATCGTAGCGATTCGGATAAGCCGGCCAAAGGTGGATAGCTGTGGCTGATAACAGCGGCACCTGAATAATCCGTTTGCCCACGGTACGCTCGATATCGCCGGTGATCACCCCGGCGACGGTGATTTCTTTATCCTTGGCATAAATAGCCGGATCAAGGAATTCGGCGCTTTTAACCACGAAACGTCCTTCGCCTGGCTTATGTAGCTGTGGTCGGCCGCTATAATCAAGGGAGTGGAATACGACTTGCATCAGGCTGGCCTGTTCTTGATTTTCCACGCTAATGATCACGCCACCCCAACGTACCGGCGTATCCTTATGATTATTGATGTCCTGGCTGACTTGCTGATAGGAAAGTTGCATTGCTGGCGCATTCTCGACTGCCGACGGCAATCCTGTACAAGCACTCAATAACAAACAAGCTAATAACAGATAGAGTTTCATAGTTTGTCCTCGGTTTTAGGATCGGCAATGATTTTATATTCTACGCTTGGTTGAATGATTTTTTATAGATTTCCTGTACCAGGGAAACTGAATTCAGGATTTGTGTAGTCAGTCTGTCCATTTTTTAGCCATAACAATGTATTCCCTGTCGGCTACAGATTTTTATGATGCTGTGCACGCGACTCGATGCGCTCGATATGCACCAGTGGCACGAGTAACCAGATTGCAGCCGTTGCGAAAGTAGAGATGATTACCAGCCAAGTGTATGCGAACGATCCTTCGCCAAGTTCGGTATACAAATGCGCACCGACATTTTGCGAAGCCAGTGTGCCGAGATTGAAGATAGACATGAGCAGTGCGAAGAAGGTTGCTTCCGCGCGCTTGGGGCACGCCCTTGCAGCAAGATCCAGAAATGCGAGTGTCGTGACCATGCCGGTGACGCCCCAGATGACATGAATGAACAGCGCAGAGGTTTCGCTACGATAGGCCAAATAAGTCAATAAAGTCACCACCGATAGGCCGATGGCGAGGTTAATCAGGCGGCGCAGTGGCATTGATCGTGACAAGGGTGCGTAGATGAACGCACCAACGATGCTAGCTGCCGAACCGACTGAACTCAAGACGCCGATGTACTGTTGGCCGAAGCCGAGCACGTCAATCTGGTAGTAGAGGAATGCCGGACCAAAAGATGGACTGAAATTGAACAGAAATATGAAAGCGGCGACCAGCCATACCGAGCGTTCTCCGAATCCCGCGCGCAGTGCTGCCCAAATCTCCGTGAACTCGGCTTTTCCGAGATCAATAGGTTTCTCGCGTACGAAGAATGCAGCCATGAGCAGCACGATAAAAGGAAATATGGCCGCAACCGCAAAAGCGGCTTGCAAGTCCCGATATTCGGCAAAATATCCACCCAGCAAGCCTACGATGATCGAAGCACAGGTAACCGCAATCCATTGCACCGATTGGAAAGCGCCGGTGAGTCCATTTAATTTACCCTTTTCCACCATCAGCGCATCGGTCAACACATCATTGTAGGCTAGACCGAAGCCCATTAGCGTATAGAGGATGGCGAGCTCCCAATAGGTATAATGCGCTGAAAACCCGGCAATTAATCCCGCCACGCAAGCCAGGGCCGAAGTCAGCAATAGATAGCTTTTGCGCCGTTGGCCGAACAGCGGCAGAAAGTCCGAGATCAGCCCGTACAACGGTTTGATGAACCAAGGAATCGATGCAAAAAGAAAAAAAGCCGCCACGTCGTCGGCTTCCAAACCTTGATCCTTAAAGCTGATAGCGATTACCTGGACGGGTAGTGCGGACATGCCCTGGGCGAAGTAGACGATAGCGAACAGGATCGCAAGCCGCTGGGTGCTGGCGGTCTTAAACGGGTGCAGGCGTTGAAGCCAATCTTTCATGTGTGCATGATACAGCGCAAAATGATGCTGCCTGTCGTGAAAAGGGTTTCACGTTGATTTTGTTTTGTCGATGGTTTTTTAATCAATCGAGCAGATCATCAGTTTTATTCCTCGCATATCCAATCTGTCTAATTTTAACTGTGCTGGCGTGCATAAATCCAGCAACTACAGTTGAGAAATCTGAAGGTGTTTATCGGTTTCTTCTTGTTGTTGCAATTCCCACATGTGCAGATAAGTACCGTTCGCTGCGAGTAATTGCTGGTGATTGCCACGCTCTATGATGCGGCCGTGATCCATTACCAGAATCTGATCGGCATCGGCAACGGTGGACAGCCGATGAGCAATAGTCAGTGTCGTGCGGTTTTTTGCGATGCGCTTTAATTCCGCTTGAATGCGTTTTTCGGAATCAGAATCCAGTGCCGATGTCGCCTCATCAAAGATCAGAATTGCCGGGTTTTTCAGAATGGTGCGGGCAATGGCTACGCGTTGTTTTTCACCGCCGGACAATTTCAAGCCGCGTTCACCGACGATGGTGGCATATTTTTCCGGCAGGCTTTCAATGAAGTCATGGATATGTGCGGATTGTGCTGCGGCAAAAACTTCTTCCTGTGTCGCATCCGGTCGTCCATAGGCGATGTTGTAATAAATACTGTCGTTAAATAACACCGTATCTTGTGGCACGATACCTATGGTTGCGCGCAGACTTTGCTGAGTGACATCACGAATATCCTGATCATTGATCAGAATGCCACCCGATTGCACATCATAAAAACGAAACAGCAGGCGCGCCAACGTGGATTTCCCCGAGCCACTGTGACCGACGACCGCCAGATTTTGGCCGGCGGGAATATCGAAACTGACATCGAACAATATCTGACGATTGGATTCATAACTAAAATTGACATGATTAAAACGGATCGTGGCATTTTGGGCATCCAGGCTTTGGGCATCCGGCTTGTCCTGAATTTCCTTGTTTTCGTCCAGTAACGTGAACATGCGTTCCATATCAGCCAGCGAATGTTTGATTTCACGATACACAAAACCGAGGAAATGCAGTGGCATGTAAAGTTGCAACATAAAAGCGTTGATCAGCACCAGATCGCCCAGTGTCATGCTGCCCTCGACGACTTTGTCGGCGGCCAATAGCATCAACAACGTCACACCTACGGCGATGATGGCGCTTTGTCCGGCATTCAGCGTTGCCAACGAAGTTTGGTTGCGGACGGCAGCTTTTTCCCACGATTGCAAATGTTCATCGTAGCGCCGTGCTTCCCAGGTTTCGTTGCTAAAATATTTCACGGTTTCGTAATTCAACAGGCTGTCGATCGCCTGGGTATTGGCTTTTGAGTCCATGTTGTTCATGGTGCGACGGAAAATCATGCGCCATTCGGTAACAATCAGCGTGAGTGCAATGTAAGCCAGCAAGGTCAGTGCAATGATGATGGAAAACCGGATGTCGTACTTGCTGATTAGTATCACCAGCACCAAAGCGATTTCCAGCAACGTGGGCAGAATATTGAACAGCATAAAATTCAACAGGAATGAAATGCCGCGCGTGCCGCGCTCGATATCGCGCGAAACGCCACCGGTCTGACGCTCCAAATGAAAACGCAAAGACAATGAATGCAGATGTGTAAATACTTTATTCGCCACGCGGCGAATCGCCCGTTGCGTCACTTTGGCGAAGATTGCGTCACGCAACTCTCCGAATAAAGTGCTGCACAGGCGTAAGACGCCATAGCCGATTAGTAAAAAAACCGGCAATACCAGCACGGCACGGGATTGATCCAAGGCATCGACAATCTCTTTTAGCACCAATGGCACGGAGACATTGGCTAGTTTGGCCAATACCAGCAGGCTCAGTGCCAGGATAACTCTGACTTTGAATTCCCATAAATAGGGCAACAGGGCGGCGATTGTTTTCAGGTTACTGCGTGTAGCCGCAGGTTTTTCAAGACGGGTGGGGCGCATCAGGATCGATTAAAAATGTGAATTAAACCTAGAAACCTCAGTTGGATGAGGTGAAGTGTATGGTTTTGAGGGTGCATGGCAAGGCGCAACGACGCGAAATGGTCATTCCATTTCAAGAAGTTGCAACGCAGCAGTGTATCCTCAAAACCATGCAATTCGCTTCGTAGCGAACTCACCCAACAGATACGCTGGTAGATTATCGATAAGCTTAATAAATTCATCATGTTCAATATCCATTCGAGCGGTCAACTGAGGTTTCTAGGTTAAAGTAGTAAATAACTGATGGAGCATCCCAACAAAGCGACTACGCCCAGCCAACACCAGATCCACATCAATTTTCCGGGGCGGTATTGCTCCGGGATGTTTTTATTGAACATCGCCTGCATGTTGAGTACTGCCAGGATGGGGGCTGCTACAAAAGCAATCACGGTGGCAATTTTTACCATTTCCCGCATGGATGTCAGATAAAAGAACAATAGCAATAATGTGCCGGTGATGATGATAAACAGCCAGACTAAATAAGTCTTCTCATTATTGTGATGCTGGATGCGTCGTGGAAACAACAATTCCAGCGAGATGCTGATCGTGCGCGGGAAGCCGTCCAGTACGGTCAGCGTGGTACTAAACATGGTGGTCAGTGCGGCGATGGCGACAATCGGATAGGCCCATCCACCCAATGCTTGTTCATACATATTCACCAGTTGGCCTGCAAATGCTGCACCGCCGGCAGCAAAAGTTTCACCACTGCCGTACATCACGAGCGCGCCCAATAACAGAAAACATATGGCCAGAAATGCGGTGCCGATATAACCCACTCTGAAATCGAACAAGGTTTCTTGCATGCTGGTGATCTTGCCATCGCTCTCATTTTTGCTCTGCGACCAGATGGAATGCCATACGGAAAGATCCAGTGGCGCGGGCATCCAGCCTAGGAATGTCGCCAGAAATACCAGGTGTGCAGTATCGGAAAAAGAGAATGAAACCGTGGCTGCTTGATAGTGACCTGGATTATCGAATAGCAGCATGATCACGGCAGCAACAGAGGTGATGGTGAGTATCAGGATAATGATTTTCATCAATTTATCCAGTAGCACGTAGTGACCACTCACCAGTAATGTGAAAGAAAACAGCAGTAATGCACTGCTGATGATGAATGCAACCATCTGCGGATCATGTCCGCCCAGACCTTCCAATCCGAAAATGTTAGTGACCAAACCGGCAGTGACCACGGTAATAGCCGCCTGCACGATAAACATCGTCGATAGCGTCATAAGCAGATAAACAAATACCGCCCATTTTCCAAGCTTCTTGTAGCCGTGCAATATGTTTTGTCCCGTCGCTGCGGTATAACGCGGCCCGAATTCAAAGAACGGGTATTTGATCAAATGAATAATGATGATGGCAATAATCAGCTCGAATCCGAACATTCCCCCTGCTTGGGTGGATTGCACTAAGTGGGATACACCGACGGCAGCGCCTGCATACAATAATCCGGGACCCAGGCGTGAGAGAAAGTGACTAAGGAATGTGTTGAATGACATGTTTGTATTTTTTATGCGTACATTAAATGCGTATTCAGTGGATGGATTTTGAATTCAAAACTGGGAGAAAGGCAATTCACGATGGAAGAATAGCAGAGATTGAGCGATACGAAATGAGATTGCAAGTGCGCTATGGATGAAAATATGGTTTGAGCACATATTCGCGGCCAGGAGGAAAAAACCGGGGTGGCGCGCTCAGTACAATTTTTTATGAACCATACAAAATTTTCATTTGCGATTAGCTCCTCAATAAATGAGGATTAAAAACAGTCATTACCAGCGACAATTGAATGACACATCGGAGAAGTTCAAATGAATTTATTCAGCAAAAATGAATTTTCTGTATTAAAAATTCTGCAACACTTGTATACTACCAGTGCGGTCTTAATTTTTTAATAACGCTATATGTTGTGGTTTTAAAGAAAAATAGTATTTCATTGAATCAATGTAAATGTATATTTTCTATCATGAATAATCCGTTAGGAGATCATCTATGCAGCTTGCTACAGAACATACTAACCTCAAGCCTGTTTCCGGAAGTCAACGTTTTTTCGACACGGGTTCGCAAAATTCCAATTTCTCCCAACATAAAGTCATCCGCCGTAACGGTGCGGTGGTGGCGTTTGAACCGGGGAAAATATCTGTCGCCCTGACCAAAGCTTTTATCGCGGTTGATGGCGGTCAAGGCGCGGCATCAGTCAGGGTGCGCGAGGTGGTTGCAAGTTTGACGAATGATGTGGTTAACGCTTTACTGCGCCGCCAACCGGATAGCGGTACTTTTCATATTGAAGATATTCAGGATCAAGTCGAGCTCGCATTGATGCGTTCCGGTGAACACGATGTGGCGCGGGCTTATGTGTTGTATCGTGAGGAACATGCGCGCGAAAGAGCCAAACTCAAACAGAAATCTACGGTAGAGACGGCAGCAGAGACACTATATATTGTGGATAACGGGCAAAGAGTGCCATTGGATGTGGCGAAATTGTCTGCTTTGATTGAATCTTCCTGCCGCGGATTGGGAAATGCGGTTGACGCTTCCTTGATTCTGAAAGCTACATTGAAAGATTTGTATGATGGTGTGTCAGTCGATGAAGTCAGAAAATCCGTGATTCTGTCAGCGCGCGCGCTGATCGAGAAAGATCCCGCGTACAGTTATGTCACCGCACGGTTACTGTTGAACAACATGCGCTACGAAGTACTGGGCGAAGAAATTTCCCAGCAAGCAATGCAATCACATTATAAAGATTATTTCCCAATCTTCATCAAGCGCGGCATCGAGGCCGACCTTCTGGATGAACGCCTGGCGCAGTTCGATCTGACGCGCTTAGCCGAAGCGTTGGATGCCGAACGCGATCTGCAATTCGATTATCTGGGATTGCAAACCCTGTATGATCGCTATTTCCTGCATATCAAAGAAAAGCGCATTGAATTGCCGCAAGCCTTCTTCATGCGCGTGGCGATGGGACTGGCGTTAAATGAAATTGACCGGGAAGCGCGTGCCATTGAGTTTTATCATGTGTTATCCAGCTTTGATTTCATGAGCTCGACCCCAACTTTGTTTAATTCCGGCACTTGCCGTTCGCAATTGTCATCGTGTTATCTCACCACGGTACCGGATGATCTGGATGGTATTTACGAAGCCATCAAGGAAAATGCCTTGCTGGCCAAATATGCCGGTGGACTGGGCAATGATTGGACCGCGGTGCGCGCGATGGGTGCGCGTATCAAAGGCACCAACGGCAAATCGCAAGGGGTGGTGCCTTTCCTTAAAGTGGTATCGGATACCGCCGTGGCCGTGAATCAAGGCGGCAAGCGCAAAGGCGCGGTATGCGCTTATCTGGAATGCTGGCATCTGGATATCGAAGAATTCCTGGAGTTGCGTAAAAATACCGGTGATGACCGCCGCCGCACGCATGACATGAATACCGCCACCTGGATTCCCGATTTGTTTATGAAACGGGTTATGGATGGTAGTGATTGGACGTTGTTTTCACCTTCGGATGTGCCGGATCTGCATGAGAAATTCGGTCAGCAGTTTGAACAGGCCTATTTAGCTTATGAAGCCAAGATTGAGCGCGGCGAACTGGCGCTGTACAAGAGAATCCCGGCGGTACAATTGTGGCGCAAAATGTTGAGCATGTTGTTTGAAACCGGACATCCTTGGATCACCTTTAAGGATCCGTGCAATATCCGCTCACCACAAAATCATGTGGGTGTGGTGCATAGCTCCAATTTATGCACGGAAATTACCTTAAATACCAATGATAAGGAAATTGCGGTATGTAATCTCGGTTCGGTCAATCTGTTGGCGCATCTGAATCATGGTGTGCTGGATATGGAGAAGCTGAAGCGCACGATCAGCACAGCCATGCGCATGCTGGACAATGTCGTGGATATCAATTTCTACGCAGTCGCCAAAGCCCGAAATGCCAATCTTAAGCATCGTCCCGTTGGATTGGGCATCATGGGATTTCAGGATTGTTTGCATCAGTTGGGCATTGCGTATGGTTCCAATGAAGCGGTTGAGTTTGCCGATCGTTCGATGGAAGCCGTTGCCTATCAGGCTTACTGGGCTTCGACTGAGTTGGCGGAAGAGCGCGGTTGCTATAATACTTATAAGGGTAGTTTATGGGATCGCGGCATTCTGCCGCACGATACGTTGGAAGTGCTGCGGAAAGAGCGCGGCGGCTTTGTCGAAGCGGATTTATCCACGACACTGGATTGGGATGTATTACGCCAACGTATTCAACAGCATGGCATGCGCAATTCCAATTGCCTGGCGATTGCACCTACTGCAACGATATCCAATATTATCGGGGTTTCAGCCAGTATCGAGCCGACTTACCAGAACCTGTATGTCAAATCCAATTTGTCCGGTGAATTCACCATTGCCAATCAGTCTTTGGTAAACGATCTGAAGAAACTCAATCTGTGGGATGAAGTGATGATTGCGGATCTGAAATATTTTGACGGTGCCATCAGCAAAATAGACCGCATTCCGGAAAATATCCGCACCCTATATGCCACCGCCTTTGAAATGGATCCGCGCTGGCTCATCGAAGCCGGTGCAAGACGGCAAAAGTGGATCGATCAATCGCAATCATTGAATATTTATATGGCGGGCGTTTCCGGCAAGAAATTGGATGACACCTATAAACTGGCGTGGTTGCGCGGTCTCAAAACCACCTATTACCTGCGTTCGATGGGCGCGACGGCAGCGGAAAAATCGACCGTGCGTGCTGGTTCGTTGAACGCAGTGCCTGCTGATGGTGGTATGGCTAAAACCATGATGGAAGCGTCTTCCGTCGAAATCAAGTACTGCGCCATTGATGATGAGAGCTGCGAGTCCTGTCAGTAGATGACATTGATAAGACAATGATTCAATAGATATTTACAAAATAATCGAAACACAAAAGTAATCCAAATATAAAGGAGTTCATCATGCTGACATTCGAAGACGAACCGCAACAACCGCAAACGCCGCCAGTCAACGCCATGCCGCGCACTGTACTGCACGATTTTGAATTGCCGCTGACAACGCCGGCGCAGGATGGCCGGGATCACAGCCCCGGTAGCCAGGCCGACGCGGAAGACGTGGCGGGCAGCGCCAATCGCCGCATCTCGGTGGAAGACAAGCAAATCATCAATTGCAACGCGGATGTCAATCAATTGGTACCGTTCAAATATAAATGGGCCTGGGATAAATATCTGGGGGCTTGTGCCAATCACTGGATGCCGCAGGAAATCAGCATGAGCCGCGATATTGCGTTGTGGCGAGATCCCAATGGCCTGACCGAAGATGAGCGCCGCTTGGTCAAGCGTAACCTCGGTTTCTTTGTCACGGCGGATTCATTGGCTGCCAATAATATCGTGCTGGGTACGTATCGGCACATTACCAATCCCGAGTGCCGTCAATATTTGCTGCGCCAGGCATTTGAGGAAGCCATTCACACCCATGCGTATCAATATATTGTGGAATCATTGGGTCTGGATGAAGGTGAAATATTCAATGCGTATCATGAAGTGTCTTCCATCCGCGACAAAGATGAATTTCTGATTCCGTTCATCGACACACTGACCAATCCGCACTTTAAGACCGGTACGCTGGAGACGGATCAACAGTTACTCAGAAGCCTGATCGTTTTTGCCTGCATCATGGAAGGATTGTTCTTCTATGTGGGTTTTACGCAGATTCTCGCACTCGGCAGACAAAACAAGATGACCGGCTCCGCCGAGCAATATCAATATATTTTGCGCGACGAATCGATGCACTGTAATTTCGGCATTGACGTGATCAACCAGATCAAAATGGAAAATCCGCATCTGTGGACTAAAGCATTCCGCGATGAAGCCAGTGAGCTGATGCAGAAAGCCGTTGCACTGGAATATCGTTATGCCGAAGACACCATGCCACGCGGCGTGCTCGGCATGAATGCGCCGATGTTCAAGGAATATCTGCGCTACATCGCCAATCGCCGTTGCCAGCAAATTGGTCTGGATATCCTGTATCCGAATGCCAATAATCCATTCCCGTGGATGTCGGAAATGATCGATCTCAAGAAGGAAAAGAATTTCTTTGAAACCCGGGTGACGGAATATCAAACCGGTGGTGCATTGAGTTGGGATTGAATGCTGCTGTAACCTGTAATCAGTTTATGCGATATTTTTTTGTGGATACATTACGTTAGGCTCCTCAAGTCACCCGTATGCCTGATCGAATCTTTTATTCTTGGCAGTCAGATTGCCCATCGAACACTAATCGTGGTTTCATATTGACCGCACTAGAGAAGGCTAGTGAAGAGTTAAAAAAGGATCAATCAACGACAATTGATCCAGTTATCGATAGAGATACGCTTGGTGTATCTGGCTCACCGGATATTAGCCAATCGATCTTCTCAAAGATAGACGAAGCATCTGTTTTTCTTTGTGATGTTTCAATTATCAATGACGCTAGTACTAAATCAACACCTAACCCCAATGTATTAATCGAATTAGGATATGCAGTGAAATCTCTTGGCTGGCACAGAATTGTAATGATAATGAACACTCATTTTGGTGAGCCAGAAAAGCTGCCTTTTGATCTTCGATCTAAGCGAGTATTGACGTACTGCATGACGCCAGAAACTAACGAAAAGGCACTAAGTAGAAATACTCTGATTAAAGCTATATCAAAAGCACTAAAGAGTGTTTTTGAAAATCACGGTACGATTAATAGCGAACAACAACAGCAGCAGCAGCCAGATAGACCCGCAAGAGAATCCGATAAAGCGCTTTTTGAGAAGATCAAGCTAACGCTTCCCTCAAAGGGAAGTATTAGCTTCATTGATGAGCAGAATATGGCTGGTTTTTCATGGCCTCGAGATAAGCTTAAAGACTTAGATAAGTTTTACTATGAGTGGAATGACGCAGAACATGAGTTCCTTGACAGCGAATTGGAGCCATTAAGAAAAAAGTTGCATTCGCTTATTGGAGATTACTTGAGCCAGATTGCACAAAACACTTTTCCTGCAAGTGATCGAGATAGACAAACAGTGCCACCAGAGTGGGAGTTAGAACAACCCAAGCGATTTAATTTGGTTGTCAAAAAATTGCATGAGACATCAACCCAAATAGTTGAGATGCATCAAGAGTTGATCCGAATGGGGCGACGAAAATTTGAGTGAAAATGAACTTGATGGTGCTTAAGCCTAACGTTATATATGCAATGAATAAAATGTTAAACCGGAATCTTAGCTTGTAGGTTGGGGTGAGGCACGAACCCCAACATCAACTAGCCGCCAATCGTTGGGCTTCATTTCATTCAACCCAACCTACGAGTTGTTGCCATTGAAGATGATGCGGTGCTCGGCGGCAGTATGGGGGGGTTAAATTTCGCTCATAATGTTGGTTGCAATCGCGAGGAGCTTTGTAATCGGATAAAACGTTTAGCAGTCGTGTCAACTCGGACAGAAAACGTCATATATGCAATGAATGAAACGCTAAACCGAAATCTTATGAGAACACTAAATTATTCGTCGCACCGGCGAAGGCCGGTGTCCAGTTTGTTGATTTTTCTGGATTCCGGCTTTCGCCGGAATGACGAATTCAGTGTAATTCAGCGACTCGTTGGTAGACCAATACCCCAATTTATCCAATTTGATGAGGTAACTACGTATGCAAACCCGTGAAGAGCGCGACACCATGGGCGTGGTCGAAGTGCCCGCCGCAGCATTATGGGGCGCGCAAACGCAGCGCTCGTTGCAGAATTTCAAGATTTCCAATGAGCATATGCCGGTCGCGCTGATTCATGCGCTGGCCAGGGTCAAGCGCGCTGCCGCCAAGGTCAATCACGACCTGGGATTGCTCGATGCCGCCAGTGCTGCAGCGATCATTGAAGCCGCCGACGAAGTGAGCGCCGGCAATTTCGACGATCAGTTTCCGCTGGTGGTGTGGCAGACCGGTTCCGGCACGCAGACGAACATGAACGTCAATGAGGTGCTGGCGAACCGCGCGTCGGAAATTCTCGGTGGCGGACGCGGCGCCAACCGGATCGTGCATCCGAATGACGAGGTTAATAAAGGCCAATCATCGAACGATGTGTTCCCGACCGCGATGCACGTCGCTGCCGTGCAGGAAATGCAGCTGCGGTTGATTCCCGCCATTCAACAATTGCGCGGCACATTGGCGGCTAAGTCCGCAGCATTCGGCGGCATTGTTAAAATCGGGCGCACGCATCTGCAAGATGCCACGCCGTTGACATTGGGGCAGGAATTTTCCGGCTACGTGGCGCAACTGGATCATGGCCTGCGCCATGTCGAAGCCGCAATGGCGCATGTGTGCGAGCTGGCATTGGGCGGTACGGCGGTTGGCACCGGTTTGAATGCGCATCCGGAATTCGCGGTGCGCGTGGCGGCGGAATTGTCGCGTTTGACCGGTTTGCCGTTTGTCACCGCGCCGAACAAATTCGAGGCCTTGGCGAGCAACGATGCGTTGGTGCATGCGCACGGCGTTTTGAAAACATTGGCGGCGTCGCTGATGAAAATTGCCAACGATATCCGTTGGCTGGCATCCGGGCCGCGCTGCGGTATCGGCGAGTTGTGCATTCCTGAGAACGAGCCGGGCAGTTCGATCATGCCGGGCAAGGTCAATCCGACGCAATCGGAAGCCATGACGATGGTGTGCTGTCAGGTGATGGGCAACGATGTCGCGGTCAACATGGGCGGTGCGCTCGGTAACTTCGAACTGAATGTGATGAAACCGCTGATCATTCACAATTTTTTGCAAAGTGTGCGCTTGCTGGCGGATGCCATGGTCAGCTTCAACGATAATTGTGCCATCGGTATAGAAGCCAATATTGAGCGTATCGACATGCTGATGCATCACTCATTGATGTTGGTCACCGCGCTCAATCCGCACATCGGTTATGACAAAGCGGCGGAAATCGCCAAAAAAGCGCATCGCGAAGGCATCACGCTAAAAGCGGCTGCGCTGGCAAGCGGTTATGTGACTGCAGAACAGTTTGATGCCTGGGTGATCCCAGAGAACATGGTAGGAAAGTAGGGCGGTTTCATTTATCCCTTTGTCCAAATACATCATGTCATCCGTCGATAATAATCCCGATTCAGCCACGCGGCGTGAGCGCTTCGCATGGTGCATGTACGATTTCGCCAATTCGGGTTACACCACCGTCATACTGACCGCCATTTTTAACGCTTACTTTGTCGGCGTGGTTGCTGCTGGGAGCGGCAATGGTCATGCCACGCTGCTTTGGACACTGACCATTGCCGCTGCTAACGCGTTGGTTCTGCTGAGTGCACCGGTGGTAGGCGCTATCGCCGATTATTCCAGTGCGAAAAAACGCTTTCTGGTTGTGACAACCCTGGGTTGCGTGCTGTTTACCGCGTTATTGAGTCTGGTTGGTCCCGGTGATGTCAGTTTAGCGATTATTTTGGTCATACTGGCGACTTTCATGTTTGCCAGCGGTGAGAATCTGATCGCGGCATTTTTACCTGAAATTAGCACGCCTGAGACGATGGGGCGGCTTTCCGGTTATGGCTGGGCATTGGGTTATTTGGGTGGTTTGCTTGCGCTGATTTTATGCCTGGTTTATGTGACGTATGCAGAAAATCAGGGGTTGGATGCTTCGCACTATGTGCCGGTTTCCACGTTGATTGTCGCTGCGTTATTTGGCATGGCTGCTTTACCCACATTGCTTTGGCTACGCGAACGGAGTGGCGCTGCAAAATCGCTTAAAAATGTTCATTTGATACGGATAGGATTTGAGCGATTAAGAGTCACGCTGCGACACGCAAGCCAGCACACGGATTTATTTCGTTTCTTAATCGCATTAACCACCTATTATTCGGGTATTCACATCGTCATCGTGTTAGCAGCGGTGTATGCACAGGAAGTCATGGGGTTCAAAACCCAAGATACGATCATTTTGATTATGGTAGTGAATGTGACCGCAGCAATCGGCGCTTTTCTGTTCGGCCATTTACAGGACAAAATCGGTTCCAGCCGCTGTATTACAATCACTTTATTGATCTGGTCTGCGGCGATTATTTGTGCGTATTTTGCCACTGATGAGACTTTATTTTGGATTGCCGCCAATTTAATCGGCGTTGCACTGGGTGGTGCTCAATCAGCGGGCAGGGCATTGGTAGGGCAATTCACACCGTCCGGGCGACAGGGGGAATTCTTCGGATTATGGGGGTTGGCTACCAAACTGTCGGCGATCATCGGTCCGCTAACCTATGGTGGAATGATCTATTTATTCGAGGGAGACCACCGGATAGCGTTACTCAGTACGCTGGTATTTTTTATATTGGGCTTGGTATTTCTTACTACTGTGGATGAGAAAAGAGGGCGCGAAATAGCCAGGGTTAGTTATTAAAATTGTTTGAAGCTCCTGTAGGAACAATAACATTCCTACAGGTATCTTCTCAGTCAGCTAAACGACGTAGAACGATAAGCTATTAAATATCAATAGCCTATACGCTATTACTTCGCTTCTGCTGGAGGAAGTTCATTACGACCCTCGGCTGCTTTGCCTTCATGCGTCGTGCCGTAGCCTTCGGAACTTGCGCTTTCTGGCGCTGTAGGTTTACCACAAGCAACTAATGTTAATGCGAATAATATTACAAGAATTGATGAAAGTTTCATTTATAGCTATATCCATAAAATTTATAAAAATGTATTTCTCGTACTTCTTTGTCACTATCGGACTATAGCACGTTGTGAAGAATAATCCTTTAATATCGAACTGAATGACGATGCTATCTAAGTGACCAATGGATTCTCGTAAGATTATTAGTTGTTGAATAATATGTTAAAGTTACTTCTTTATTAAACAATTAGAAATGAACTATGGCTGTGAAATTTGCTGTGATGATAAGTTTATGACTATAAAACTCTGATGATTTCCCAATCTTCCCGGTCGCCGGTCACTTTATTAAAAATAGGGTGAAGCTCGATTTCTGTGGTCTTAAATAACTGATCGTATCTCACAGAATCTCTTTTCCTTAATTTCTCTAGTAAGTGCTTAAATTCATAATCCAACTGGCCTGTGGTAACGGCGATTGATCCACCCAATTCCTCATTAATGATTTTATTCCTATCGAAGTGATATCCCCTACGATCTGCTTCATCGGCGACGCTTCTTAAATAACTGGCGATGGCGCCTGTAGGATTCTTATCAGCCTTAAATCGTATTAATTGCGGATGATTTTTATACCCTTTGGTTTTGCCAAGCAAAACATTCTGCGCCAAAAGTCCCTCCCGCCATAGTGCAACCAGTCCTTTTGCATCCAAATAACTTGGGTGTATTGACCACAGTCTCATATTTTTTCATATCCAATTAAGCTAGCGTTGCAATACAAGAAAAACACATTTTACATTGTCCTCGAAATAGCCAATATGGGCTACTCAGAGGTTATTTAAGAGGTGAGCGGCAGTTCTCTCTGAGGAGAGGCTTCCGCATCATGCATGGCGTGGATCGAAGAAAGTGCGCTGGCTTTTACCCCAAGTAAGCGGAGTTTTTTCTTCAATGGTACCCGTCGCAGACATTCTCCCGCTGCGCGGCGTATCACCGCAGGATCCGCCGTGTGTGCAGTTAACGTAAAATCCCGTGTGACGGTATGAAAATCCTCGAAGCGCAATTTGATACTGATAGTACGCCCGATATAGCCTTTGTGTTGCAAATCCTCTGCGACTTGTGTGCAGAGTGTGGTGAATGCTTCTGATAAGGCAGAACGATCCTGGCGCGGGTGAAGATCCCGCTCAAAAGTAGTTTCCCGACTGATGGATTTTGGCTCGACATGGGTAATGACCGGGCGTTGATCAATGCCACGGGAAACTTCATATAACCAAGTCGAGTAACTACGTCCGAAATGGATCTGGAGGAGATTCAGATCAGCTTGCGCTAATTCAGCAATGGTTGTGATGCCCAACGATGCAAGCTTATTAGCAGCTTTTGGGCCGATGCCATTGATTTTGCGCACCGATAGCGGCCAGATCCGTTCAGGAATATCGGATAGCTCGAGAATAGTCAGTCCATCGGGTTTCTCCAGATCCGAACAGATTTTTGATAACAATTTGTTGGGCGTGATACCGATGGAGCAAGAGAGTCCGGTGGCATCTCTCACGACTTGTTTAATACGTTGTGCGAGCGTCAAGGTATCATCCGGAAGATTGCTCAGATCTATATATATTTCATCAATACCGGAATCTTCAATCTGCGTGGCGATGTCGGCAACTGCCGCTTTAAACAGGCGCGAATAATGGCGATAGCTATCAAAATCCACCGGCAGAAGAATCGCATCCGGTGCAAGCTGTGCGGCTTTCATGATGCCCATGGCGGAGAAAATGCCCGCTGCACGTGCTTCGTAAGTGGCTGTCGTGATAACGCCGCGACCGACATAGTCACGCAACCTGTAAAAATGCTTGCTGCTATCAGCTTGTATGACCGGTGTGTGTTCGGCTCGCCCGCCGATAACCACAGGCAGGCCGCGTAGCTCGGGGTAACGCAGCAGTTCAACCGATGCATAAAAAGCATCCATATCCAGATGGGCGATGCGGCGTTTTGGGACATTCATGGTCGATGAGTGGGTGGTAGTAATGGTGAATAATATCTGTTTATTGTTAGTTAGTTACAGTCATATATGTTTCTCTGCAACACATTTGTGCATTGATAGCCGAGAAAACGTATGGATCGATAGATGGATGAAAGAAAAACAGGTTATGATTCACGTTTCCGATTAAATACCAATCGATAACGCCATGAGAAATAGCTGTCAGTATTACGCAAGATTTGTGAGTTTCATAGCCCTGATGTTCATTGCGCCCGTGACACATGCATTGCCCGATGATTGCTTGGAACTAACTGCACCGGCTACTTTTCTTGAAACGAATGGCTTGGTTTGCTTGCAGAAAATAATCGTAACAGAACAAGAAAGCACTCAGTTATACAAAGCATCCTTGCAATGGCTGGGGGCAGATAACCCTAACCGGTTTCAGCTACTAACCACGGAATCTGATGAGGCTTCGGAAATTAACAGTCCCACTTTCTCAACGGTGAGTGGATTACTTACTTTGCCAAAGGTTGATGTTCCAAAACTATTTGGCACGGAACGATATGCCGTCAATCTGAATCTGGTGCCGAATCCCGATGATCCTGCGGTTATGCTGTTTGAGTTAGTAAAAGTCGAGATATATAACAATCCGGATTATGTTCCCAATGAAACCTGGAAACCTTATGGCATGCTGTTCCCGGAAGAGCGACGTGCAGTCGATTTACTGGGGCAATCGATTCCCTATGCGCAACTTGCCGATGCGATCTATGATTTTGATAATGTCGCTGTCGGTTCTTGGGATTTAATTCAACCCACCGGGACAAGTTCCGGAATGGATGCGGGTGTTTATAGAAATCGTGATACCGGTGAATTAGTTCTGGCATTTCGTGGCACTGAAACTTGTGATTTTTCCTGCTCTCCTAAAGAGTGGGAAGATTCTGCCAGTGATGTCATCGCTGATACCGCCATAGGAATTGGTGTCGTCAGTGATCAATTTAAAGATGCATTCAGGTTTACTCAAGATGTGATTAATCGGCATCCCGGCATAAAAATTACTGTAACAGGACATTCTCTCGGTGGTGGATTAGCGCAAGCGGTTGGTGCAATATTGGGACTTGAAACCTACGCATTTAATTCTTCACCGGTTCCCGATCATTTTTTTGATACCTACACTAAATTACCAAACGAGCAGCTTCAGGAATTAATTTATGTCATTGCCGATGTGCATGATCCGGTCTCTAATACTGATAAAACCGGAAAGTTTTATATCGATTCTCATCATGTCACGCCACTGATTCAATTTAATTTTGACTTAAAAGAAATTATGCCGAGTGAATCGGTAGATTTATATGATCTTAGGTTTGATCGGCATGGCATTACCAGGTTCCATGATAATGCAGTGGATCTTATTACTAATATTTACCAGACAGGTTGGTAGTATTCGAATTAGCAAGACTAAGCATCAGTACCTCAGAATAAAACGCCCCGCCGCGAGCGGCGGGGCGTTGAATCCGTAGAGATTAAAGTAGGCTACTCCACTCACTTTTCCCAATTTGGTAAGTTAATCAACAAATCGTGTTTTGATTTGTTTCCTTCTTCATTAGCGCATGCGTGAGTATTGAGTGAACGAAATACATGGGAAAACTCCTGCTATTTTAAAATTCAATAAAAATATACTGATTTAAACTAACTGCAAATTTGTGAACATAGTGTGAATAATATGTGAACTTTTTGTGAAGTATGGTATCCTATCGTTACAAGACTTTTAAATAGGATTGTATTAATAACTTTTAATCAGGAGATTTTTATGAAGACAAGTCAAATATTTATTATTGCGGCAATAATCATCAGTGGTACTTTCTTTGGTGTACTGTCTCTGTTTGAATTGCCACAGTCTACTGCGGAATGGATTATTTCAGATGCGATTCTGGGGGTGGTTCTTTATCTGAGCTATCTGGTGATTGCGATGGTATCGGGCTCATCCAAGAAAGTGCATTTTTCTTCAAAGAAAGTGGCTGCTTAAAACGGTTGAATTAGAATGGACTCAATGCGATCAGGTTATGCGCATTGGGTCCATTTTATTGTATTTCTGTATATCCGATAGTTTTCCAGAAGAAATTCTCGACTAGATTTATCTTGATATGAGTTACAAGCATGACTGTAAAATCATAGACGTTTAAATCGTTCAGCCGGATGATCAAGCCAGTGAATCAATCCTTGCGTATTCAGTGTAATATCCGAGCGTAACAGACTGTTGATTTCTGTTTGTGGTAATTGACAACCGTGTTCCGATAATCGCTGCATCAATAGCGCTCTCAGCGCTTCTGAAATAATTGTTTGTCTATTCTCTGAAGCATCTTTTGCTCGTTGGGCGATATCTACATGTGCATCAATCAGATAATGCATCGATTCGGCATGATGTGTTAAATGGCCGATACGGCTATAGTGTGTCAGATAGGCGTAGTGCGGCGCATAGCTCATAATGCGATCCAGTGAGGCATGCGCTGCATCGGGATCGAATTGTACGGGTGAAGTAGTGGGAAATACAAATTCCATGCCATCGACATCAAGTTCCCGGTAGGAAACACCGAAAGTGTCACCTGTAAAAAAAGACCGGCTGCGTTCATCATAGATACAATTATGGTGACGTGCATGGCCGGGCGTATCAATAAATAATAATGAGCGGCCATTGAGATCAATGCGGCTGTCATCGGGCGCTTCAATAATCCGGGTAGCGTCAATAGGCTGAATCTCACCGTACACGCGTTTAAATTCCGCTTCTCCGTAAACACTCATTGCGCCAGCGATAAGCCGTACAGGATTTGCCATATGACTGGCGCCACGCGGATGCACAACCAGTTCTGCATTGGGAAAAAGACGCATGCATTCGCTTGCACCGCCTGCGTGATCAAGATGAATATGCGTTAATATGACATAAGCAACATTTTCAATCGCAATATTTTTTTGCTCAAGTGATGCGATGATACCGGGGACGGAAAAGGATGTACCCGTATCAATCAATGCAGCCGTGCCTTTTTCAACGAGTAAATGAATCGCTGCGCGTTGAGGACGGTGAAATTGCGCGTCAATGGCACTAATGCCGTGTTCATAATCGGTAACAAATGGTGATGACATACTTCTCCAGTTTTATTTACAATCTTCAGATAGACTGATAATGCTTGGAATTATTTAGATGGATACTTCAATTGCTCAAGAATGGCCGGGTTTTCCAGCGTGGAAATATCCTGGGTTATTTCTTCACCTTTAGCGAGTGTGCGCAGTAATCGGCGCATAATTTTACCCGACCGGGTTTTCGGCAGATTCTCTCCAAAGCGAATTTCATCAGGCTTGGCAATCGGGCCGATTTCTTTGGCTACCCACTCACGCAATGTATGAGTGATTTGCACAACTTCCTCTCCATGCGGATATTGGCCTTTTAACACCACAAACGCAATCACCACCTCACCTTTGACTTCATGCGGCTTGCCGACCACAGCAGCTTCTGCGACTAGCGGGTGCGCAACCAGAGCGGATTCAATCTCCATCGTGCCTAAACGATGTCCGGAAACATTCAGAACATCATCAACGCGCCCCATGATCCAGAAATAACCATCCGTATCACGGTATGCGGAATCACCCGCCAGGTAATACTTTCCACGGCCAATATCTTCAGGAAAATAAACTTTCTTGAAGCGTTCCGGATCACCCCAGAGTGTACGGATTTGTGAAGGGAAGGGCTTCTTGATCACCAAGAAGCCACCTTTGCCGTTCTCCACATCATGACCGGCTTCATCGACGATCGCGGCAAAAATCCCCGGCAATGGAAAAGTACATGAACCGGGTTTGAGCGCAACAGCGCCCGGCATCGGTGCAATCATATGGCAACCGGTTTCAGTCTGCCACCAAGTGTCGACAATGGGACAACGCGATTGTCCCACTTTCTCATAGAACCATATCCAGGCCTCAGGATTAATCGGTTCACCGACTGATCCTAATAATCGTAACGAAGATAGATCGTATTGCGTCGGCAAATCCGCTCCCAGTTTGATCAGGGAACGAATGGCCGTCGGCGCGGTATAAAAAGTGGTGACTTTATGTTTTTGAATGATTTCCCAGAAACGCCCGGCATGCGGATAAGTGGGAATTCCTTCAAAAATGACCTGTGTGGCACCCATCGCCAGTGGTCCGTAGGTGACGTAACTGTGGCCGGTAATCCAGCCCACATCGGCAGTACACCAGAATACATCCGCAGGTTTGTAGTCAAAAATCCACTGCATGCTTACTTTGGTTCCCAGCAAATAGCCGGCGCTGGAATGCTGAACACCTTTGGGCTTGCCGGTTGATCCGGAGGTATAGAGTGTAAACAAAGGATGTTCGGCGTTTATCCATTCCGGTTCACAATGGGTACTCGCATTTTGTGTCATTTCATGCCACCACACATCACGTGCCGGGTTAAAAGGTATTTCTGTGCCTGTGCGCTGATAAACCACAACCAATTTTACGGATGCCGTGTCATTCATGCGCATGGCTTCATCAACGGTTGCTTTGAGCGGATTGTGCTTGCCGCCGCGTACTTGCTCATCGGCGGTGATCACCGCAATTGCGCCAGCGTCGATGATGCGTTCATGCAGACTTTTGGCAGAAAAACCGCCGAATACCACCGAGTGAATCGCACCAATGCGCGCACAAGCCTGCATGGCAACAACCGCTTCAATGCGCATTGGCATATAAATAATGACACGGTCGCCTTTTTTGATATTTTTTGATTTCAGCGCATTGGCCAGCTGACAAACGCGTTGGTGAAGATCGCGATAAGTGGATTGTATGACTTCACCGTCATCAGATTCAAAAATAATAGCGACTTTATCCGCCTGTGTTGCCAAATGCCGATCAAGGCAATTATAGGAAACATTGAGTACACCGTCGGTGAACCATTGATAAAATGGTGGCGTCCGGTCATCCAATATTTGTGTAAAAGGTTTATGCCAAAGAATCTGTTCCTTGGCTTGTTTTGCCCAGAAACGCTGATAATCCGATTCCGCCTCTGCTGACAAGACTTGATAGGACTGAATACCGGATATGTTAGCTTTTCCGGAAAATTCCTCCTTGGGTGGGAAAACGCGCATTTCGTTTAAAACGGATTCAATGGTTGACATACTATTTCTCCAGCATTTCTCTTGTTCAGTAAGCTTGTCAGGATTGTATCACCGGCATTATGTATCATTTACACTTCTTACTTTCAAATGCATGTTTTGTGATTAGTTTGTTAATGGGTAAGAATTTCCGCTGCTGTCTCCAGGAAACAGAATGTCTCCTGCTGTATGATCGTTTACACGAATTTATTTACACGTTCTCACGTAAACGATTTAATGTTGAAAGATCAATCTTTCAAAAACATCTGCACACACTCATTTTTCTACCATCTAAAGGTTTCTTATGAACATAAAACTTTCCACGGTAGTGATCACTATCATCGCCTTGACCATTACGTTACCGGTTACTGCAGATGCGCTTTCACCGATTACCCGATACTTTGGCATGTGTGATGCATCTGCCGCCGTTCCTGTGGCACCTGATTTATTTGTCGTTGCCAACGATGAAGATAACACCTTACGAATCTTTCACAGGAACAAGTCGGGTGAATTATTATACTCGCAGGATATTTCCGCATTTCTGCAAATTGATCCCAAGCATCCGGAAGCCGATATTGAAGGTGCTACCCTCATTAAGAATCGTATCTACTGGATCACCTCGCACGGTTCAAACAAAGATGGCAAGAAACGTCCTAACCGTCATCGTTTTTTTGCAACGGAAATTGAAACGATTGACGGTCAGTTCAATTTGAAACCAATCGGTAAACCTTTTATTGATTTGGTTAAAGTACTGAAAGATTCCGCAGGACTCAAAGATTATCATCTTGGGAAAGCCGCCAAGCATGCGCCGGAATCCAAGGATGGCCTCAATATCGAAGGGTTAACTAAGACTCCGCAAGGCCATCTGTTGATCGGATTTCGCAATCCTATTCCGCATGGGAAAGCGCTACTGGTTCCGCTGGAAAATCCACAAGCAGTGATCACTGGCCATGAAAAACCAAAACTGGGTAATCCAATTCTGCTGGCACTGAATGGACTGGGCATACGCAGCATCGAATATTCGGATGCCCAGGGTGTTTATTTCATTATGGCAGGACCTTATGACGATAATGGCCGTTTTCAGCTTTATCAGTGGTCAGGCGATCCTTCCGCAGCGCCTGAATTAATCAGAATGGGCTTCCAAAAATTACACCCGGAGGCACTAGTTGTTTATCCGCAACAAAAAGCAAAAATCCAGATCATTAGCGACGATGGATCTGAATCGATCAATAATCAGCATTGCAAAGATCTGGCGAAGGCTCAGGATAAAAGCTTTCGCAGCATCTGGGTAGATATCGCGCCTTAATAAAGAGTACTCAGCGTTGTTAATTTTGGAGTGGTTATATTGCATCTGGAATGACAATGGGATTATTTAGAGATTGCTTAGCAACAGCAGATATCATGGAAGTATCCAATGTGTCAGAAGCTTCTATCCGATGACTTTTATAATATTAATTATCATTATGATGCATCACTTTTCTCTTGTTGTCACTGCGTCATGTTGTGGGTGTTATCGCACATACAATGTTCATTGAGGTCAATATAATTAATCGGAAATATCTCACAAATAGAGTACTATCAGTTCTGTGCGATCTGATACATAGAAGCCTTTTCAAGCTGTAAGTATGTGATCTCACCCGAGCAGCACAATGAATATTAACTGTTTCAGTTAGTTATTGGACTTGCTTGTGTTTTTCTCGATCAATTTCCAGGATTCATAAATGCCCAAATTACTAGACAAACCGATTCATATTGTGGGCATAGGCGGTATTGGCGCAGTCGTTGGATGGGCTCTGGCTCAAATGGGCTATACGGTGGTGCTGATTGACAACCATCCCGGCAAGGTAACGGAGGGCAGGAGAAACGGCATAACGTTGACTGGATTGGGAACGCAACATATATTCATCGTGACTTTTGATGATTGGGTCCCGCCGGATGAGGGTTTTATTCTGCTTTGCACCAAAACTTATGATAATCCGGCAGTACTTGCACGCTTGTCTGACGATGCATTCTTAGTGCCGATTCAGAATGGTTTTGATCCCGAGTTGGAGCAACGCAATCACGCGTGCGAAGGTATTGCTTCTTTTGTATCGGAATGCCAGCGTGATCGTCCCGTAACACGGATCACGCGACCAGGCAGCCTGCATATCGGGGCACGCCGATCTATCACTGCTGCTGAGCAGTCTGAAGTAATGTCACTGGCTATTGCATTGAAAAAAGCCAAGTTGTTTCCCGTTGAACTTGTTGCGGATGTCCGACCTTATAAGGCAACCAAACTTATGTACAATGCCGCCATCTCGCCACTTGCGGCGATGGCTGGAGTGGATAATGGGGAATTATTGACCGGTCAATTGGCTAAGACGCTCTTTTTTGCGTTGCTTCTTGAGAATTATGCGATTCTCCAATATGCAAAAATTCCGCTTGCGCGTATCGGACCATTTCATCCCGATACGGTATCTTTAATTCTACGCACACCTTGGTTACCGGCATTAATGGCCATGTTCTTTCGTCCTTCGTTACGGGGGACTTATTGTTCGATGGCGCCTGATATCCACGTCGAACATGCCCGTACAGAAATCGACGCTTATACCGGCCACCTTATCCGACTTGCCCAAGAGTTTCCTTGTCCTTTGAATCGCGCTACCTTCGCGCTCATTGAAAAGATAACCGCTGAAGGCTTGAAACCGCAATATCAGTATTTACAGAACTTAGCGGATAGTTTGCCGGAAGGCGTTCTATCTTGATTTTGGTTACCGGCGGTGCTGGTTTTCTGGGTACGCATCTGGTGACGCAGATATTGGATGCGAACGAATCGGTGCGTGTGCTGGAACGACCAGGCGCCTGTGTTGATCATTTGCCGTTGGATCAAATTGAGTTAGTGCGTGCGGATATTCGTGATGAACCTGCCGTACGGAAAGCTGTGCAAGGCTGTGAATATGTTTACCACCTTGCCGCCGATCCGAATCTGTGGTGTCGCGATCGCCGGGAGTTCGATAAAGTTAACCATCTCGGTACCATTCATGTCATGCGTGCCGCACTTGACAGTGGTGCTAAAAAAATACTGTACACAAGTACTGAAAGTATCCTGTCATCCCACACGCCCGAAGAACGTTTCGTCGAGAAACTGCATCTCAAAGCAGAGGACATGGTTGGTCCCTATTGTCTGAGCAAATTTCATGCGGAGAAAGCAGTTTTTCGTATGGTTAAACAAGGCGCTCCCATTATTGTGGTCAGTCCAACTTTACCTGTCGGTCCCGGAGACCGGCTACAGACACCGCCCACCCGTTTGTCACTGGCTTTTTGTAGAGGTGAACTTCCTGGCTATTTGGAATGTAATTTCAATCTGATTGATGCGAGAGATGTCGCGACAGGAATGATTCTGGCGATGAAAAATGGAAAAACAGGCATTCGCTATCTTTTAGGAGCGGAGAACCTGCGTCTTTCAGATTGGTTGAAAATTCTGAGTGAGGAAACGAAACAACCCTTACCACGTTGGAAAGTTCCTTATTCACTGGCTTTGCTTGTGGCATGGTTCAGTGAAATGTGGGCAGACCATGTCAGTGGGAAAATGCCGATGGCTACCGTGACCGGTGTACGTTTAACCCGTCGCAATATGTTTTTTGATTCCTCTGTCAGTTTGAAAGAGCTCGGATTACAGCCTCGTCCGGTACGCGAAGCTGCGCGTGATGCCATCGCTTGGTACCGATCGCAGGGTTGGCTCTAATTTGTATTGTTTACTTTCTACATTGGGGAAAAGGTGTTTATCCCATCTCTCTTGGCCAGCTTGTTTAGTGGAGCAATGTAGAATATTGTTATTAATCAAATCTTCTTCAGGGTGTCCTTATTGCAACGAAAGACTCTTCAATGCTTGCTGATGATCCCATTTGCCGTGAAATAGATGACCTTTTTTCTCGGGAGTGCGGTCGCTGGTCCAGGTTAGGTAATTGCCGTCGGGTGTAAATACCGGTAGGCCGTCAAAACCTTCTTTATCGGTTACGCGTACAGGTTCCTTCTGGCCGTCGACATCGACGATATACAGCTCAAAATTGCGGTGCCCGTGCATATTGGTGGTGAAAATGACGTATTTCCCGGAAGGATGGTAAAAAGGTGCCCACGACATGACATTCAGGCGCGTGATTTGTTTCTGATCGGATCCGTCGATGTTCATCGTGAATATCTCAGCTTCCCGGCTATTTTCAGAGAAACGGCGCCACACGATTCTCTTTCCGTCCGGACTAAAAAACGGGCCGCCATCGTAGGTCTTGGTGTGTGTTAATCGTTTCACATTGGTGCCATTCGCATCCATGATATAAATATCAATCAATGCCGACGGATTGGCTTTGAAAAGTGCGGCTTCTTCAGCGGATAATTCTTCCGTGTACGCTCTACGATTGGAAGCGAAGGCGATCAGTTTGCCGTCGGGCGACCAGGAGGCTTCCGCGTCGTATCCCAGTGTTTTAGTGAGATTTTGGATTTTCTCACCGGCAAAATCAGTTTCATAAATATCATAAAACTCATCATAGTCCCAGGCATACGATTGCCGCTCGCCGGATTTTCTTCTTTCAATCTCAGCAATCATTTTGGTTTTTGCATCAGGATCTTCATGTGTGGAAGAAAACAACACTTTTTCCTGTGAAGGGTGAACCCACGAGCATGTCGTCTTACCAGTGCCCGGCGATACTTGTTGTATTTTGCCGCTGGCGATATTTTTCAGGAAGATCTGATAAAACGGGTTATCGTCGGCTACTTCCGCCTGATAAGCCATCCACTGCATGTCGGCACGATAATAAGCTTCACCGACTCTTTTTTCCTTGCCGGAAAGTTGATACTCCCCGGTAATAAAATCCGCCGCACCGGCATTTGTTGTCATGAAAATAAATAGTATTAACAGCAGTCTCATTTGATATTACCTTACGAAGAAAGAAACATGGAAGTATAACGCTAAAAAAGAAAGCAAATAATCGTCATCTTACAAAAAACTGATCGATCCAACTTATCGATCTATGCATACAATTTCACAGATTAAGTGCAAGAATTGCTCAGGTTGTTTCAGATTGACTACCACATTATCCCGGCAATCATCTTTACAGACATGATGCCATTCGGTTAGTCAGGTTTTTTATAGATTTTGAGTTTTCAATCCAATAAAGACATTTGTATCACTGGCTAAATCAGGTATAATCCTGCGCTTTGGGTCGTTAGCTCAGCCGGTAGAGCAGCGGACTTTTAATCCGTTGGTCGCCAGTTCGAATCTGGCACGGCCTACCAAATAAAACAGTGACTTACATAAATGTGAGTCACTGTTACATAAAATTAGTAGCCCTATAGTAGACTCAATAAACACAAGCCTGATGTATCTAACCTTCGGCATTTCTCTGAATTTAATATTATTTATGAAGTGTGTACAACAGCTTCGTTCTTGCACAAGATATAAAAGGCAGACTGGCATCAAGCCAGACTGCTATATTATATTGAGACACAAGCCAGTAATTAATTTGTAATCAGTAGGTCCGCAGCTAGATTCTGAGCAACATCACCAATAAAACAAAGAATTGCATTAGATTAAAAGATTTTCTGATTTTTATGTAGACAGCAGATCAAATATATCAACAAGTTAATAATCTATGCTTGAAAAGACTGTCCGTTAACCCAGTCAAATCTAAAATTAGAGATGCCTCGAGTTTAGTTATTGGAATCAGCATCATAAAAACAATAAGTTGCGCTTTTAGTGAAGGAAACCGGTCACAATTAATCATTTAATAAAGGGGATATTTTGAGGTTAAAAAAATGACTGTTATTGTTAATTCTTTTTGTTTTTATTGTTGGCTGTGCGGCTCCATCTTTCAAAGATGGCACGACTGCTCTTAATAAAGGTGATTATCGTACTGCTCTAAAAGCATTTAAACCGCTAGCAGAAAAAGGAGATGCTGCTGCTCAATATAATTTAGCAAGAATGTATAATGGTGGGGCTGGCGTAAAAAAAGACCCAGAAGAAGCATTGATGTGGCTTCGTAAAGCCGCTGATAACGGCCATCCCGAGGCCAAATCCGCGCTAGCAAAGCTACAGCAGCAAGAGAAAGGTACAAACTGGGGAGCATGGCTATTAGGTATAGGGTTAGGAGCGATTCTCCTTAATTCGATAACAAGTGGCAGTAGTGGTAAAGAAAATACTAAACATGAATGCGATGATTTTTATAGTCGTTCTGGTAATTGTGGTTTTTTTGATGATTTAGGCAATTGGATAAGGTATCAGAGACTCCCTTAAAATAAGACTAAATCTAGATGATCTGCACGTATCACTGTGCCATGATCTACTAAGGAAGCGCTGATTAATTCATCGAACAAGATGAGATGCAAGGCGGATAAAGCGCAAGAAACTAGACATATCAATAGGATAGGCGAGTTTCTGAGCACCACCCAACGCCGCAAATCACTTGTGCAGGCAATTAATCAGTGTTTCCCTAAATTAATTTTCAGAAAATTGCCAACACCCCATTATCTAAGTCTAGGAAAATCGGTTAATGCCAGATAATCATAAGCAAGTAGTGGCGCTTCAAGCAAATTCACTTCAAACGTTCTGAACGGGGAATCAAAATTAAACAACGAATAAAACACCTGATCCTATTTTTCTGCACAGTGCTTTTTCTTGGGAATATTAACTTTGCTTCTGCCGATACAGCTAGTGATACCGACACATTACTTAACTGGGCAGAAAATAATTATCCAGAATATTTTCCTACCCATCAAACTACACAAAGTGTAGCTCCTTGGTTGTTTCGCTTTTATCCAGACAAAAATGTTTATGCCGGCGTTAATACAAGTAATAATGGCGTTTATGTATTGGGTGGCCCATGGGGGATTGATAAACCTACTTATATTGATAGTCTCTCTAACCTTTTGTCAGTAGCACAAAATGAAAATCCGACGAAAATAACTGCAATTTGGATGGGAAGTACCACGCGTAGATACTATGTACTCAAAAGTGACGGATCGGTTTGGACATGGTTGGGCGGAAATAGTTTACCTTCCACTCCTTCTCGGATAACTGAATTGACCGATATAACTACTATCGCTAGAGACATCAATTCAGAAATTGCCCTTGCGCTTAAAAAAGACGGGACGGTTTGGCAGTTGTATCCTGATACGGCTCCAGAACAGATCCGCGAATTAACTGATATCGTGGCAATTAATCTCTTTGAAAATAATTTTCTTGGTGGGGACTACGTTTATTACGCACTTAAGAATGATGGAACTGTTTGGATCTGGGGAAATAATCGGTTGGGTCAACTTGGAAATGGCACGTTCGATAATAACGACAAACCTACTCCTGTGGCTGGATTGACCAACATTACGGCCATTTATCCTAGTAACTCAACGTGCTTTGCCCTTAAAGATGACGGTACGATCTGGGCATGGGGCGCTAGAGCGTGGGGTGCCAGTGATCCTGACGGAGATGGCGTAAATAATAGGTACAATACATGGACTCCAGTCAAGTTACTCGGGTTAACTGACGTAACTCAAATTTTTATAAGCAAATATGCAACCAAGAGTGATGGAACTTTCTGGAGCTTGGTAGATGACTCAATTGATCCATATCTCCTTCTAACTTATGGAGGACATCATGAAAATCCTATTCCGATAAAAGAATTAACAAACGTTGTCAGTGTAGGAAGCTATCCAACTAAGTTACCAAATCTAGAAAATGAATTTCAATACTATTCAATTCGAAACGATGGAGAAGTTTGGTGGTGGAAATATAATGAATATTCCCGACCAACAACAAGCTACACACAAATTTATGGATTTTCTGACATTATATCTATAAAACACTCTACTTATCATTCGCTTGCTCTTAAAAATGATGGGACTGTCTGGTCTTGGGGAAATACTCTAGTGGATGGAGCGATAGTGTATAAGCAGGACCCGGTACAGGTAATAGGATTGACTGGCATTACTGCCATTGATGTATCTCCTGATTTAGGCCTACTTGGCGGCGCATCATATGCACTCAAAGATGATGGAACACTCTGGGCTTGGGGGTACTTTGTAAGTAATGCACTTGGAAATGGGGAAAACTATGATACATATAGATATAGCGCCGTCCCAGTTCAAATAAAGGTTCCGTAAGAAATTCTGTTATTTGATTTTAGTAGCAATATCATAAAAAAGTGAGAATTTCATGAAACTTAGACTCGTCATATTTCCAGCTACGTTATCCGTTTTACTTGGTTCTTCCGTACAATTAATTGCGGCACCATCAGCCCCTACACTGACGCATTCCATCAGTGGACTCACACTTACAACCTCTTGGACAAGTGTTCCCGGTGCAACTGAATATAAATTGAGTTATGCCCCCATTCCGTATACTGGGCCCGAATCTATTGCGAGTTTGAATGTTGGAGGGGTAACCAGTTTTACCGCAACCCTATGGGAAGGAGCAGCTTTTTATATTGCTGTTCAAGCAGGCGATGGACATGAATTTAGCGAATATTCCAATATTGATAATTTTTCCCTTGCCACATCATCAGAAAATCTCTCTGGATATTGGCATTTAACTGAAACTTTCGGACCCAATAATTGCGCTTATCCGGTTGGAGTGCAATATGATTACTACGTAACTTTTACACAATCCGGCAATTCCATTACTGCGGACGGGTATTCTTCGGAATTGTTAAGCGGCAATTTAGTTGGAAATACAGCAACACTGACAAGCAGTTATGAGGATAATGAAGGGGGTGAATATTATGCAGAAATAGATACAATGAAATTAACTATTCTGCCTGACAATACGATTTCTGGTTCTTACTCAGTGATATCAGGAAATAAGCCAGGCGATTATTCGGGATGCTCAATAAATAATTCGTTTATTGGAGCTAAAACTGATTCCATACCAAAAGATGATTAAGTTCTTGTGATTCCAATACTGATAAAAATTATATGGAGAGAAATACTTCTCGGTAGTCTTTTTGTTTACGGAATCTGATTTTTCTGCAGGTTATTTCAAAGTATCTTTACTGATGACCTCCCCAGAATTTGGGGAGGTTAGAAATCTGCTCCATACCTTGGTGCTTTTTTCCGTTCTTCTTTCTATTGCCTTACCAGACACCAAGATTTTCGTACGATCAAAACCCTGCTGCTATTGCACTGGGTAGAAAATCATCGACTGTCCCAACAAGAACAATGGAGTGGCTATCATAAAAATAAATATTTCCACTTTGTTCGCCCAGTGCGTTACCATTTTCATATAAGCGGGCATGATAACCTTCAATTTCTTGTGATGCAGCATGAGTGGGGAAGAGAGTGGTATATGCGCTTTCTGCCCAATTAAATAATCGATCTGCAGTTGCAGAGAAATCAACTCCTGCAACCTCATTTCCATTTGCATCGTAGCGCTTCGCTTTAATGTCATCAGCAGCTTGCCAGCTCACCACGAAGCCACCATCGTTAAGCGCAGCGATCGAAGGATCTGAACTGGTCTCTATAGTGGTATTGACTCTGAGTTCGTCACCTTGCGCTACCCCATTGGCATCAAAGCGCTGCACAAAAATGCCAAAGGAAGGGCTACCCACATCCAGAGTTTGCCAGATCGCCACAAAACCACCGTTGGAAAGTGCAGTGAGCGAAGAATTATCTGGAAATTGGACCGTAGTAGTATTAATCTGGAATTCTGCGCCTTGTGCCACCCCACTGGCATCATAGCGTTGCGCATAGATACCACCACCATGCTTATCCACGTCCTGATCAGCAGATATCCAGCTAACTACAAAACCGCCATTAGTAAGTCCCGAAATCGATGATTCTTTCTGATCGTCATCTGTAGTAGTATTGACTCTAAATTCTGGGCCTTGCGTTACCCCATTAGCATCATAGCGCTGCGCAAAAATTTCATCAGAATCAACACCAAAACCATCACGGACTTCAGATGTCCAGCTCGCCACAAAGCCGCCATCGGAAAGTCCTGTGATTGATGATTCTGTCTGACCGTCATCTCTAGTGGTATTGACTTTAAATTCTGGGCCTTGCGCTACCCCATTAGCATCATAGCGCTGCGCATAGATGCCAGCCAGACCATGCCAGTTTGTCACAAAACCACCATCGGAGAGCGCAGCAATCGGTGAAACTATGAAAGGGTTAACATTAAGTACTTTCACCTCACCGCCTTGCACTATTCCATTGGCATCATAGCGCTGTAAATGGAGATCGCTGTCCGAAGACATCCAATTTACAACAAAGTCACCATTGGGAAGCGCACTCACCCATGAATTAAATTGAGGATCGGCTGTAGTAGTATTGACCCTAAATTCTGCGCCTTGCGCTACCCCATTACGATCATAGCGCTGTGCATAGATGCTATTGAATTTGCCATCCTGATCATCAGATGTCCAGCTCACCACAAAACCACCAGTGGAAAGTCCGGCGATTGATGATTCAGCTTGCACATTATCCGTATAGGTATTAACTCTGAATTCAACAGAGCTTAACACTCCGGAATAAGATAAATGCAATGCGCTCACCTTGTTCAAGCCGGTGTATGCTCCAAGTATCCAGTCACCGCCCAGTGCTTCCGCGCCGGTGAGGTTGATTGATGCTGCCACATTGGCTCCCACCAACAGTGACAATTGTTCAATGAACGCCTGACCTTGTTTTCCCTGAGCGACTTCACAACCGTAGAGCAAAATATCTGCTGTATCTCTTAAGTGTGCACCCATTTGTGTGAGTTGCTCAGCATACTCAGTCAGATTGGCATTGTTCAGTTCAATCGAACCCAACATTAACGAACCGGGCGCACCATGAGAGATAATATCTATCACACCGATTTCTGTTTTGCCTTGCAGGGCATCCATGATTTTGATCACGCCATCCTCGCTTGCGCCAAGGATAATAACTTCTGAGTTTTCGGGCAGTTGTGGGATTAGATTTTGATATTCAGCAACATTGGAATCTAGAAAGATGATGCGATGAGACATTATTTCACCTCTTACTTGAATAATAGTCGATTATTATTGGTTATTTTTTACCGCTGCCCATTGTATGGGAGAAACCATGCTTTGAATAGTGATACCGATATCCCTCAATTGAGATAGATCGAGGAAATTTAATGTTATTAAAATTCCTGGTAGATAAAAAAATGGAAAAACAAATATTGTTCGCCGATCTTTTGTACCTATTTAATAATAATTTTCCGTACAGTTATTAACAGAACTCAGAACTCCAAGGTGGCTGCGCCGCAAATGCGGCCTCGCGGTCGCTGCCGCTCCCACTCGGGTGCTTTGCGCTACGCCATTCAGTTGGTTCTGTGTTTACTGTACATCGTTCAATACGCCATTGATGCAAGCGGGTAGGTAATTGGATGGAATCTGTTTGAACACCACAGATTTTTTGCCCAATCGGATCACCATACTTTCCAAGTTCTTTGGATTCAATTTTCATTAACTTGATGGGATTGTCTTTTCGTGTGGAAGTTACGCCGCCCATTAGCTGAATGAACTGCCACCATTTGTTTTGATCGGCTGCTTGTTGGGCTTGTTGTAAAATGCCTTCAGGTGCATTGCTGATTCTGCGCAATTCACGCCAAACGCTGACAGGCGCACCGCCAATTTGTTGAAACTGTCGAATACCCCAGGTTGATGCCCAGGCTTCCACACGTTCAGCCGCCTCCTGTATTGGGTTACTGTCAATGTCATGTTCAAGTCCGTAACCATCGATATTCTTCGAGATGTATTTGGCTATGTAACCAACCGCAGAACCTTTGCTTTTATCAATGGCGATGGCTGTGAAGCGATGTTTTAGTGCACCAGGCTCATCACCATCGGTTTGCAGGGTGTAATGTTGAAAGATAGCGCGCACTCTCTCGCTGTGTTCCAGTGGCATAAATACCAGCATATGCCAGTGTGGTGTGCCGTCATGTTGGGGTTCAGCAATGCGGAATCCATAAACATCCAGTTCATCGCGATCCAGTTTGGCACGGATTCTTGACCAGACTTTGTTTAGATATTTTTGGGCTTGTTTGGGTGTGGTGCCGTCATATTTGGGATTAGCTTTACAACTACCGGATAGACGCGCGTGCATTCGGGATGGACAAGTGATGGTATAAAATTCACCGGCATGTCCCAGTTCATTGGCAATGTATTCAAAGCCGAAGATGCGCACCATCAATTCACTGCGCCGCACCCGTGGATTGGCCAAGCTATGCTCTGCCAGTTCACTGAGTGTGAGACCTTCGTTCAGTTCGTTAATGGCCAGCAGTCCTTCAAGGATGCGCTGGTTACGTTTTTTCTGTTCTCTACGACGTTGCAGGGTTTCATCGCTGACGTACTTACCTTTACGTTGATGCACGAAACCGGATCGAATTGCTTCCTGTTCCAGATTCCTGGCATGGGTTTTACGTAGTCTGCGCAGCCACCAGTTTTCATCGGTCAGGCGGGTATAAATGCCCTTCTCTGTGATACTTGGGTTATCTAAGGAGGGTAGATTGACGTCATATTTTTGCGCATAGTGCAGCAGACTGGCAATTTTATCGGTTCGATTGAGCAGGAAATTACTAAAATCCTTGATTTCCATTACGATGCGTTTGGATAGTACTTTCAGGTCATCATCGGTAGCATTGAGCGGAATGCTGAGCTTGTCGGGTTTTCCATAGGTTTTAAGCAAACCTTGATTGGCATTGCGCCTGCCTTCAAAGATGTAAATTTCTTTGTACTCATGAGCGGCGTTTTCAGCAAAGCGTTCGGGAAGTCTCTGGAATATGGGCGCACGCCATCGCCTGTCGCTGCTATCCGGTTCATCCAGTAAACTTAAAATACTTTCGGCAATCTGTTCGCCGGGAGTGAGTAGCTCTTGGCTACCTCGTACTGACGTGTGCATAACACACCTCAGTACTGACTGGTGGATTGACACAGACACGATTCAATATAAGCGAGCAGATCGCTATGGCGATAGCGAACTGCACGAGCGCCTATTTTGACGAAAGGCACCCGCGCACCTGCCCAGCGGTCTCGTTCCAGGAATGCGATGCTTACGCCCAAGATTTGTGCGGCTTGTTTGGTAGTGAGTAATAGGTTTTGCATGTTTGACTCCGTGAGTTGTTAATATGGAATCAATACTGCTGCAACTTGCAGAGAAATAAAAAAGGGTTAGTGACTGAAGGGTATTTAATCTTGCCAATCACTAAGCATTATGTTTTCAAAAGCCTTATTTTGTGCCAGTTTAGGTAAACATCAGTTTGCATCAATTAAGTGAAAAGTGAGCGACTATTTTTTGGACTGAGGGATGATTTCTAAATTTATTGCATACTTGGCTTTAGGTGGACGTCCCGGTTTTCTATAATCTTTTTGTGGATCAAGCTCGGCAATCCAATCAATAATAGTATCTATTTTATATAGACCACCATTACCAATTTTCTGAAGAATTTTAGATCGCGCTATATGATTAGCATGGATAGTAGGATCAAGTTCCCATAAGGTGCTGGCTATTGCTTGGCAGCGAATCCGATCTTCAGTTTCATCCGCTGGCCGGTAGTTTTTAGCTTCCTTAGTCTTTAATTGTTCATCAGGTAGATGTTTTGGCATCCAGCAAGACGGTGGGTCGTAATGAGATTTGATGCACAAATCAATTACTTCTTCACGCTTGACATACAGCGAATCCAGATAGGCTTTATTAATAGCATCTTTTAATAAACAGTTCAGGGTCTTTAGATAATGAGATGTATCTACTATCAGAGAGATAACAGAATCATCAATAAAAATTGATCGTTTGCGTGTTCGCACACTAATTTTTCTGTTGCGTATGGCAAGCATTAGCCGAATAATGTGTTCTCTAAGCTTGGGTGAAATCGCGTTGGTATCAGTTTCGTTTGGATCGGCATCAGTCCAGTTATGAGCTAATTGCCAGACTGTTTGATAATCTGGATTATCATCAAGAAACATAATAAGTTATTTGCGGTGATAATTGAATACATTCAATTGACGGCTAATGGCCTGCACACTTGAGAAAAATGTATTTGGTATTTGATTTGCCAGATTGACTTGCCACCCTTGACAGGCTACCGCCGCCCGAAGTGCGGTTTAGTAAGAAGGATTGAGGTTTTGTGGATTGGTCTGGAATAATCAGACGTGCTTTGGTGTGGAAACAGAAGGAATATAAAAATGCTAGTGCCTCAATCCCTCAGTTAATATTTTCTTGGGCGGCAGCAGCCTGTCAAGGGCAAGCCGCTTTGCGGTGGCAATGGAGATGAAGGTTATGCAGCGATTTCCTTCAAAATATCAGGGTGACGTTCGGCAATGGCAATCAGTGTTTTTGCTGCTCCGCTGGGTTGACGGCGGCCTTGTTCCCATTCTTGCAATGTCCGCACAGATACGTTTAGCAGTTTGGCGAATTCAGTCTGAGATAGTCCCGTTTTTTTGCGTGCTGAAATGACAGGCGACATGACAACGTGCCCCTTTCCTGCTTTCATCTGGCGCACAGATTCCAGTAATTCAGCTTCTAGATCTCGACTGTTTTCCCATGCTTCCAGTTCTTCGTCAGTCAATGGTTTTTTCGATTTCATGTTTTATTTCCTTTAAAGTCTTTGCGTTGATTGAGTCCAGTTTGCTTTTTGCATAAATAAAGACCAACCAGATTTCGCCATTAGCCAGACGGTTAAAATAAATGACGCGCACACCGCCGGATTTTCCAGAGCCTGTTCGACTCCAGCGTACTTTGCGCATGCCGCCTGAACCTTTGACGACATCACCGGTTTCCGGATTTTCTGTGATGAATGTTATAAATTCATCATACACCTGATCTGTCCAATAATATGGCCACAAACGTTCAAAAGTTTCCGTTTCGACAATAGTAAACACAATTCATATGTCCGTCAATGACGTATTTTCATCAAGCATTGCTGCGCGATTTCCTTTTTGACAGATTAGTTATTATTGCTGACGGTTTATAGCCAGCACTTTTGAGAATATAGTCGGTAATTTTCTGCATGGGTTGTCGTAATCGTTCCACATCGGCAACAATATATCCAGCAGTAATATCATTGCTCATTTTATGATTGGCCAGACGCTTGACTGCATAGGCTGAGATATCCAGACTTTCAGCTACAGTTAAGAAGGTGCGGCGTAAATCGTGAATCGTAAACGAAACACCGGATTCTTTGATGACCTTGGCCATTTGTTTGCGTTGCTCAATAATGTGTCCTTGCCCGTCTGATCGCTGAAAAACATACTCATTCACTGCGATAACTTTTCTTTGTTGCAAAAGATCATAAATAAAATCTGATAATGGCAGTGTGTGATCCAAATGATTTTTGGTGTCAGTCACTTTCAAGGTTTTAGCACGCAGATCTATATTTTCCCAAATCATGCTGGCAGCTTCTTCCTTTCTTAATCCAGTAAAAATCACTAACAGTAAATAATCCCGGATGGTTTCGCGGTTCTGACTTGTTGCATCATTTTTTAAGTTCATAACCGCCTGAAACCAAGATTCGAGTTCATGAGGTTTAATAACTGTCTGGCGTCGTTCCACTCGATACCAAGCGCGAGTTTGTGATAGGCGCTTGACTGGATTATCTGGGAGGAGCGCTTGCCCTTTATTATCCTCATACTGTCCCGCAGCAAAATTAAAAAGTGCACGCAGAAAACGCATAGTTAGATTGGCTTGCGCTTGACTGGTTTTCCCAAGCTCTGTATGCCGTTTGGCAATCATGTCTTTGGTGATATCGGTAATAGCCTTACTGTTCCAGTCAGACAGATAGGTACTCATGATACGGCTGTAATCATAGATGGTGCGTGGTTTAAGTGCTTTGCGGGCTGTAAGAAAATCTTGAAACACATGCTGCAAAGTCATACTTCGGGTTTTCTGTTCACGAGCTTGGTCGTTGGGATTAATGCCCTTTGACATCATGAGCAGTAATTCTTTGGCTTGGCTACGCGCTTGTTCAGTCGTATAAATGCCGTGCTTGCCAATCGTTACCCGAACACTGCTGCCATTGACCTTGCTTTCAGCAATATAGACTTTAGTTGTTGCACCTACTCGCAAACCAAAGCCTTTTATTTCACTGTCACGATAAAAAGCTTGTCCACGCTCAGGATATGGAATGGAATCAACAAATGTTTTTGTGAGCTTCTGGGTCATCTTTATCTCCAGTCTACTAATTCAGGTTTCAGAGTCCACCATTTGAATTAGTAGACCTATAGTAGACCATAAAATTAAAACGACGTCAAAACTAAAAACAGAGTTTAAAAGAAATATATGTCATCAAGTTATTGTTAGTATAATGTTATTGATAATACTTAAGGTAATTTAAAAGTTATTCCAGGGAATTAAAATTACTTAAAAATAGCGTATTTTAGAACTTTTAATCCGTTGGTCGCCAGTTCGAATCTGGCACGGCCTACCAGAAGAAACAGGGGGTTAGTTAAAGCTAACCCCTTTTCTCTTTCTGAACGTGACAAAAACGTGACAGATCAATGACATCTCCACCACGTCCACTCTCGATTCTGGCCGCTGCAACCTGAGGTCAATTGGCAATAGTGGAGTCCAACGGGTTAAGCGGCGAATAGCTTTTCATAATATTGCCATATGAATGCAGCGGGTGACAGGTAGCCGAGGCGGGCCTGCTTTCGTTGCCGGTTGTAGAAGATTTCGATGTACTCGGTGATCTCCTGTATTGCCAGTGCTCGGGTACGGTAGCGCCGATGGTGAATCAGTTCATTTTTGAGCGTTCCCCGGAAGCTTTCCATCGGGGCGTTATCCCAACAACCTCCTTTGCGGCTCATCGATGCTGTCATGCCAAACTGTCTCAATCGCTTCTGGTAATCTTGTGCGCAGTATTGACTGCCTCGATCCGAGTCGGGAATCAGTCCCTTGGCCGGACGCCTGGCAGAAACACCTCGGAATAAGGCCTGCATGACCAAGTTTTTTGTCATTCTCTCACTTATGGCATAACCGATCAGTTCACCGCTGAACAAATCCTTAAGTCCAGCCAAGTACAACCAGCCTTCGCCAGTCGAAATGTAAGTGATGTCGCTCACCCATACCCGGTTAGGTGCCGTCACAGTGAAGTTCCGCTCCGGACCAAAGGTCTCTCGGGTGCGCTGGTGTGCCGCTCGAATCTCGATTTCCAGCTCGGTCAACGGCTTTTGATTCTTGCCAACATCATCCAATTTGCCCAGGCGTGCTACATGTATCCAGTTCTTCAGCGTTCCTGGCGGCAATGACAATCGCCTTGCCGCTTCAGATATCGACTTCATGCAGACTCACTGCCTGCGCCAGAAATTCCTGCGTGTAAATCCCTCTTGGTATCCGTTTCATCTCAGTCCTCCATTTCCAGTATCTTATAGAAACGTCGGACTCCTCTTTTTCCAGCTTACCTCAGAGTATGCCATCCCATCCTTTAAAGTTTTGGGAGCATTGCTGAGTAGAATTTAATTCTTTCCTCGTAGTGCGCGGTTTGGTGATGATTGCTACTATTTTATTGTTTGAGCATCAAAATTAATGTGATAGGCTTTTGTTGCTGCAACAAAATCTGTTACCTGAACTGAAAGTGCTGCAAAAACGGTTTATTCGGCATCATGCGACACAACCAGACATACCACCCAGGCAGCACACCATCGACGCGTATGACCAATTACTCAGCGGAAACTGGATAATGCAGGAGGCGGCCTATGTCTGAAGCGCTGCCATTGATGCTCAAAGAACTCAGACTACCCACCTTCGGACAATATTACCAGGACTACCAAGACTAGGCGTCTGAACACGCCTGGAGTTATACACGCGAAGCCAAGCTACCGCGCGGTAAAAGCTTTGCCACACTGGCACTCAATGACTTACCCCAGGCAGCTCAGAAAAAAACCATTGCACTTCGAGACAATACCCAGTGGGCACATCAGGCAGAAAATATCTTGTTGATCGGTCCTTCCGGCGTAGGCAAATCACATATTGCCGCAGCACTGGGGCTGCATCTGATTGAACAGGGTATTAGAGTCAAATGGATGCCGGCAACGGCGCTAGTTCAGCACTTGCAACAAGCCAAAAAAGACCTGGATCTGATGACCGCCATGACCCGGTTGGACAAGTATCGTGTATTGATTATCGATGATATCGGTTACGTCAAAAAAACTGACTCAGAAACACAAGCTTTGTTTGAATTCATTGCGCATCGATATGAAAGCGGCAGCTTGATCATTACTTCGAACCAGCCATTCAGCCAATGGGATCACATCTTTCCCGACACCATGATGACTGTTGCCGCGATCGATCGAATCATCCATCACGCAACTATCATCGAAATCGATAGTGAAAGCTATAGGAGGAAAAACCAGAAAAAATCATAACGTAATAAACATACTCAACTGGCCATCATAATTGTCGTGTATTTGGCCATGATAATTGACGCGAGACAGTTGAGTCCAATACATAACCATGATTTGCTGATTATCCGCGGCATATATGGTTTTAAACCAACTTTACCCTACATCGGCGGTAGCGAAGCGTTGGCTATAGTTGAAAAGCTTGGTGAAAATGTAACTAACCTGGCTATCGGAGATCGTGTAATCGCTGCCGGAATCTCTTCAGCTTGGGGAGAATATTTTATTGCCGATGTCAAGTCGATTATTCCTATCCCTGATGCCCTTCCGGATGAAATCGCAGCACAACTGGTGGCTATGCCAATCAGCGCAATGATGGCGCTTAATAAGCTAAAACCCAAAGCTAATGAATGGATTATTGTGAATGCTGCAAACGGTGCGGTAGGCAAGACGATCATTCAGATCGCAGTGAGCCGCGATATCCGAGTAGCTTGCTTAGTTACTCGCGCAGGAGCAAAACTGGATCTTGAAAATTGCGGCGCTTCTGATATTTTCATCATCACAGATAGTAACTTGGCAAAACAACTTAACAAATGCCATTGGCAATGATCGTGTAGTTGGTGGTATTGATATGATAGGCGGTACACTAGCCGGAGAAATGCTGCATTTGATCAGTAAAGGTGGCTTGCTTCTGTCGTTTGGCAGTATATCAAACAAGCCAATACAGTTGACTTGATTTATAAAGAAATAACTGTAAAAGGATTCTGGGCGCTAAAAGAATTCGAGCGAGCCAGTGCTGATGAAATGCGTGCAATGATCAGTGAATTGATTCAACTTGGACTATCAAATCAACTCAAGTTATCGGTCACCGAAATCTTTCCGCTTAACCGTATTGCCGAAGCCGTTGCGGCATCAGATCAAAAACGTAATGGTAAGATCATGATTCGACCGTAAATTTAGAAATGAATTGATAGCCATTTAAAAACAATACTAAAACCGCCTCCGCTTACCTTTACTCAAGCAAGAAAAAGTATTAGTAAACACGACAGCGACAAACCTTTAAAGATAAACCTCATAGGCTATTCAATGCTTATTGATGGACAACGATAGAATACGTTAAATGTACATACAATAATTTCTATACACTGAGAGTATTTATTTTTCACACAGGGATGTATGAATACCTACTCGCTGGTTTAAGTGTATAATTTTCTTAATTTAGTAGCATACCGCATATTGCAACTCATGCACCAGTCAGCATCTCCTGAGCTTCTGGTGCTTTTTCATAACCCTATTTTTTTAAAAATAGAGTATTCGGAAAACTAGAGAGAAATTATGTGTAAAGCTTTCATGCGCCATCTACGATCAAGAGCTTCTCGGCATTTCATATTGTCATTTCTATTATTTTCGATTTTCTTTGCAATAAATAATACTTACGCAACAAGCTCTTCGAAAGCCAACTTATCAGCCGTATATATTTACAAACTGGCTGAACACATTCAGTGGAAAAATTCCGCTCAAAAGAATCTTTATCATTTCCATCTCGTCGATAAAGACAATCAGATAGAAGATCAACTCAGAAAGATTTCACAAATCAAGAAATTGCATGAAAAGGAACTGAAAATCACTCGCAGTACTAGCGATAACATACCCAATAACGTTGATCTGATTTTTATAGCCAAGAATGCGATAGAAAAATACTCGCAAATTTTTTCGGTAACAGAAAATACAAATATTCTCCTCATTTCCGATAATCTAAAAAATGACCGGATCGCACTAATAGATTTACAGGAAAACTCAGATCAAAGCATTTCTTTTAAAATCAACAAGGCAAATATTTTAAACCGCAATTTGAAGCTTAACCCCGATATCATTCTGCTAGGGGGCACTGAAATTGATGTTGCGAAATTGTACAAGGAGGGATTACAAAACCTCCAGTCTCAAAATCAATTACTAAATACTTTAAAGCAAGATGTCATCTCTCATGAGGCGAGAGGCAAACGATTAAAAGGTGATCTTGAAAAAACCAAAAGCGAAGAACTGCGGCTTTCGCAACAATTGTTAGATGCGGGGCAAAAAATTCATCAACAAAATAGCGAAATCGCAAAACTACAAAAACAAATTGAAAAAGAACACGTAGAGCTAGAAACACTGAAATTGGATACACAAAGAATACGGGAGGCTATCGCTCAAAAAAATGAGGTCATTCGTAATAGTGAAGAAAAATACCATCACCTCAAATTGGATATACAAGAAAAAACAAAAATTCTGAAAGAAAAAAAACAGCAGATCTTATTGGTTAACGACCAACTTGAAAAGCAAGAAGCTACTATTAGTTATCAGCAGAAGCTCATGTTTCTTCTGATTATTATCGGATTATTGTCCATGCTTCTGTTAATCATAACCTTTATTGGATACAGAAATAAAAAAATATCCAACCAATTATTGGAAAAAAATTCAATTGAATTAGCACAGGCCAAGATAATCGCCGAACGCCATGCTCTGGCAAAAAGTTCGTTCCTATCGAATATGAGCCATGAATTACGAAATCCGCTTAATGCTATTATAGGATTTTCGCATTTAATTTATAAAAACCCTGCAACACCTGCGAATATCAAAGAGCATTCAAGCATTATTGCGCGCTCAGCCAATCACCTGCTAGGACTCATCAACGATGTTCTGGAAATGTCTAAAATTGAATCCGGAAAGAGTGAGCTATATCAAGAAGATATAGATTTTTGCGACATGGTCCGCGATGTAGAGGACATGTCGAGAATTTTGGTGGAGAAAAAAGAATTAGATCTGATTGTGGAGCTTTCTCCCGCCTGTTCATGTTTTATACGTGCTGACGCAAGCAAGTTGCGCAGGATTTTTATTAACTTGATCAATAACGCCATTAAATATACGAAGGAAGGCGTCATCTCGGTACGCATCAAATGCGAACCAATTGAAAATCAGGAAATTAATTTGGTATGTGAAATAGAAGACTCTGGTATAGGAATTGCACCTGAACATTTGGAAAAAATATTTCACCCTTTTGAGCAAATAACAAAAACCACTCAGAGAAAAGACTCAATACCAGGTACAGGATTAGGTTTAAGCATTAGTAAAGAACTTATTAAGCAGATGCGCGGATCCATCAGTGTGGAGAGCAAACAAAATGTTGGTTCAAAATTCAAATTTAATGTAATAGTATCCCAAGCCTCATGTGAAATGAATCCATCTCCCTGTAACATCAGTCAGCTCTCTATCGGAATCAAGCCCGGACAAAGAATCATAAGAGCACTGATTGTCGAAGACATCGGAGACAATAGGGCTTATTTAGAAAATGTTCTACATCATTCACATTGTGAAGTTATGCTAACAGGAAATGGCGAAGAAGCAATAGAAGCATTCAAATCCCATCCATTCGATATCGTTTTCATGGATATAAGAATGCCTATTATGGATGGCATTGAAGCGACTAAACGGATTCGCCAATTGCCAATGGGTAAAGATATTAAAATTATAGCCATAACCGCTTCTGCTTTTAAGGAGGATCAGGAAAAAATCATGTTGGCGGGTTTTAATGATTTCATTAGAAAGCCATATTTGCCAGAAGAAATTCACAACTGCCTGACAAAGCATTTACAGTTAGAATTTATCTATGAGGGAGCTGGAGAAAGCGACAATAGAGAAATTAAATTCGATATACATACAGAACTTAAAAAACTTACGTTGACCGAAAGGCTTGATTTAAAATCTGCCGCGATGGCACTCGACGTCGAAAAAACATTGAATATCATTGATATAATTAAAGTTCAGCATCCAGAATTGGCCGATAGATTGCGAATATTTGTCGATAATTACGACTTTGCACGCCTACGATCATATATCGAAGAATAAAATGTGATAATATGCACTTCACTCGAGAAGTGAAGCCGACAGTCATGAAAAATCCACCGGATGTACTCATCGTGGATGATACGTTAGCCAATTTAAAAACGCTAGCGGCTATCCTTAAAGAAGAGAACTACAAAATACGTCCCGCTACAAGCGGCAAGGTAGCGTTGGAAAGTATCAATCAATCTCTTCCAGATCTGATCTTACTAGATATTAAAATGCCCGATATGGATGGCTTTGAAACTTGTAAAGCCATTAAAAATATACCTTCTTGCAATTCCATTCCCGTCATCTTTATTAGTGCTTTAGATGACATAGCCGATAAAATCAAAGCTTTTTCTATGGGCGGTAGTGACTATATTACCAAACCGTTCCGTGAAGAAGAAGTCAAGGCGAGAGTTGCCACGCAGCTCAAGATAAAGCACTATCAGGATAAAATGGAGGATTTGGTTACCGAAGCGCTTAACAAGATCAGTATCCTGAATCAAGAGCTTATCGACACGCAAAGTGACCTATTATTCAAATTGAGTGAGGTTTGCGAATCGAGATCAAAAGAAACAGGCTTGCATGTTAAGAGAGTCTCGGAGTTCTCATATTTATTTGCACAATGCTATGGTTGCGGCGAAGAAGAAGCTCAATTGATTAAACACGCTTCACCCATGCATGATATTGGAAAAATTGGAATACCGGATTCCATTTTGCACAAATCGGGCAAACTTGATCCGCAAGAATGGAAGATCATGCAATCTCACCCAACTTTAGGATATGAAATACTACATGGCTCGCATCGTCCTCTCATAAACATAGCAGCGCAAATAGCTCATGAGCACCATGAGAAATGGGACGGCACAGGTTATCCTCGCAAAATCGCTGGTAATGAAATCAGTATAGCGGGGCGCATTGTCGCATGCGCCGATGTTTTGGATGCACTGTTATGCGAACGTTGTTATAAACCTGCTTGGGAAGTTGATAAGGTTATGGCTTATTTTTATGAACAGTCAGAAAAACATTTCGATCCTGATCTTGTTGGAATATTGCTTTCCCAGAAAAAAGATTTTTTAGATATAAAAAATTCTTTTCAAGATAAATTTTGATTAAAAAATTACTGGAAAAAATTTTTCCTCAGCCGAAGCTAGATTTACTCCAATAACTCCCTCACAAAAAACAAGCTCAGAAGCAACTCAACCTCGAATTTCATTCTTGAATCCAAGAAATTAATAGCTTTTTTGCAGTGTCAACATCATGGATGCTGGTTCGGTCCAGAATAGGCCAGGCCGTAAAAAATTACGCCGGCTCAACTCATCGTCTGCTAACGCCAAAAGATTATATCCATCAAAGCGTACATACAGATCTTTGCCAAGTTGTTTTGAGAAACCTACGTTCCATAACGCCGATGTGTTGTATGCGTCGCCTGGAAAGGTGATATTAAGATTGGCCAATTCATGCTTAAGGCGATCAAAGCTCCAGTTTACAACCAATGAGCTGGAAGCTTGATAACCGTTGCCCCATTTCTTTTCTAGAATGAGCTTAGACTGATGATCCGGAAATTGATAAAAAACCGAACCGGCACTGGCAAAACTACGGTTTGTTGTACCGTAATTATGTAACAGTGTAGCGTTGCCGATTTCTGATGTATAGGTGAGTCTGGCCTCGACCCCCATATTGCGATAGCCGGTAAGATAGTGGTCACCGCCGCTGTTGGTCCGCCAATTGATCCAAGGAGTCACACTCGCATAAATTTTATTGGTTAGATTATGCTCGTATGTTAATTCAAGATTATCGACCTTATCAGGTAAAACCCCCGCATGACCGTCAGAGACACGAAAATCACGTACATCGTCTTCAGTCAAGAACCGAATCGCCCTACTGTACACGGCCTGTAAAGAGTTATTGTTTCCCAGATCCTTAGTAACAGCCAAACGAGGAGATAGCGATGTGCTTGCATGCTCATGAAAGTCGACACGGCCTCCCGCGAAAAATGCTAAGTCTTCACGTGGTTTCCAATTGACTTCACTCAGTATTGCATGATTCAAGATTGTCCAAGGCGCTACTCTACCCGATACAATAAGAATGGCTTGATGGTCCCGATCTCCTTTTTCAAGGCTGCGCATGCCAATTCGATTATGTCGGAACTCATAACCAAAAGCAGCTTTAATATTAGAATTCTGAGGCTCCCAGCGAATCAAATTGCGTGAGATCAAATGATCCTCACGATCGGAACGGCTGGTAAAAGTATTTGCCGGCGCATTTTGTGCAAAATCAAGCACATCATAGGATGCATTGAGTTCCAGCCTAATTGCTTCGCTAAGTTTGACTTTTCTTGTCAACGAAGCAGTGGCCTGTTGATAAAAATATTGTATTCCATTCGGAAAATCGGAACTATGATCAGGAACCGGTGGCAGCCTGGCAAGGGGCAAAGCCGTATCGACAGGGTTTTTGATACCGCCGCGTACATAGCGTATCCATGCGCTCCATGATTCATCGTCATATTGCGCATGAAACTTATATTTATTTTGACCTTCGTAATTCTCCCGCAAATGTGGATTTTGATACGGGACGGGTGAACCGGCAGAAACTTCGCGTCCATCAAATGTCATGCCAGTCAAATCTGAAAATAAACGCGCCGAGTCTCGCGAAGCACCGGGTTGCCAAGCCACGCCTGCATAAATAAACAACCCTTTATCATCACCCAATCGTCGTCCATGCCGAAACTCCAGCGTACTTAAGAATTCATTAAATCCTTGACGTAATTTGATGTCCGTTCCTGAAAAAGTCAGACCGGTGTGTGTAGTCATATCGATCAACCCGGTTGTCGCACCACTTCCACGAATCGAACCACCAGGTCCATTTAAGACACCGATATGTTGAATATCGCCCAATAATGGGATATCGCGCTCTGTATTCGTGCCGCGCGATGTAATGTGACGTGATTCCAAGCCATTTACCACATAAAGTAATCGACTGTTACCCGTCTCGCCGCGCAAACCCAGCATTGGCATGCCAAAATTATCATGAACGACATAAGCACCAGGGACTAAAGCCTCGAGCGCTTGATTAAGATCTCGAAATCCCTGGTTTTTCAACTGACTTTCATCAATGAATGTGGCTGTACCCGGTATTTCTCTATACGATGTCGGCATTAAAGAAACAGACGGAAGAAACTTGACGCTTGCAAGTTTAGTTAAAGGCAAAGTCAATAATTCCTGCAGCTCACGATCACTATTCGTTTTATAGGTAGAATGATTCCGATTAGAAGCCGAAGTCGAAGTCGCTCGCAGATTATTGCTACAAAGCGATAAACAAAGAAAAAGATGAATTAGCACAACCTTCTTGCTCATTTTCCATACTCTTCTTTTATAAAAGGAATTATATAGAAATAACTCTTTATCTTGAGCGCCTCGATACCTAGCGGTTCAAGGTCACTCTCATTCTCGATCATTTCTTTCCAATCAGCAATCTGTCTTAGAAAAAACTTTCTTTACGGGTATGACGAGCGTAATCAAAATATGAAGAACCATCGTAATTACTACTTCAATCAAACACCATATAGTAATGGTAGAATTATATCACCTAAGGGTCTTTGCTAAATCACATAAACTTCTTATTTTTATGTGATTTCATATTTATTCGTAAGTTACGGGGTATTTTTTATACCGATTTTCCAAAAACAAACCTGAAGCAATCCCTCTAAGCCGAGTATTTCCGGTCAATCAGAATTATTGATCCGGCCATTAAATAGTTTTAAGCGGCATATTTTACATATGGATCTTGGAAGTAAGAAACAACACGCTCTGGATTGTTCTCCAGCATCGTCATGTGATCGTTGGCAGCGTTACGCAATT
>JAGNZK010000056.1 GCA_017984435.1 Nitrosomonas sp. | reverse complement strand
ATCGCCAAAAAATGGTCTATGCCACTTAAAGATTGGAAGCCTGCACTAAACAGGTTTACTATTCAATTTAACGAAAGAATGCCTCGGCACTATTAACAACCATTTACACAAAATCTAGGACACCCTCTACTAGCTCAGCTCAGCTCAGATCAAATCGTACAGTTACCGAATTGACTGGGTATCTGTCAGATTAGATTTGGTTCAGGTTTTTGCTGTTCCAAATCGTTTTCCCACTGAGCAAAGTCTCCATAGGAGTTTTCCCATTACAGATTTTGCCCTGATGAGTTCTTTCATTATTGTAATAATCGACCCAACTGTCCAGGTCTTTTTGTAAGGATTCCAAATCATGGTAGAGCTTCTTACGGAAAGTCACTTGATAGAATTCCTGCAAGATGGTTTTGTGGAATCGTTCACAAATGCCATTGGTTTGTGGTGACATCGCTTTTGTTTTGGTATGGTCGATGTCATTGATTGCCAGGTACAGTTGATAATCGTGATGTTCAATCCGTCCGCAATACTCCGTGCCCCTGTCAGTTAATATCCGCAACATCGGCAAGCCCTGTGTTGACCTTGCCCCGGTAATTCGTACATCTTAACACGCTTATTATGCAGTTTTTTTCAACTGTGCCACAAGCCAGTTTTGCTCAAACTTCATTGGGCTGATGTAATTCAGTGTCGAATGCGGTCTTCTGTGGTTGTAGTAGTTAAGCCAATCAATCACTTCATCCATTGCCTGACGGCGCGTTTCAAACCGTATTCCATACAATCTACCTACCTTCAACGATTCCCACAGGCTTTCGATGGGAGCATTATCCCAACAGTTTGCTTTTCTGCTCATTGAACTGTGCATGCCATATTCAGCCAGTGTATTCTGAAATACGTGACTGCAATACTGACTGCCGCGATCCGAGTGGAAGATGAGTCCAGGTTCTGGTCGTCGTCTGAACCAGGCCATCTTTAGCGCATCCGTCACCAAGCTGCTTTGCATATGGGGTTGCATGCTCCATGCCCACAACCTGACGGCTATACAGATCAAGAACCACCGCCAGATACAACCAGCCAGCATCGGTTTGAATATAAGTGATATCGCTAACCCACACACGAGTAGGTGCATCAGGTTGGAAGTTTCGATTGAGTAAATTTGGCGCAATCGGCAGACTATGCTTGCTGTCGGTGGTTACGATGAATTTACGCTTTCCGCGTGCTTTGATGTTGTGCTCCTTCATGAGCCGCCGAACTCGTTCTTTCCAAACTCGCACACTATTAGCCCGAAGTTCCCGCCAAACCCTTGGCCAGCCATATTCGCCTTTGCTTTCTGCATGCACAGTGTCACCAACAATGTAAAACTGACCCACCTGAGGCAAAATTGTCGCAGATGTTTTTATGGACAAGGCGGTGTAATTTAAATGTTGACTCAGGAGATATTAGTGGAAATTCATGTGTTACACCGGCAGGGCAAGAGCATTCGTTCGATAGCCAGAGCATTAAACGTTTCACGCAATACCGTGGTAAATACTTGTGTGATATTGCCAGAACACCCACCTACAGAAGAGGGGATGATCGACCCTCAAAGCTTGAGCCATTCAAGACCTATCTGCTTGAGCGAATTGAAGCGGCCCAACCCAGTTCTCTAATGTCTGACTAGGCATCCCCAACACTTTGGCTATCGCCGCGCATGATTCACCACCTTGAACCAATCGCGCCGCTTCCAATTTGGATTCCAGTGTATATGACGCTCTCTTGACCTTTTCTGCTTTCATTTCTTCGTCCCCTTAACTTGTATAGTGTAACCTTAGTTAAGAAATACGTTTTTACAGCGCAAGGTCACCTGATCCAGTGCGGCGCAACCAGTCGCCCGTGAGCATCAGCAGTTTGACGTAGACCGACGCTTCGTACCCTCACCCGCTACCAGGCTTGGGCATCTCTTGCGCCAGCCAGCGCGAAAAGCCCAGCCCCTGAACAAATTCACCGAATAACGCCAACCCGGTGTTCGCCGTCAGCATCTCGTCTGTCGCTTCCAGCTGGAATGGAAGTACCGTTTGTGCCAAAGTTCTCATCGTCCCGCATCCTTCCGTCACCCGATAGGTGAGTGTCTTGGTAACCGCAATCCTACCGGATCGCAGGATTGGCGGGGCTTCCTTTTACATCATTTTTTTGAATCACGAAATTTGGGTTTGACTTTATGTTTGAATAAACATAGCAAGTCAGGTTATAATACTCGTTTCTAAAAATTCTGGGGTGGGTCAAGAATATGTCACGAGTATGTGAAATAACTGGGAAAAAGCCGATGTCTGGTCACAATGTTTCTCACGCAAACAATAAAACCAAAAGGCGCTTTCTGCCTAACTTGCAGCATCGCAAGTTCTGGATTGAAAGTGAAAATCGTTGGATTAGCTTGCGCTTATCGAATGCTGCATTACGTACTATAGATAAAAATGGTATTGATGCGGTATTAGTTAAAATGCGCTTACAGGGCAAGAGCATTTAGTCTATTATTAAAAAATTAAAGAGCCCAGATAAAGCACAGGATAGGAAATTAAGAGGTCAACACGATGCGTGAAAAAATAAAGCTTGAATCTTCAGCAGGAACAGGTCATTTTTATACTACCACCAAAAACAAACGCGCTCATCCAGAGAAAATGGAATTAATGAAATTTGATCCTATTGTAAGAAAGCACGTAGCATATAAAGAAACTAAACTAAAATGACGCGATAGATACAGAAAACAATAACAATAAACTCTACCTGATGACTAACCATCACCAGTGTAGAGTTTATGTATTATTTATATTTTATGCATAGCAACGCAATCTCTGAGAAAAAACTCTCAGTACTTCAATGCCGCTCTCTTCTGCACGCCGACACCAATCTTCTAATCGCTTGACCAAATCATCGGTTGATACAGCAGTAGAACGTTGCCAAATCTCAGCCAGTTCTTCACGCATGGTATAAACCTTGTCCAGTGTCTTGGCATTACTTAATACTTGATTTAGCTTTTCACGCTCGTGTTCTTGCAGCGTTTTTGAGTCAGCTAAAATCCAACGTTTCAGAGTAGATTTATCCACACCGTATTGCACAGTTGCTTCTTTTAAATGAATCACTTCTTTTGCAAAAATCGCTTTCAGTGATTTTGTATATTTTGCTAGTACTTCATATCTATGTGAAATAACAGCCTGCAATGTATCTAAATCACACTGAGTTTTTTCCTTATTTATACGTAGTTTGGGAGCTATTTTCTTAACCTTTGCAAGGCCTATCATTTCCAGAATACAGATATACATCCAACCAATATCAAACTCATACCATTTATTGGATAATCGAGCTGATGTTGCATAAGCATGATGATTATTATGCAATTCCTCACCGCCGATTAGAATACCCCACGGCACGACATTTCGACTCGCGTCTTCCGCTTGAAAATTACGATACCCCCAATAATGACCAACGCCATTGATAATACCTGCCGCAAAGATAGGCGCCCACATCATTTGTACTGCCCATATGGTAATGCCGATTGGACCAAACAGAATAACATTTACAATCAACATTAAAGCAACGCCTTTTGCACTATGTTTACTATAAACATTACGCTCTATCCAATCATCTGGTGTACCGTACCCATATCTTTTTAAAGTTTCCTCATCCTTTGCTTCTGCTCTATAAAGCTCTGAACCTTCAGCTAGTACTTTCTTAATACCAAAAATAACCGGACTATGCGGATCATCCTTGGTCTCACACTTTGCATGATGCTTGCGATGCACCGCCGTCCATTGTTTCGTAACCATTCCGGTAGTCAGCCACAACCAGAAGCGAAAAAAATGACTCGGTATCGCATGCAATTCCAATGCTCTATGCGCTGAATGACGATGAAGATAAATCGTAATAGCAGCAATTGTGATATGCGTAAAAACCAGGGTAACGACAACATACCCCCACCATGGCATATCAACCACACCAGAGATTAAAGTAAGAAAATCAGAAATCATATAAGTTATCATCCTCTTAAAGACCTACCAGAACACAGGTCTGACAAATAAAAAACAAACCATGAAACAATACTAGTTCATTAACATAAATAACAATTCAAATGCCGCTTTTTCGGCTGTACATTAAGTACCTCACCTTCCCCGCTTTTTACATAAATTATTATACTGACACTTTACAAAAAAGAAATATAATCTGTATCAATTATCTGCTTAAAATTTACAACCTTAGTAAAATAAAATTTCACATATCCTCTAGAACCCTCTTAAAAAAGAGACTTTATTTCTCTTAAAGAAATCTAAAAAAATTCACAATATCTCTCATTAATTTAGGGAAAAATCATTCAGCATGCACCACCTTCCAGATTCAATACCTTGTAGCGTATATTTACCGATTGCATAGCGAATCAATCGCAACGTAGGAAATAATACTGCTGCTGTCATCCGTCTTACCTGACGATTTTTACCTTCCTTGAGAACCAAAGACATCCAGGTAGTTGAGATATTCTTGCGGTAACGAACAGGGGGCGTTCGCTGCCAAAGACAATCAGGCTCATTCATCAGACAGGCTTGCGCAGGTTGTGTCTTAAAATCATTCAAAACTACACCCTGTCGTAGCTTATTTAATGCAATTTCATCAGGCTTACCTTCAACCTGAACCCAGTATGTTTTGGGTAGTTTAAACTTTGGATCGCTAATCCTATTTTGCAGGATTCCATTATCTGTCAGCAATACCAGACCCTCGCTATCCGCATCCAATCTACCTGCCGGATAAAAACCAGGGAACGGGATAAAATCTTTCAGTGATTGATGACCACTCTCCGGTGTAAACTGGCAAATCACGCCATAGGGTTTATTAAACAGAATTACTCGCGCCATCACACCAAAATACACCTGAAAAATAAATCCAATCAGAATAACTCATAACATCTCAGGATAGATCACAATATGTAACGCTGGTTCAATCCTGTTCTCTTTTTTCCGAAACTGAATCCACCATACGGAACCTTTCTTAACACGTAATCCAGGGGAAATAGCCGGAATCAAATAACTAACGACCTCACCCAATGTCGGCTGATGACCAACGATTACAACCGCACCTTGTACATTGGACCAATCAGCAACGGCAAGAATACTCTCCACACTAGCACCAGGGCCTATTTCATTATTAGTGACAAAATCAGACCTCAGCGCCATCGCAGTTTGCTGAGTACGCCGAGTCGGGCTGACGATCATCTGTGTATTTTCTGGTAATTTTGATTTTAGCCAACCAGCCATCCGCTTGGCCTGATCCAATCCCTTCTCAGTCAATTGACGCGCGGCATCGGGAGCACCGTCCTCAGCCTCAGCGTGACGCCACAAAATCAATTCCATCATATTCCGCTATTACGTAGTAGCATTCAGTTAAATACTCTCAACAATTACAGAGATTTTCATTAAACAACACATCCGGACCATAACCAGGTTTCTGAATCAAGATCACTTTATGTCGTGATTTATCGCCCTGCTTCAGTATCACCTGGCAAACGGGTATACCAAAATGCTTGGCGAGAAATCTCACCAGTGCCGCGTTCGCTTTGCCTTCTATCGGCGCCGCTGCAAGTTTTATTTTCAGCGCACCACCATACAAACCTACTGCTTCTGTATTTTTTGCACCTGTCTGAATGTGCAAGTTCAGAATAAGATTATTTGCATCATCATACCGATACCAACTCATATCACTTCATCCCAAATTTAGAGAAGTATTGCGGTGATTTCCATATGCACTCCGGCCACTACCATGAGTAATAGCTGAATGATGATCAATGCAAACAGTGGGGACAAATCAACATTAGCTATTGGCGGAATGCGTTTACGAAAAACAGTTAAGAATGGCCGAGTGAAGCTATCCAGCAATGGCGCCAATGGACTATGTGGATTAATCCATGACAAAACGGCTTGCATAATAATCGCTAGCAACACAATATAAAGCGTCATTTTAATAATTTCAACGATACCCAATAATCCCATCGCCCCTGACGCGGTACCAATATTGGCGCCAAAATTATAGCCTTGCACCATATAAACGCTGGTTACGATCACGCACTCCAGTAACCAAGCCAGTATCAATGTGGACAAATCCATTCCACCCCAACCAGGAATAACACGACGCGCTGGGCGTACAATAAAATCAGTTACTGCGACAAGAAACTGAGATACCGAATTGTAGTAAGGGACACGCAATAACTGAAAATAAAAGCGCAGCAATAACGCCAATGAGAATAAACCCAGGATAGTATCAAGAAGAAAAATTAAGATCTGATTGGACATATGAATTTCCCAAAAAACTACAATCGATAATCAATAAATTACTAACCCGCTCTCTCAGGATTTACATTCTGCCGAACTCATCACTCATTTCACGTGAACGCTCATTTGCAGCGTGAATCGCAGCGATGATCTTACACTTAATATCATTTTTTTCCATCGTCCGAATTGCTTGCTCGGTCGTACCACCTTTTGAAGTTACCCGGGCACGTAAGGTAACAGCCTCTTCATCGCTCAAGCTGGCCAACTTGCTGGCACCGACAAATGTCTGCAAACTTAACTGCCTGGCTTGCACGGGTGTCAGGCCTAATTCTATCCCTGCCTGCTGCATGGACTCAATAAAATAAAAAACATAAGCAGGACCACTCCCGGAAATAGCAGTAACCGCATGCAACATTTCTTCTTCATCCACCCAAAGTGTAGAACCTACTGCCGCAAGAATTGATTCAGCATTTTTTCTATCTTGTTCACCCACATCGGAATTAGCGTAGAGACCAGCAACACCGGAACGCACCAGCGAAGGTGTATTAGGCATTGCGCGCACCACTCGCTGATACCCTCCCAACCACCGTATAATATCGGTCGCACAGATACCCGCGGCAATTGATATAATCAATTGATTTCTCAGTAACGGAGCAAGCTTCTGAGTTAACTCAAATAATTGCTGTGGTTTTACGGACAACAAAACAGCATCACTTTCCGCAATCCCACTGGTAAGATCCGCCGCAGCTGAAACACCAAACTCATGTTTTACCTTTTCACGATTCTCTGCATTAATCTCCACCACATGAATCTGTTTTGCTGCATAACCTTGTTGCAACAACCCACTGATTAAAGCGGAAGCCATATTGCCGCCGCCAATGAATGTAATATTCATATTGACCTTATCATTATGCTGATTAACACATCTGTGAAACTCATGATTTTACAATCGCCATAATCAAATTGATTTAAAAATTTAAACGCTGTATCCCAATCAATCAATGCTGACAATTCGAACAATAAAAACTGGAACGCTGATTTTGTTTGATTTGTTTAATCTCACCATCACATTGCTTACAACGTTCACCCGCTCGTCCATAAACCCAATATTGTTGCTGAAAATACCCAGGGCGCCCATCACTATTAACAAAATCACGCAAACTGCTGCCCCCTGCTTCGATCGACTGCTGTAAGATTTGTTTCACCGCTTGCACCAATCGTTCATAGCGCATAATACCGATTTTACCGGCAGCGACTTGGGGGTTAATACCCGCAAGAAACAAAGCCTCATTCGCATAAATATTACCAATACCGACAACCACGTGACTATTCATCAGTGTTTGTTTAATACTGGCACGACTTTCTCTGGTTTTCTTGAATAGCTGCTGTGCGTTAAAATCCACGGTCAATGGTTCAGGTCCAAGATTTATCAGAAGCGGATGCCGCCAAACATCTCCCTTATGCCATAACACTGCGCCAAAGCGGCGAGGGTCCCGCAGTCTCAAAATAGTTCGATCGTTTAGAATCAAATCAAAGTGATCATGTTTCTCGGGTGATGCAACCAAGTGCGCTATTTTCACTGGCAGTATGCGCAAACTTCCCGACATACCCAAGTGGATAATCAATGTTCCCACACCACAATCCAGCAACAAATACTTAGCCCGTCTTGTCACAGCCTGAATCGCTAAACCCACCAATATCTCTGACAAATCATCCGGTATGGGCCAACGCAGCCTGGCATTACGGACAATCACATTGGCAATCGCTTGACCCACCAAATGAGGCGCGATACCACGCCGCGTTGTTTCGACTTCAGGCAGCTCCGGCATCAGTTTTCAAGTACTGTCTGGTTTGTTTCAGTTACATATGGATCAAGCAATTGCTGACCCGCATCAACAGAGAGATGGTAGCCAATGCCGTCATCAACACGTAAAAATACAATCTCAGTTTCACTCTGTAGAATTTTCAGATTGATTTTCTGTCCATTCTGCAAGCTGATTCTAATGAAATCTTTCTCAACAAAATCAGAGCCAAACGCTTGTCCCAATGTTACTGCTCCGGCATGTGTTGTCTGCCACAACTGCGTCCAATGTTTTATTGCTTCTTTGCCAGGGGCTTCGCCAGCATGCGGCATCGTGACGTGCCAATTTTCATTCTGCAATTCTACCGTCAAATGATTCAGCTCAAATCTCACCGGAATTTCATCAGATGCCAGTAACTCCGGGCTAATCAGATCGCTAGCGTTGGATGGCAATGCGAGCACATAGCGTGGTGAAATCAAATAGACATGATCGCCTGTGGCTACATATTGCTGATGGGTAGTGGGTGCAAACCCGCCAAAACCAAAATATTCTTCATCAATGTACAACCGCACGTTAGGCTGATCTAAACCAAAACGCGCCAAATCCGCCAATGGAAAACGTTGATGACCTGTCGCCATCAGAATTTGCAGAATATCACTGGCCTTTTTCTCGTCAGCCCGGGCTTGCACTGGTTTTGTCAGATGCCAGCGAGAATCCATTCGCTTGAGTGCAATTTCTTGTTGCTGCCTTACGATACGTAAGTGCTGTACCGCTTCAACTGAACCAGATGAAATCAAATATTCCTGAACACCTTGAGATTGCGGTTTAAAATATATAAACACCATCAAACCGACGATTGTGGCAAGCATAATGAGGTTAAGTCGTGCATGATGCGTCATCATTTTTTATACTTTTCTTCTACGCCGCCACCAAATGAATGTTCCACTCATTAAAAACAGTAAAGGCAATAAAACCAGAAAGCTCGCTACTATCAGAGTAAGTTCAGACTCATTCAATATCAGATGATTATCGAGTGTTGCACGGGGCTGAATCACCATCAGCTCTTCATCACCGGTCAACCAGTTGATCAAATTAACACCAAAATCCAGATTGCTGCCATTTCCCAAATAAGTATTGGCTAGAAAATGTCCGCTCCCCACAACCACAACACGTTGTTCACGATCCTGCATAGTGCGCATCAACGCCACCGCAATACTGATCGGACCAGCCACATCGGTAGCTTGATCAAAGGTGATCTCACCATTCACATCACCACTTTCCACCCAACCTTGTTGCGCCACCTCAACCAATGAAACACCGCTCCATTCCGCATTCTCATTAATCGTTATCTGCCGTGCAAATGGAAACACGGTAATATAATCAAAATTATTGGTAATTGCATGTTGGCCATAACTGGCGCCCAAAGCAAAGGTAATGGGTACTTTAAGCTGCTCTGCCTGTGGATCAACGACAACGCCTGGCGTGAGTGTCAAACGTAATTTCTCGGTCAACGGCAATAAGCCGCGTAGTGACTCCTGATCAACCAACCATAGCAAGTTACCGCCACGGTCAATATAATTCAGTAACTTATCCACTTCACCTGGCAATAAATCCGTTTGTGGAGAAGCGATCATCAGCATGCTTGCATTCATAGGAACATCTTGTTCGATGGCAAGATTCACCTGCTGACTGCTCAGGCCATTCGTACGTAAATGTTTACCAAATTCACCCAAATCATAATTGGCATTCCCATCCAGCTTACGCTCCCCGTGACCACTCAATATCACGATCAGTCTACCCTCAGCACGTGCAAGCCGCATCAGAATACTGGAAAACGCCTGTTCATTGATGGCTGTGAGGTGTTCACGCCTTTGATTAAAGGTGATCACCATCTCACCATTCATATGCACACCTGCTTCCTGCGCCAATTTAGGTTGTTCGGCCGGATCAATGAATGTCAGAGAAATATCCGGCTTTACGCGCTGATAAAGTGCCACAAAGTCGGTAATAATTTTGCGAATATCGCCCAATTGCGCATCCCGCTCAGTGGCATATGCTGTCACTTGAACCGGGCTATGCAATTTTTGCAGTATCTCGATGCTGGCTTCACTCAAGCTATTACGTCCATTCTGACTGACATCCCATTGCTGCCGAGTCTGCGTTGCGAGATAACCAAACAAAATAACCAGCAGTAACAGCAAAACGACAAATACGCTATTTTGCACCAGGTAATGCAACCGTAATTTTTTATCAAGCTTGGTCATTGATGTGACTATCAAAAAACTTACCCATGCAAGCGTTCTCCATCCAGGCGACGAATCGTCAACACCAGGAAAGTAATTATAAACAAGACAAAATACGTAATGCTCAACGTATCGATTAGACCTTGATTAAATTGCCTAAAATGCTTCAACAAAGAAAAATAATGCAACCATCCCTCTGTTTCATTTGCCGCCAGATCGATCAGCCACAATCCTAACAGTGCGCCCAACGCACCAATCGCGGCGATCGCCGGTTGTGCCGTCAGGCTGGAAATATAAAGACCCAGCGCAGCAAAACATGCAGCAAGCAAAAATAAACCTATCGTATTGCTAAGTAACAAACCAAAATCCAGCACACCACCCATTAGCAATGAAAGGGATAATGTAACAACCAGGGTAACCACAGCGACAAAAAAAACCATTAAACCTAGAAACTTACCGAGCACGATAGCCGTCATGGAAATCGGTGCTGAAATCAGTAATGTCAGTGTGTGATTACGTTGTTCCTCAGCCAATAAGCGCATGGACAATAGCGGTGTAATCATCAGTAATACAATAGCCGCCATAGCAAATAATGGCGAGATAATGATCTCCGTAATTCCCGGTGGATTAGTAACCTGCAGTAATTGAGATTGTATCTCCAGAAACGCATCCAGTCGGACCAGAAAAATCCACGCAAGTACGAGTTGCATCAAAGCCAGCAATATCCAGGCCAAAGGAGAAATAAACAATGTACTCAATTCCTTACGGATAATTGTAGCAATCATCTTCAAGATTCCTGACTATTCATTAGTATGTGTAAGTTGTGTAAATACAGTTTCCAGAGGGGTACCCTGCTGCTGTAATCCAATCAAGGTTTCATCAAGTACCATATTCCCTTGGTGCATAATTTGCACCCTGTCACAGACACTTTCAACTTCGGACAATATATGCGTCGAGAGAATCACACTGCTGGATATCCCCAGTTCCCTAATTAGTTTACGAATTTCGCGCATCTGGTTAGGATCAAGACCTACCGTCGGTTCGTCAAGAATAATAACATCCGGATTATGGATGATGGCTTGTGCGATACCTACGCGTTGTTGAAAACCTTTTGATAAATTGCCGATCGAGTGTTTACCTCGATCTTCCAAACCGCAGCGTTGCTTCACATTATCCAACGCCGCCTGTACAATCTGTTTGTTTACACGGTGTAATCTTGCCGCAAACAATAAATATTCATCCACAGTCATGTCTCGATAAAGCGGCGGAATTTCGGGTAAAAAACCTAAGTGTGCTTTGGCTTGTTGCGGTTTATCCAATAAATCGACACCACAGATTTCTATACTACCAGCGCTCGGTGCAAGATTACCAGTCAGCATGCGCATGGTTGTGGTTTTACCCGCTCCATTGGGTCCAAGCAGTCCTAACACTTCACCTCGCTTCAATTGCAGGTTAACTTTATGCACTGCTGCGTAAGAACCGTAATTACGACACAGATTTTGTGCTGACAAAGTAATCATCACTGTTTTATCCATCATACATAGTCCCGACGAACCGTAGTATACGTTTGAGAAACGAATCACTCACTGACTTTAGATTAATTTCAAGTATGAAGATATAGTCATTTCTCTGTCATTGTACTTTTTATCCACATACAAAAATAACCAATACTCAACCGCTTAAATGGAACGATCAACTAATTTAGTTGATTCAGACCTATCACTTACATCACGAATATGTTGTAATTAAACAACACACTGATTTGATAAAATAAACAAACAAACTGATAATCGAACACTAACAGACTCGAAGTAGTAGAATAGGAAAGGTATTTAAAACATAACGACAGTGCAACTTTTTATATATTAGTAACAGAAATTTTAGAACCGCAGTTTTCATTAAAAGGACAACAGCATGAAGAAAATGTCAGCCAAAAACACTCTTATTGGAATGATTCTTATACCAGCAATGTTTTCTGGTGCTGTCTTGGCACAGGTAGCAGGCATTGACCAGGATCGTACTGTAAAAAAACCTGAAGCTTATGGTGTTGATGATCGTGGTGTAATCGCGAGAAATACAACCGGCTTATGCTGGCAAACTGGCTACTGGACACCAGCTATGGCGATTCCGGAATGTGAACCCGATCTGATTAAAAAACCAGAAGTCGCGGTAGCACCTGCTCCTGTCGTTCCGCCAGCACCTAAAAAAGTTACTTTCTCAGCCGATGCATTGTTTGATTTTGACAGCGCAAAATTAAAACAAGGTGGGCATGGTATTCAATCACTCGATGATTTTGTAAATGGAATACAAAGTCTTCAATATGAGCGCATCGATGTTGTAGGTTTCGCAGATCGGATCGGTTCTGATGATTACAACCACAAGCTTTCCCACCGACGCGCTGATGCAGTCAAAGCACATTTAGTTTCGAGAGGTATTGATCCGAACCGCATTATTGCTTCCGGCAAAGGTGAAGCTGATCCGGTAACGGGTAATTCTTGTCATGGCCATGGCAAGGAATTAAAAGCGTGCCTTGCACCTGATCGCCGCGTTGAGATTGAAGTAATCGGTATAAAATAAACGGTTATTTATATTTCTCCAGATAAAGCCCTGCTGTATATGCTGCAGGGCTTTTTTCTTTCTGTATAGCAGCGCATGAATGATTGGATAGAAATAGACACACTGATAGAAGCAAAATGGATCATTCCCATTGAACCCGCTGAAGTCGTATTGCCTCAACATGCCATCGCAATCGACAATGGAATCATCAAAGATATTCTGCCAATATCCGCAGCCAAACTGTGCTATAACCCCCGGCAGACAATCACACTGAGTGATCATGCGTTAATCCCAGGTTTGATTAACTTGCATACCCATGCAGCGATGACATTAATGCGTGGACTGGCTGATGATCTGCCCCTGATGGAATGGCTCAATAAGCACATCTGGCCAATCGAAAATCGACATGTCGATGCACAGTTTGTATCGGACGGCACCCAGCTTGCCTGTGCTGAGATGATCAAAGGCGGCATTACCTGTTTTAATGACATGTACTTCTTCCCAGAGTCTTGTGTTGAAGCTGCAATCAGCTCAGGAATACGCGCCGCCATCGGTATGATCGTCATTGATTTTCCGACTGCCTATGCCAGCGATGCTGACGATTATTTGACCAAGGGACTGGAATTACGTGATCGATACCACCAGCATCCCCTACTCTCCTTCTGCTTTGCGCCACATGCACCCTATACCGTCAGTGATAAAACATTTAACAGCATCCTGACATATGCAGAACAACTCAATACCCCCATCCACACGCATTTGCACGAAACCCGGGATGAAATCCGCATGAATCTGGAATCCACCGGTATACGACCGATTGAGCGCTTACATCAGTTAGGATTGCTCAACCCGAATTTGATTGCAGTCCACATGGTACATCTGACAGACCATGAAATTAAACTCATGCATCAATATGGTTGCAGTGTCGCGCACTGCCCTTCATCCAATATGAAACTTGCCAGCGGCTTTGCACCCATTCCATCATTGGCTCATCAAGGCGTTAACGTCGGTCTAGGCACAGACGGCGCAGCCAGCAACAATCGTCTGGATATGTTTGAAGAAATGCGTCTGGCGGCACTATTGGCAAAAGCAACCAGCAATCAGGCGAGTGTCATGCCTGCACACCAAGTACTGAGAATGGCTACATTGAACGGCGCTAACGCTTTGGGACTAGGAGAAATAACCGGCTCATTAACCATGGGAAAAGCGGCTGATATCACCGCAATCAATTTTTCCGATCTTAATCTCACACCTTGTTATGATCCGATTTCGCATTTGGTTTACACAGCAAGCCGTGAACAAGTGAGTCATGTGTGGGTAAATGGTAGAATGCTACTCAAAGACAAAGAACTGACGACGCTCAATTCGCTTGAATTGCAATATCGCACAGCTTTGTGGCATGAGCGTATCGTTACCACATTAAAACAATAGGTACAAAGGAACACATATGGAAACTGACGGCATTAATGTTGATCCACTGGAACTCGAAAAATTCAGCCAACTCGCACACCGCTGGTGGGATCCGAACAGTGAATTCAAACCACTGCATGAAATCAATCCGTTACGCCTTAATTACATTGATGAACTGACACACGGATTGGCAGGAAAAACCGTATTGGACGTCGGCTGCGGCGGTGGCATTTTATCCGAAAGCATGGCAGCCAAAGGCGCTCATGTGACCGGTATCGATCTCGGCGACAAAGCGCTCAAGGTTGCCAAGCTGCACCTGTTGGAAAGTGGCCATCAGGTGGATTATCGCAAGATCACCGTGGAATCCTTGGCCAAAGAACAACCACAGCACTATGATGTGGTCACCTGCATGGAAATGCTCGAGCATGTACCGGATCCAATGAGCATTATCCGCTCATGCGCTCAGTTAGCCAAACCTAATGGATGGGTTTTCTTCTCAACCATCAACCGTAATCCCAAAGCATACCTGTTTGCCATTATTGGTGCCGAATACGTATTAAAACTGCTGCCGCGCGGCACACATGAGTATACTAAATTCATTAAACCCTCAGAGCTTGCACGTATGGCACGCAATGCAGGTCTTATCGATGAAAAATTAATCGGCATGACATACAACCCGATCACCAAAGTCTACGCACTAGAAAATGATTCCGACGTTAACTACATCATGGCCTATCGTAGCTAGCTCAAATAGCACCACTTTAACCTCTAACTCATGATTAAAGCAGTCCTTTTCGACTTCGATGGAACGCTGGCCGACACCGCACCCGATCTCGGCCATGCCCTGAATCGGCAACGCATCGCGCGCGGCTTGTCCGAACTATCCATTGCACAAATCCGCCCACAGGCATCCGCCGGCTCACGAGGACTACTCGGTCTCGGCTTCAACATCAAACCGGGCGATGATGACTACGAATCTATGCGTGATGAATTTCTTAATTTTTATACACAGCGTCTATGCCATGACACCTGCTTGTTTCCGGGTGTTGACGAACTATTGGATCAACTGGAAATAATGAACCTACCTTGGGGCATCGTAACCAACAAACCCTCGCGCTTCGCACACCCATTGATTGAAATGCTCGGCTTAGCACAACGAGTTGCTTGTATTATTTGCGGTGACGAAATCGCTAACACGAAGCCACACCCGGAACCACTGCTGACCGCCAGTAACAAAATGACCATCGCTCCTGCCAACTGCATTTATCTAGGAGACGACATACGCGATGTCCAAGCCAGTCTGGCCGCAGGCATGCAACCCATCGTCGCCCGCTATGGCTATCTGGGCAGTGATCAGCCACCTGAAACCTGGGGAACCAAGTATCTGATTGATCATCCCAAAGAATTATTAGCGTATCTCTAAAGCTGCACTTCTTAATTCTGTTAGAATAACCAATTCATAGGGTTTGAACCTTTTGGTTTTATTACTATCCTATGCACTACCAACGAATACCGGGGACGATCTGGTTTCGACGTGGGTTGCAAAGCAGCGCAGGGCATACCGAGGATCAGATTACCTCGCAAATCCATCTGAAAACAATAGTCGCAAACGACGAAAACTACGCTTTAGCCGCTTAATTCGGCTAGCCTCTGCACCGGTGGGCCTCAACGCCGGGTCTGGCAACAGACAGCAGAGTCACTAACGAGGATCGTGTTCTGCAGGGTCACTTTGCAGAACATTAAACGCAAGGTGACTCGCCTGTCATCAGCCTGCCGGTTGGCGGTTGCCAGGTCAAATCAAATAACATGGCTAAGTATGTAGAACTGTCTGTAGAGGGCTTGCGGACGCGGGTTCGATTCCCGCCGTCTCCACCAATAAGCGGTCTAACCCAGACCACTCAAGACCAACTAAGACCCATATAAAACAGGGTCTTAGTTCCAGTCTCAAAAATTACTCTTTAGTCTCGGTAGGTCTCCAAAGGCCTCGGTTGTGGCACAAATGAGGTCAATTGGCAATAGTGGAGTCCAACGGGTTAAGCGGCGAATAGCTTTTCATAATATTGCCGCATGAATGCAGCGGGTGACAGGTAGCCGAGGCAAACCTGTTTTCGTTGCCGGTTGTAGAAGATTTCGATGTACTCGGTGATCTCCTGTATTGCCTGTGCTCGGGTACGGTAGCGCCGATGGTGAATCAGTTCATTTTTGAGTGTTCCCCAGAAGCTTTCCATCGGAGCGTTATCCCAATAACGCTCCTTTGCGGCTCATCGATGCTGTCATGCCAAACTGTCTCAGTAGCTTCTGGTAATCTTGTGCGCAGTATTGACTGCCTCGATCCGAGTGGAGAATCAGTCCCTTGGCCGGACGCCTGGCAGAAAC
>JAGNZK010000055.1 GCA_017984435.1 Nitrosomonas sp. | reverse complement strand
ACTTTTGGTCTCTTGATAAATAATGGAACCGACAAGCCTAATTGTTTCATCAATGCGCTTCCTTGCAGTGGTTAGATCTACCGAGTATTTTACAAGTTTTTGGGACTTATTCAGAGTTTCCTTAAGTATAGAAAGCTGATTCACTGCCAGGCAAGAAAATAATCCCGCCATTGAAGCGGGATTATTTGAAATGCAACTAAATTAGGGAAAGGCTTGGTTTTCTGCGTCGTGCGCTGAATCCCACCAGTCCCAAGCCTACCAACAGCATTGCGTAGGTTTCCGGTTCAGGTACGGGCGAAGTGATGACATCGCCAATTTGAAATGTGCTGGAGAAAAATAGACCAAACACATTGTCATCATTGCTTGGGTTAATGGTTTTTAACTCGACGAAAGTATCGCCCACTTGCAGAAAAGGGGTGGCATTTAAACTATTTCCCAAGGCGAGATTGTAGAATTCGTCGTCATAACTTGCACCTTGCGTTAGTGGATTCAGCGGATTGAGAGGATTATCACCTATGCCGCCAGCGGTAATCAGTGCACCATTCACACCTTCGAAGCTTCCATCATCATTACCACCTGCTGCACTGGTTAAAGGACGCGAAGCAGTGGAGCTGGTTGTTACATCCACCGTGGTGTACTGTCCATCACCAAAGCTGTAACTACTCGCCAGTGACATAAAGGCGTCACCACTGGTATACGGTGCAGTAAAGTCAAGATGAACAATATCGCCACTTGTTGATAATCCGCCATCCAGAATAATGGCGCTACCGCCTGTGGTGCTGGCGTTCTGATAAGCAACTACCAATACTTCACCATCGGTAAAACCATTTTCAGAAATTGACCAGTTCTGTAAGCCCCCGGCGCTCGACTCGATCGCTGATTTCATAAAACTGGTAACATCGTATATTCTTGTGCTCGTTGGATTACTCGAAGACAGCAAGGAACCGGATGCACTTGAAAGAAAAGTGCCATTCAGCGTGACATCACCGGCTACACCACTGTTCCAAACAGAAGAACTGTAAAGATAAGCGCCCAGTACGGTTGATCCAAGCGGGATATCTGTCTGTAAGAAACCGCTACTGGCGCTTTGACTTCCCCATGCATCAATTGACAGCGCAGCGTCCGCAAAGGATGCGCGCAATGACATCGTGGCAGCTGCCGGGAAACTCAGAGACATTCCAAGTACCGCGGTAACTGCGGATATTGTTATGAATTTGTTTTTCATGTTGTGATTTCCTTTCTTAAGTTATTGATCGTACTTTGTTAGTACAGTCAGATAATAATTTCGTTAGGTGGTTAGGGAAATAGTAAATCATGCCTTTTTACGTAGCACACATGTCATAGTACATTGTTCAGGAAATTGCTTATTTATCAGTGAATAATAGAAAATATTGCGGTGCCGATTGTATTAAATACAATGAAGATATTGATTCTGCGGGGGCAGCGTTTTGTCCTGGGAGTGAGAGCGGTTTCAGTGGCTAAATAGCGCTAAACATGTCAATCATCGCGAAACTTGCAGGCAGCAAATAAGCGGCTATCATGAGTCCGAATGCCTATGCACTAATCCGGGCAGTTTCATTATCGTTATTTTCCATACGATGTGGTGTTGAATTGTGCAGAGACTGCCCTATCTTCCTGTTCGAACAGCGTGATATGATGTTCTTGCCGGGCTGATTACGAAACTTGTGGGAAAAGCCCCTCCTTTTCAGTAGTAGCTCATTAAACTTTGCTGCAGTTGTTGTGAGGAGAAACTGATGAAATTCACATCGCTGACACAGCGCTTCGCTGTTTGGTTTACATTGGTTTCCTTATTGCCAATATTGGTTATTGGTAACAGTCTGCTACATACCTTTGAAAAAGAAATAAAGAAATCCGCTATTCGTAATGTTTCCGCAATCGCGGATAAAAAAGTCGAGCAGATTGACAGTTATCTGCGGGAACGCTTTCTTGATTCCAGTTTGGTGCGTGATTCCAGCACAACACACGAAGCGCTTCTGGAATTTTCCAGAATCTTTGAACAAAACGGCGTGGAATCCGATGACTATCGTCGACTGGATGCCAGTTACCGTGAAAATTTCAAACGCTTTGTTGAGGAAGCGAAATATTACGATATTTTTCTGATTTCCACTAAAGGCGATATCGTTTACACGCAAGCGCATGAATCTGATTTTGCAACGAACCTGCTTACAGGCCCCTATCGCGACACCGGACTCGCTAAAGTTACCCGTTATGCACTGGATAATTTAAAAAGTAGTATCTCTGACTTTGAACGATACGGGCCATCCAAAGGTGCAATCGCTGCATTCGTTGCTACGCCGGTAATCATAAATGGAGAAATTAAAGGCGTATTAGCGCTGCAAATCTTTAGTGAACGTGTATTCGCAGTGATTGCGAATAATGTTGGATTGAGTGAGAGTGGTGAAACGGTCGTGGCACGTCTTGAAGATAAACAGACTGCGTTAGTAATGGCCCCTTTAAAGTATGATCCTGATGCTGCCTTAAAACGCAAGATTCCGCTTAATACGCTGGCTGCTGAGGCTATGCAGAATGCGCTGAATGATAATTCCGGTGGTGCGCTGACGGTCGATTATCGTGGTAAGGAAGTTGTCGCTGCCTGGCGTTACTTACCGCTCATGAAATGGGGCATCGTGGTGCATGTGGATGTCGATGAAGCCTTTGCTTCCGTGCAGAAAGTGCATTTTGTCGGTTTGGTGCTGTTAGTTCTGACATTACTGACGGCGCTATTGGGTGCCGTGCTGTTCAATCGCCGTGTGGTAAACCCTTTGAAGCAACTGAATCAAAGTGCCTTAAAGATTGCTGCGGTAGGTAATTGTGATCTAAGTCAACGGGTTGCGATTGTTGGCTGGAATGAGATGAGACAGCTCGCACAAACCTTTAACGATATGGTAGAACGATTGGATGCTAGCGATCGGGAACGTACCAAAGCCCAGGAAAATCTGCTGCAACTCAATCAGGAATTGGAGTGCAGAGTAGCGAAACGTACTGACGATTTGCAACGTGCAAATGTGGCATTGGCCATTAAAGAAGAAGAGACGCGTTCTGTGGTTGAGCATATGGTGGACTGTGTGGTTACTACCGATGAAATAGGCACCATTCTTTCTGTCAATCCGGTGATGGAAAAACTATTCGGCTATTGCCATGATGAGATGATCGGGGAAAATATTGCCATCATTGTGCCAGAACCGGATCGTAGTAAACATGTGGGGTATATGCAAAATTATTGCCGCACCGGGCATGGTCAGGAGTATGTCAGCCGCCCTTATTTGTCCGGTTCGCATGGCATTGGTCTTGGCCGTGAAGTTGAAGGCGTGCGCAAGGATGGTGAACGGATTGAACTGTACCTGGCGGTCAGCGAATATTTTGTGGGCGGAGAACGGCACTTTACCGGTGTGATGCGTGATATCCGCGAGCATGTGCGCATCATGAAGGATTTAAAGCAAGCCAGAATTGAAGCCGAGCAGGCTAGTAAAGCCAAATCGGCTTTTCTTGCCGCCATGAGTCATGAAATTCGCACACCCATGAATGGTGTGATCGGCATGGTCGATGTGTTGAGGCAAACCAGTCTTAGCGGTTATCAAATGGAAATGGCTAATTTAATACGGGATTCCGCGTATGCTTTACTGGCCATTATTGAAGATATTCTTGATTTTTCCAAGATTGAGGCAGGCAAACTGGAAATAGAAAAGATTCCTATGCGCTTGGCCAGTGTGGTGGAGAATGCTTGTGGTATGTTGGCCCATCTGGCATTGACAAAGAAAGTGGAACTGACGCTGTTTATTGATCCTGCGATTCCGGAAAATGTATTGGGAGATCCGTTACGTCTGCGCCAGGTGCTTGTCAATATTGTTAATAATGCGATCAAATTTTCAAATAGGCCGGAGAAAGCTGGCAAAGTATCGGTAAGAGTGTTGTTGACCGAATCCAATCCTGATCAGGTGGTGATTACTTTTCAGGTTTCTGATAACGGTATCGGTATGAATAAGGAGACACAGGAAAAACTCTTCAAATCCTTCTCGCAAGGTGATCCCTCAACAACGCGGCGTTTTGGCGGAACCGGCCTCGGACTGGCTATTTCCCACCATCTGGCGGAATTAATGGATGCGGAAATAGCGGTACAAAGTGAGCCGCAGCAGGGTTCAACATTTATCATACAAATGCCATTCAAGCCTTTACCTGCTGTTCCCATCACAGATAGCAAGATTGACGATCTCAGTGGTCTGAATTGCCTGATATTGGGCGATCACGATGGTTTGGGTAATGACTTGACCATTTATTTAAAAAGTGCGGGGGCAATGGTTGAACAGATATCCGATCTTAGTTCGATCCAGCAGCTTATCCAGAATCTTGTTCCCGGTTTGTGGCTTGTTGTGATCGATGCGGGGCAACAAACGCCATCCATTGAGGAATTACGCACTGCGTTTGCTACTCGTTCCAATGTATTAAAACGTAGTGTTCAAGCTGAATCTGATGCGCTGAAATCCGACATAGCACCACACTTTATTATTATTAAGCGAGGCCGTCGTCGGCATGCGCGTGTTGAAGATATTGATATTGTTACGCTGGATGGCGATGTGCTGTATCGTCAATCGTTACTGCGTGCAATGGCCATCGCTGCCGGAAGAATCGAAGTCGGCGAGGAAAAAGAACCGCTTGCCGATGTACTTAAGTCAGAACCGGTATCCGTTTCGCGCGAAGAAGCCTTGCGACAAGGTAAACTGATCTTGGTTGCTGAAGATAACGAGATTAACCAGAAAGTGATTCGACAGCAACTCAACTTGCTTGGTTATGCGGCAGATATTGCCAATGATGGGCGTGAAGCGTTACAGCGCTTGCAACTTTCTGATTATGCGCTATTGCTGACAGATCTGCATATGCCTGAGATGGATGGTTTTGAGTTGACAAAAAATATCCGCTCTCAAGAAGCTGGCCACAAACATATCCCCATTGTCGCATTAACTGCGAATGCATTGAAAGGTGAGAGGGAACACTGCTTGGATACAGGTATGGACGATTATCTGACTAAACCGGCGCAACTTGAAGACTTACGATCCGTTTTGGAAAAATATCTCAGCGGCAAGCCGATTGTGGACAATGCATCAGTGACACAATCTTCCGCACCGCAATCCCTCATACTTACTCATGAAGTCGAGTCCGCTGTGGTTCCGGTTGACGTTCATGTGCTTGAGAAATTAGTCGGTGATGATCCGGACATGATCAAGGAAATGTTGCAGGATTATCGCGTTAGTGCAGGAAAAACAGCTACAGAACTACGAGCTGCTTACCAAACCGGACAATGGGTAACAGTTGGTTCACTCGCGCACAAACTCAAGTCCTCATCACGTTCAGTGGGTGCGCTCGTGCTGGGTGAATTGTGCGCAGAAATGGAGCAAGCGGGTAAAAATAACGATGCGAAGGCATTGGTGGAATTGTTGCCCAGTTTTGATGCTGAGATGGCCAAGGTTGCAGCATATTTGGCTTCATTGCATGAAAAAGATGCGTGAGGTTTGATTCTGATAGTCGTCGAGGACTGTTCAAGTCTGTTTTAAGTTGGTTCTTTAAGTTAGTTGTGAATTTTGTCACAGATTAATTTTTTAATTTTCTGTACTGTTAATTCTCATCTCATGAAAAAGGGAAGTTTCTATCATGCTCTTTGCGTGTCGAGGAACGTAGTACTTTTTTATTTTCTTAGAGGAGAAAATCATGGCTGAGAAAGACAAACCTGCCGCAAAAGGCGGTTCAAGCAAACTTGATGCAACGCTGAAAGCAGAAGCAAAACTCGTTGCCGATGAGCAACATCCTGATTTTGTCGGTGGGCGTATTGACGATGGGGCTGAGGTGCATGATAGTTTTACACCTAATCCAGATGGACCAATACCGATACCGATCCCACCGTTTCCACAACCTGTACCCGAACCCGTACCGAAATGGCCTTTCCCCACGCCGTTTCCGAGACCTATTCCGTTTCCGTTCAAATTCTGCGGCCCCGTCAGTGGAAAGTATCATCGCCTGATGTCAGCCTTGTCAGCTAATCCTGGTATTCCCGGACGTCCTATTTTTCCGATCAATATGTTTAATTTGACGGTCCGGGTAGACGTCGATCGCTTCTATCCACAAAATCGCATTTCACTCGAGGCATTTCGATTGTTTCCACGTACGAATGCGCATGCGATTGCAGAAGTGGTCAGCGATATTTGCCTGGGTATCAATCGGCGCGAAATCGTAGCAAATATCACATATCGGGATGGCAATAACGCACTCATCCCAGGCACCATGCTGACTTTTAGTGCTAAACGCGGGACAGGGCTTAATTATTCGTTCTATCAGATCACTTTTTCTGGTGGGGGTATCGCACCGGTTACTCATGATCTTGGATTCACTTCGCAATATTTCGATCCGATCGAATTCGAAATCGATACAGTCGATAATGCAAGCGGTGCAACAACGACTTACGATACCGGTTCTCACCCCAATCGCCCGGCAAGCCTTCTTGCCGAAACGCTTTCACTTGCCTCAGTCTATCAGCGTGCCGGCTTTGATGTGTCGATTTCGCCCAATGCATCGGTAATTCCGGCGGCAGATGCGGGCGGGGATGTGACTTGGTCGGATAGCGAAATGCACAATGCCATGATCACCTATTGGTCACGATTTGCAGATAAACCCAACTGGGCGCTGTGGGTCCTTTTTGCGCGTCAGCACGATCAGGGGCGTTCGCTGGGTGGCGTTATGTTCGACGATATTGGACAGAATCACCGGCAGGGTACATCGATTTTTACCGACAGTTTTATTCAGGATTATCCGGCAGGCGATCTCAATCCCGCAGCATGGCGAAACCGTATGGTTTTTTGGACTGCTGCGCATGAGATGGGCCATGCTTTCAATCTTGCGCACAGTTGGCAGAAGTCGCTGGGTGAGCCTTGGGGCAATCCATGGATTCCGCTGGCAGGCGAACTGGAAGCTCGCAGCTTCATGAATTATCCTTACAACGTATCGGGCGGACAAGCGGCATTTTTTGCGGATTTTACTTTCCGTTTCTCGGACAATGAGCTTATCTTCATGCGGCACGCGCCGCGTAGATTCGTGCAAATGGGTAATGAAGCCTGGTTTACCAATCACGGATTCGAAGAAGGATTAAACGTTCCACAAAGCGGGCGCTATCAGCTGAAACTACGCCCCAATCGGGATGAAAACATCTACCGCTTTCTGGAGCCGGTAACCATGGAGTTGAAGCTGACGAACACTTCCGGCGCACCGGTTAAGTTGGACGATGGGATGTTGTCGGATGGCAAGCATTTTTCGCTCTGTGTCCAGCGCGAAGGGGGGCAGGCAAAAATCTGGCGTCCCATGATAACCCGCTGCCACGAGGGACATGCAGATAATCTTGAGCACGGAGAATCAATCTATGGCGCGCATTTGATCAGTGCCAGCACGTCTGGCTGGTTGATCGATGAACCGGGTTTCTACAAACTACAAGCGGCAGTGAGCATGGGGGACGAAATTGTGGTATCGAATGTCATACGTCTCTGGGTACAACCGCCACAAAACGTTGAAGAAGGTCGTATCGCAGGAAACTACTTCACCGAAGACGTCGGTCGCGTGCTGAATTTTGCCGGTGCGCCTGCACTGGAAACAGCCACTGATGTGCTGCGGGATCTTGTTGCACGCTGCCCTGACAATCCGGTGGTAATAACGGCAACAACCGCGTTGTGTTCTCCCGAGTTACGCGCTTATAAGCAGCTTGCCGTATCGGGTGTTCGAGACATGAAAATCGTCGCATCAGCCGGAAAGATCGCCGAAGCGTCGCAGACGCTGATAAAAGGCCTGTTGAGCAAACCTGCAGCAGCGGCTCAAGTCATGGGTCATATCGCCTATTTTGATCAGCTACGAATCCTCGCCGAGGCGATGGAGAAAGAAGGCGATAAAGCAAATGCCGTCAAGGTGATGGAACAGACTCTTGCGGTTATGAAGAAACGCGGGATTCTCGCGTCAGTCATTGAAGATACCGAACGGCGCCTGAAACGCCGCCGCTAAGGCGCAAATGATATACCCGGGGTACGATTGATCGATCGCATCCCGGGCAATCGCTTTTGATTTTTCAACCATAAAGACTACACGGAGTCTGCTATTAATCCATTGCGTACCCGGTTTTTCCATTCTTCCGTCCAAGTGGAAAAATTGGCGGCTTGCAGGGGTCTTGAAACAAAATTGCCTTGCGCCAAATCACATCCCGTTTGACGTAAGAGTTCCCAATCATGTTGATCCTCAACACCTTCCGCTACAGTTTCCATACCTAATTGTTTCGCCACGGATAAACTGGCATCGTATATGGCGCGTAGCGTGTCATCCGTCCACGCGCGATGAACAAAACTTTGATCAATCTTGAGTTCATCAAAAGGGATATCGCGTAATTGAGCTAACGATGAGTGTCCGGTACCAAAATCATCAATCGACAAATGGAATCGTTTGAGGCGCAATCGCGTCAGAATTTCGAGTGGAACCCGCGCATCAGCACCCATCACCTGACTCTCGGTTACTTCTAGTACAATGCCTTGCGGTGACAAGCCCGCCTGAGTGACCAGATTGACGACAAGATCCTGGAAATCCAATGATGCCAGATTATCCATTGAAAGATTAATGGCCACGCGCAGATTCAATCCATTTTCGTGCCATATTTTGGCTTGCGTCAATGCGTTGGTCAGGACACAGGTGGTCAATTCATTAATCAGATGATTTTTTTCTGCAATGCCGATAAAGTGGTCGGGAAATACCAAGCCATCGACTGGGTGATGCCAGCGCACCAGTGTTTCAACACCGATTACTTCACCGGTTGCCACGGATACTTTCGGTTGGTAGTAGTTTATTAACTCGTGATTGGCAATGGCAGACTGTAATTCTGCCGCGCTGTAAATTTTTTTATTGGATTGCGGTTTATTTTCTGAAGAACTCGCTCCCCACTGACTCATTATCTCGGATAATTTATCAGGACTAACCGGCTTATGCAGATAGCCGAGCATCGGAATTTTATGGGCATGAACCAACTTCTCGGCGGTTTTTAGCATGCGCTCATCCTCGCCGCTGACCAGAATAAGATCGCCGTGATATTGTCTGTCGACCAGATAACGTACGAATTCGATGCCATCCATATCCGGCATATTGAGATCGAGCAGAATCAAGTCAGGACAGGTATTGGTATCATCAATCATTTTGAGCGCATCGTGGCCATTGTCACACGAGTTGACCGAAGTATAACCTAGCTTGGCAAGCATCCTGGTCAGGAGCTTGAGCATGAAAGTGTCGTCATCAAGGATCAGGATTTTAATAATGGATGCGCTGTTCATGACTTATTTTTCTTCTAATAATAGGGCAGGAATATATTACGACGACTTTTTCAGATCATACACTGTGTTTCTATAAAGAGGATAGCGATTCAATAATGCGGGTGATTTAATGAAACATAATATTCCGGTTGTTATTTTTACGCAGTGATTTCAATATTCCGGTGTTTTTCCCGAGACCTCATTTGCTGCTACTTTATTTTCCTGTTTGTACTTTAGTGCCTGCCATGCTGTTCTGACATCCACACGCTCATGCCGAATCAGTAGTGTGATGGTGATTTCTTCAAGGGCTGCATACAGGCAGAATAAAGTAGCCAGGCGGAAGGGCCAGTCGAGCAGGCCGGTAAAAAGTAAGATGTAACTGATAACCGTAATCGCGACAGCGAGTTTTACACTCCACGTGTGATAGCTGCTGACGGTATGAAATTTGAAAAAACCGATGAGTACAGGTAGTGTGAAGCTAAGGATAATGATAATGAAATAAAGCTTTTCCCGTAGTATGATGTCCGGCCATAATATCCAGGCACAAATTGCCATCGTTGAATAGATGATGAAATCACCCCAGCTATCCAGACGCGAACCCATCGGGGTTATCTGGTTCAATATTCTGGCAAGAAAACCATCCAGTACGTCCGTAAATACTGCGAATAATAATACGCCAATGAACCAATAGGGTTGTTGAGCGAGCGCCAAGTAAAACAGTATTGGCGCCATTAATATCCGCATCAGGCTGACCAGATTGGGCAAATTAATGATTTGATTTTTGGTGTGATTTATCATGAGTATTATGACTGATGAAAACTGCAAAAATTCTGGAACCTCATGTCCGCTACATCAATAAAAGTTCTGACTTACAATATTCACAAGGGATTCAGCGCGACTAACCTGCGTTTTATTCTGCATGAGATAAAAAACTCATTACGCCGTATTGATGCCGATGTGGTTTTTCTACAAGAAGTGCATGGCGAACGTCATATATCCAAGAACCGCTTTGATGATTGGCCGAATAACCGGCAGTTTGAGTTTTTGGCTGATCAGGTCTGGCATCATCATGCTTATGGAAAAAACGTGATTTATAAATCAGGACATCACGGTAATGCGATGTTGAGCAAATATCCTTTTGTCGAATGGGAGAATATTAACGTTTCCATATTACGGTCAGCCAGTCGCAGTTTGCTACATGGCGCGATTCAGGTTCCTGGGGCCAATCAAAAAATTCATGTGATTTGTGTGCACCTTGGTTTATTCGAACTTGAAAGAGAGCGTCAATTTTCAACACTGGCCAAGCGTATCAAATCCCATGTTCCGTCGGATGAACCACTGATCATTGCCGGAGATTTTAATGACTGGCGTGGTCGTGCTGAATATTATTTACACCAAGATCTGGGCGTTAAGGAAGTTTTTAAATACACCCACGGTGCTTATGCGCGTACTTTCCCTGCCTGGTTGCCTGTGTTGTCGATGGATCGTATTTATTTTCGCGGTCTCGAGATTGTTAACTGTATTCATTTATACGGTCAACCGTGGCGCCGTTTGTCTGATCATACGCCATTGCTTGCCGAATTCAGATTGATCTAGCGTGTCTTTTTTGTAGTCAAGTGAAAGCAGGAAATGAGAGGAATTGGAGCGATCCCAAATTGCATTTTAGGGATGGACGATTTTTACTGGGAAGGGATGAGGGATTGATGAGACTAACCCTTGGCAAAGCCAAGGGTCAAGAGTACGGGCTGATTTGAACGATTAATGTTTAGATTCACGCATATGTTTCATGGCTTCTTCGGAATGCTTGGCTGATTCAGCACCATGACCCATTTCAGCATGTTTAATCGCTTCTTCTAAGTGTTTGACGGCTTCGTCCATATGCTTATGTGCATCGGCATGCCCTTTACCTGCTTCTTTAGCATGTGTCAAACTGTCTTTTGCATGCTGAAGTGCTTCTTTTGCATGCCCCATCTCCCCATGCGCTTGGGATTTTCCAGCATGCTCCATTGCTTCTGAAGTATGTCCGGCATCTGTTGCCCAAACTTGGGTACTCATAAAAAACACTAATGTTCCGGCTGCAATCGTTGTTGATATAGCTCGCATGATAATTACTCCTTTTTATGTTGATACATTAAAAATGTGAACACTTAGCACACTGTACCGACCACGTAACTCTTTTATGCTGATCAGTACATGATTTAAGTTATATCACAAATTATGGAAAAAAATAATAAGCGATGTTATTAATTATGTGTGAGCGAGTGATAAGTCACCATGAGAGGTGAAGGAATTAATGCACGATTCTATCGTTAGTATTTGACGATGCAGGGGTTCTATTCTTTTCCTGCCATGGGTCATTGATATCCCAGGCTTGGACTTGTTTGAAAATTTCACCGATTAATTTATGCAGCTGAGCAGCATTGAGCACAAAAATGATTTCGGTCGTTTTGCCTGAATCCAAGAATTCAAGCTTGATTTTCTGATCGCCATCAGGGAGATTCGCTTTGGTAAAGTGGATGGTGTTAATAAGAAAGGATTCGAGTTGATGATTGGATGGTATCTTTCCATACGTTACAACTACCTTTTGTTGTGATATCTGATGATGAATGTGATTGATTTCCCATTGTTGCTCCGTTGTCGGTGGTATGGAATCAGGATGTTGAGGTGCCAGCCAATTGGGAAGTTGTGCTAGCAAACCTTTAAACAGCTGACGTGTCATAAGGCCTACTAACGGTTTCTTCTCTTGGGCGTTGAATATCAGACTGAGCCTGTCTTGCGCTTTGTCATAGAAGGTTGTAATCGATTCTGCGATAAATACCATAAGATTTTTTGTTTATATAATGTTTTTCTTATTATTCATATCATTATGCTGTCGTGTATGGGAATGCGTCGGATTACGACGGTATCCTCGGAGAGATAAAATTAATTTCCGCAGTATAAGACTAAATGATCTGTAAGTGATAAACGGGAGTAAGTCGGGTAGTTGCAATCTTTCTTCTGATTTTTTGTCTTATATTTGTATGGATCACACAGTGGGAGAAGGCAATATTATGACAGCTACTCGTTTTCCCGCAGTCGCAGGTTTGTTTTATCCCGCTGATGCGTGGCAGCTTGAACAGGATGTGCGGCACTTACTTGCCAGTGCGAGATTGTATGATTTCAAGCCCAAAGCATTGATCGTCCCCCATGCGGGGTACGTGTATTCCGGTGCCGTTGCTGCAACGGCTTATGCTAGTTTGCGTGCTGTCGCTCCCATCATTCAACGCGTGGTATTGCTGGGTCCTGCGCATCGTGTAGCGGTCCATGGTTTGGCTTTGCCAGGGGTGGATGTTTTTGATACGCCGCTGGGTCATGTGAAACTGGATGCGGATTTAGTCAATGTGATTGCACATTTACCGCAAGTGACTATTCATAGGGAAACGCACGCCTTGGAGCATTCTCTGGAAGTGCAATTACCCTTTTTGCAAACTGTGCTGAGTGATTTTACCTTGCTACCGCTGGTGGTTGGTATGACATCGGCGGAAGTAGTTGCTGAAGTATTGGATTATCTGTGGGGTGGAGAAGAGACCCTGATTGTGATCAGTTCGGATCTTTCGCATTATTTGCCTTATGCGGCGGCACAGCGCGTGGATAGTGAAACCGTGCAATCAATATTACAGTTACGGCAGCCCATTGAACAGGATCATGCCTGTGGGAGTATACCGATCAATGGTTTGATTATTGCCGCTCAAAAACATCATCTGACACCACATTTGTTGGATCTGCGGAACTCTGGCGATACTGCGGGTCCACGTGATCAGGTGGTTGGCTATGCAGCGATTGCATTGAATTGATGGGAGATATGCGTATGTCGCCTGAGAAAAATGAGCAAGGAAAAATACTATTGCAAATTGCGCGTGTTGCTATTTCTCGCGCTTTGCATGTGCCTTGTGCACCTGCGGTGGTTGATGAAAGTATGTCGTGGCTTTTTCAGCCCGGCGCAAGTTTTGTTACATTGACGCAATGGGGTGAATTACGTGGTTGCGTCGGTTCTTTGCAGGCTTGTGATTCGCTGATTGACGATGTGAGCAATAATGCAGTATCGGCTGCGTTGCGTGATCCTCGTTTTATGCCATTGGTAGCTGATGAGCTGGATACGGTGAGCGTGGAAGTGTCATTGCTCTCTGAATTGCAACCGCTTGGTTTTAGCAGCGAAGCTGACGCTGTGGCGCAATTACGCCCAACTATTGACGGGATTGTATTTGAATACGGGCCTTATCGCAGCACCTTTTTGCCTCAAGTATGGGAAAGTCTTCCACAACCGCAACAGTTTCTTGCCAAGTTAAAGTCTAAAGCCAGATTGTCTGAGGATTTCTGGGCTGAGGATATTCGATTATCCCGTTATACCGTAACCAAATGGCGTGAAACAGATTATTCCAAGGAGTATACGCATGGATGAACCGATTAGTGCCCTTGAGCAATACCCAGCCAAGTATTGGCATCCGTTGGAGGATGACCGGATTCAGTGCGATTTGTGTCCGCGCGATTGTAAATTGCACGAAGGGCAGCGCGGAGCTTGTTTCGTCCGTGGTCGTGTTGGCGATGTCATGGTATTGACGACCTACGGAAGATCATCCGGTTTTTGTGTCGATCCCATCGAGAAAAAACCATTGCATCATTTTTATCCCGGCAGCAGTATTTTGTCGTTTGGCACCGCGGGTTGTAATCTAGCCTGCAAATTTTGCCAGAATTGGGATATTTCCAAATCACGTAGCTTTGACAAACTGGCTGATCAGGCCAGCCCGGAAGATATTGCGCGTTATGCGGAGAAATGTGGTTGCAAGAGTGTGGCATTCACGTACAACGATCCAGTGATCTTTGCCGAGTATGCGATGGACGTGGCGGATGCCTGCCATGCCAAAGGCATCAAGACTGTTGCCGTGACGGCAGGTTATATCCATGCGCAGCCGCGGCGTGACTTTTTTGCCAAAATGGATGCAGCCAACGTTGATCTCAAGGCATTTACCGAAGCGTTTTATGTCAGGCAAACCGGCGCACATCTGCAACCCGTCCTGGAGACACTGCAGTACCTGAAGCATGAAACGAATGTGTGGTTTGAGTTGACTACGTTATTGATTCCGGGGCTGAATGATTCAAGTCAGGAAATCAGCGCGATGAGCGATTGGATCGTTAAAGAACTGGGCGCTGATGTACCGTTGCATTTCAGTGCTTTTCATCCGGATTACAAACTCAACGATATACCGTCCACACCGGTTAAGACATTGATTCAAGCGCGTAAGGTTGCGTTGGATGCCGGGCTGCAATATGTGTATACCGGTAATGTGCATCATCTCGAAGGCGATACAACTTATTGTCCAGCGTGTGGGACCGACCTAATCGTGCGCGATTGGTATGAAATCAAGCAGTATCGGTTGACTCAGAACGGTCATTGTGAAAATTGTAATGCTGCAATTGCAGGCCATTTTGAGCAATTTTCCGGTCAATTCGGCAGACAGCGTATTCCTGTCAGGATTGGAGCAACAGCAGTATGAGTACTGTAAGAATTCCAGTTGGTTCAGTTAATCGGGTAAGGAACAGGCGCTGTCACTTTCCATATTGAATGCTCTGTCGAAGTTGCTGAGCGTTGGTGGCGAGGATTATGCAGTGATCGAACTGAGTATCTTGAACAGTATGCAACCGATTGATGTTTAGCGTATTGGCATAAGATCTACTTTCCAACTTATTCACTCAGCCTTGGTGTGAAGAACTGAAAATCTCTTTCATCAACATCAAATAAGTCTAGCTCATTGCCTATTTCCATTTCAGCTTCGAACCAATCTCTTATAGTATCAATTTCATCATCTTTAGAATCGCTGTGTTTTTCAGCCAGGTAATAAGCGGCGGTAGCGGTTATTTCCTGATGATCAGTTCCCTTTCCTATCGTGATGATCGGGTGACCGGGTATATGTTCTTTGTTTTTAGACAACTGAGTATTGGATTTTTTAGCATCTTCCGCGTTTATTGCGCTTCGCATTTGATAGTTCTCCTTTATGTTGTTCAATTGAACAAATGTGTTTAATTGATCAGATTTTAATACTGGAAGTTTTCTGAAATTCCCCGATATGTCCAAGGACTGTACAAATTCTTTGAAATTCGGAGCGAATAGTGGCCGGGGACCGTTTTAGGTACGCAGCAAGAATTTTAGAATTTGTTGTTTCCAAAATAAGACTTGCTTCCAGTAGTTGATGCAGGGAAGGCGTGAGTGCTTTGCTACTATCAATCGCTTCAATAAGGTACGCTGCGTGCATTTTTGCACGTCTTAATTGACCGGTTTCATGAAACGGATTGTTATCTTTTTGTTTGTTTAAGTAATAATTATTGCTAGTAAGATCGGTCTGAGCTTCAGGTTGTTCCACTTGAATTCACTCCTTGCATGTAATGTCACGCCACAATAGCAAGGATATATGACAAGAATATAACAGCTTGCGCTTCATCTGCGCATTGGTATATCCCTTGTAATCTATGCTATCGGTAAGCCATTCCCATACGAATATTTGGGTGCTTATCAGGAATTCAAGGGAAATTTTTCTGCGATACTATCCGGGCAATCGGTTAACTGAGGCACTTCCGATTGCCCGGAGAATGAAATTGCATTACGGGCGGTGCCGTATTTCTTTCTTGTGCTCATACCTGACCAATTTGGCAAGATCAAGCAATTCTTCTGAGAGCAGTTGCAACGCATCATCCAAAGTAAGTATGCCGACCAATTCCCCGGCTTCATCTACGATTGGCAAGCGCCTGATAGTTTTGCGGCGCATAAATTCAATCGCTTCATAGGTCGCGGTATTTTCTTTAATCGTAAATACTTCCGGTGCCATAATGTCGCCGACGGTAATCACTGTTTCATCCAGTTCCGTGGCCAGAACTTCAACAACAAGGTCACGGTCCGTGACGATTCCCACCGGGACCTGACGGTCATTATGTTTATCAACGACAATGACGGCTCCCACGTGATACTGACGCATTAGCTTGGCAGCTTCCGAAATGGTTGCATCCCGTTGAATAACGATTACTTCACGATTACAAATTTCACCGACAGTCATAATATTCTCCTTATTTCTCATACTGAAAAACCTGGCTGTATAAGTTATCTTGCCAGGACTAGATCGTGCTGCGGATAAATTGGAATAATTTCATCAACCCGGCTCACTTTATAGTTTAATGTAACTCGTTTACTCGCAGCAGACTTTTTGCTGGGTTACAGTGAAATTCCCAATCATCTTGCTATGCATTCGCTGCTAGCTTTGCCGCTACCATGCACTAAGCGAAGACTGGCGGTTGTTATCGATACTGCAATTCCATCTAAGCGGGTAGCTGTACACATTTTGTGTTCATAACAAATTTTATTGATGCAATCCAATCATTTAAGGAGAAATATATAAGATTTCTCAAATGAAAATTATTTCCTATAAATGATTGAATCTTCACGGTATTTCCGGAGATAAAATGGTTTGAGAGGAGGAAGAGATGAAGAATCAAATCAGTTATTCACCGGAAGTACGAGAACGAGCGGTAAGATTGGTATTCGAGCAGCAAAAGGAGCATGAATCGCAATGGTCGGCGATTAAATCGATCGCATCAAAGATTGGCTGTACA
>JAGNZK010000082.1 GCA_017984435.1 Nitrosomonas sp. | reverse complement strand
CCGCGAAGATAGTTCCGGTAACAAGCGGTTGGTTGCGTATGTGGTTGGAAATGAAGCAAGTCTCAGCAGTGATGAACTGAAGATCTATCTTAAGGCGCATTTGCCGGATTACATGGTACCTGCAGCGTTTGTATTTTTGGATTGTTTACCGCTGAGTACCAATGGAAAGTTGGACCGAAAAGCTTTGCCAGAGCCGGATACCGCGACTGAACTGGTTTCTCAGTATGTGGCGCCCCGTAATTCAATTGAAGAAGCGCTGGCAAAACTGTGGGCGGAAGTATTGGGACTGGAACAGGTTGGGATTCATGACGATTTTTTCGAACTCGGCGGACATTCGCTATTGGTTACTCAGATCATCTCGCGAATTCACACTAAATTTCATATCAAGCTACCGCTTCGTACAATCTTTGAGTACGTCACGATCGCTACTTTGGCAGATGCTGTAGAAACCGCTCAGTGGCAGGAAATGAATCATACGCAGAAAAACATAACAGAAGACGGGCAATATGAAGATATCGCGATATGAAATCCGGATTGCTGTAATCGCTTAAACAAGTTGGGAAAGTATTATGGAACTTTTATTTTATTCATTTTCTGAAAGTCTAAATGGGATGATTTTATGAGAGAAAGTGCAACAAGATACTTGCTTAGGTTAATTAACGGATTATTGAAGACACTATCCGTACTGAAGTGCCTGAGTATTCCGGTTATTGTCCTGACGGGCATGATAAATATTGCTTATGCGGGTACAACTCTGCTTGATCTACCTGCCGCACCATTGCCGCTGGTATTGGATAAGGTGGCAAAAACGATGGAAGTAAAGATTGATTATGATCCGGAGCTTCTGTCTGGTCGTCAATCAACTGTATTGAAAGGGAATTATGAAGTCAAGGAAGCATTGGCTTTGTTGCTCGAGGACAAGGGACTGATGGCCGTTGAAACGGCTTCTGGTCGTTATACGGTCAGGATGGCGTCAAAACAGGAACACACCGAAAGTAATCCCATAGCGGCAACATTGCCTGAAATCGTGGTTGAGGATTCCACCGAACCGGGTTCTCCCTATAACAAGCAATATATCCGCCCGAATACCTCAACGGCTACCAAGACAAACACGCCGGTTATGCAAACACCGTTTTCCATTCAGGTCCTTCCGCGCCAAGTGTTACAGGACCGGCAATCATTCAGGTTGCAGGATGCGCTGCAAAATGTGAGCGGTGTGACTTTTTTTCCCAATTCGCTTGCCGGTCAGGATGCTTTCACTATTCGTGGATTTCAGACCAATGCTTATTACCGCAATGGTGTGTTTATTCCTGATAATAACTTTGTCGAAATGGCCAATGTTGAGCAGGTGGAGGTACTGAAGGGGCCCGGTTCTATCTTGTTTGGTCGGGCTGATCCTGGCGGTATTATCAATAACATCACCAAGCAACCGTTGGCAACACCTTATTATTCACTGCAACAACAAGCCGGTAATTTTAATTTTTATCGTACTGCGGTCGACGCCACCGGGCCTTTGACAAAAGACGGCACCCTGCTTTATCGAATGAATTTGTCGTATGAGAATTCGGGCTCATTTCGTAACGCTATTGAACGGAACACGGTGTTTTTTGCACCGACAGTGACATGGAAGATCAGCCCAAGAACGCAGATAACTGCCGAAATGGAGTATTCGTCTTTTAATCTGTCTCAGGATGGGGGAATTCCCGCGCTGGGGAATCGGCCAGCGCCTGTTTCTCCGCGCCTTAGATTGGATGAACCTGGATTTAGCCAAACTAAGGGTGATCGTTATTTTGGGGGTGTTAACTGGTCGCATCAAATCAATGAAAATTGGAAACTGAACCATTGGCTTTCCACTCAGCAAGTTGATGTCCAGCAGAATAAAGGAGTTGTGCCTTTCGGTGCTGCAGATCCGAATGGTCTTGTTACTCGATTTGCATTTGACGCACCATTCTCCAGTACCCGCTACCAAAGTATGCTTAATCTTGTGGGAAATGTGAACACTGGGATATTCAAGCATACATTGTTATTTGGTTACGATTATTATCACCAGGCAGATTTGTCTCCTCCTGGCGGTGTCTGTTGTCCAGAGAGTACGATCAATATCTTTAATCCGATATATTTGACCGCCCCCCCTATCTTTGATAATCCGGATTTTATTGCAGGTAAATTCAGGACAACGACAGCGTGGCATGGTGCTTATTTTCAAGATCAGGTGAAACTGCCTTTTAATCTTCATGCTATGGGGGGATTTCGTTACGACAACGCAGTGAGTCGGGATACCGTAAATAACGAAACTACCGGCAAAGATGATCGTTTTTCTCCTCGAGGCGGCCTGTTATGGCAACCGTTGGAGTGGTTGTCGCTTTACGGTAGCTATACCGAGAACTTTGGGGTATCAAATGGTATTGATGTGAATCGGAATAAACTGCCACCACAGACTGCCCAGCAATGGGAAATGGGTATCAAAAATGAATTCTGGGGCGGCCGGTTACGATCAACTTTTTCTTATTTTGAGTTAATCAAACAGGGAATTGCTGTTCCCGATCCAGCCAATCCTCGTTTTTCCAAATCCATTGGCGAAGCGGAAACCCGGGGGGTCGAATTGGATGTGGCTGGCGAGATCCTGCCTGGCTGGAACATGATCGCCACGTACAGCTACATGCCGTTTGCCAAGATTACCAAAGATGTCAGTGCTGTTTTTGATAATGACGGAAATCCGATTGGTACCAGTTCGGGTAATGAGGGAAACCGGCTTTTTCTTGCGGCTGAGCATACGGGCAGTTTGTGGAATACCTACGAGTTCCGCGATGAAAAGTTGCGTGGGCTGAGGATAGGTGGGGGTATACAGGCAATAGATAAGCGCCAGGGAGATGCAGAAAATAGCCTCCAGTTGCCCGCATTTGTAATCGGTAACTTGATGGCCAGCTACCAATTCAAAGTGGGATTCATGCGAATGACGGCCCAACTCAACGTCAACAATGTATCGGGTGAAAAATACTTTACTGGCACTAATGGTGCTAACTACTTTATTACACCCGGCGCTTCACGCATCTTCTTAGGGTCGCTACGGATTGATTATTAGAGATGTCTGCAGAGATGAATAAAACAAATCAGGTGGTTGCGCGCAACAAACGGAAACGATCATGGCGTCAAGTGTGGTTGGATGTTCATTTATACCTTGGCTTGATTGTAGGGGCGCTGTTAGTGGTTTTTGGTATTACCGGCAGCATACTGGTGTTCTTTCAAGAGATTGATGAATGGCTTAATCCGGAATTGTTAACAGTCACTGTACCTGCACAAATTGAGCGTGCAGATGACAAAGCGATTCACCAACCACTGCATAAAATTTTTCATGCGGCTGAGCAAGCCGCTGCTCCAGGCAGCAAAATTACCACATTGTATGCTCCACGCAATAGCGAGGGTGTTTTTGCCGTTTACGCGGATCAGGAATCAGGAAATTGGCAACGCATTTTTGTTGATCCTTATCGCGCACAGGTTACCGGAGTGCGCAGTTATGGTGCCGATGAATGGGTACCCGATTATCTGATGGATTTTATTTTCCAGCTTCACTTCAGTTTGTTGTTGGGTACGAATGGAATTACGCTGGTAGCCATTGCTGCTTTGCTTTTGATTGTTTCACTGATAACTGGGCTGATTGTCTGGTGGCCAGTCACTGGCCAGTGGCTTAAAGCGTTAACCATCAAGCCTAACGCAGGTGCCGTACGATTTAATGTTGATCTGCATAAAACACTTGCCTTGTATTTCTTTCCGGTGTTGGGAGCCGTGCTGTTAGCCGGCGTATATATGAATCTTAACGATCCCTTTGTTTGGGTAACGCAACAGTTTTCTCCGGCTACCCGCGAGTCTCCACACAAACTTTTATCTACCCCGGTTATGGGCGTACAGCCCATCGACGGAGAGCAGGCATGGATGAGCGTTACGGAACATTTTCCAGAGGGAGAACTGAGTGCGATCTACTTTCCAGGCAGCGAAGTTGGCGTATATGTGGTTGTTCAAAGAAATGTACCCGGCTTGAGTGTTTTCTGGTCGGAACGGCAACTTGCAATTGATCAGTACAGCGGTGAAATACTGAGTGCGCGCGCACCTGACACACGCCGCAGTGCAGGGGAAACATTTCTCGACTGGCAATGGCCTTTACATTCAGGCAAGGCGTTTGGCTGGATTGGTCGCATTCTGGTGTTTCTCTGCGGACTTGCCTGTCCTGTCATTTATGTCACGGGTGTGGTTCGCTGGTTACAAAAACGGCGAGCGCAACAAACCAAAGTTAGAAAGCATTTGCCCGATGTAGTAGTCAACCAGAAAGTCGGTGGTGCGATATGATCTTGACTGATTTGTTATCTGAATTAAAGAGAAAAAATATCTACTTGTATCTGGATAATGGTGCTCTTAGGGGTAAATTTCCACCTAACACGAATACCCCTGAATTAAAGACCGCGCTACAAAATCATAAAGCGGAAATTATTGAATACCTGCGGCAGACACAGTTTGATGAAGGCTACGCTGTTATACCCATAAATCGGGAAAACGGTCTTCTGCTCTCGTACTCGCAGGAACGGTTATGGTTTTTGGATCAGTTTGAAGGCGGTAGTGCGTCGTATAACCTGCCTGGGGCGGTGAGGTTGACGGGTGAACTGGATAGAAGCGTGCTACGGCGGAGCCTGAATGAAATCATCCGCCGCCACGAAGTTCTGCGTACTAATTTTGTGA
>JAGNZK010000054.1 GCA_017984435.1 Nitrosomonas sp. | reverse complement strand
AACGCAGCTATTGCCACCTTGGCCTTGAATCCCGCTGCGTGATTCCTCCTCGTCCTTCTCATACTCTCGCTCCTTTTTTGCCGCGTACTTCACGGATTTAGATTGAGCAAGATTACCACTTATCCGATTGTCCGAATTTGCGAGGCCACTTCTTTCCCAAGAGCCCATGCGGCACCGGTTTCCATCAGTACCCATGGACGATTTATCGACCGCGGAGTGAGCAATACCAGAATCTGCTTTGAACCTATTAAGGCCGCTCGAATCGAATCCTGCCACTCCGCTGCTACCTGGATATCCTTCTCCGCCATAAAACACTTAAGACTGTTCCTTTCGAGGTCATTTCGTAATTCATCGGCGACTGCCGAATCCCCTGCCGCATAACTGATGAACACATCGAACTCAAGGCTGGGCGGCACAATCGTATTTAGCCATATATTGAGCTTAGACGCATCGGATATCAATCGTACGGCCTCGTCGGTGACCTGAAATTCAAACCCGGCACCCGAGCTCGTGAAGCACGGCTGAACATTGCCGATCAGCCGATGACGCCCCAATTCTTCAAGCCAGTGTGCAATTGTTGCGACACCAATACTCCTGAGATTGGCGTCATTAGATGGTTCAGCATAGGATTCAGGATTGCTACGACGTGCTGTGACTCCGATTTCGAGCAGGCGCGTTACCAATATTCTATCGTCCATCTTTTATCCTCTATGGATGCACAGAAAACTAAACTTTATATACAAATCAATGCAATACATCAAGAATAAAATTGAAAATGCACTTTGAATTATATTCTAAGAAAGTGACGTCGAATTAGAACAAAACTGATGAAATACTGCAAAAACTCTCTAATTATGACCCTATGATTGAGGGTGCATAGCCGCACATCAATCATAGGCTTATTGAATACTACTGACTTTACTTAATAACCGCGTTTAATTCACCTTTCGTATAGCGATTAGCCATGCTTTCCATAGAAATCGGCTTGATTTTCCCTGCTTGGCCGGCACAACCGAAAGCTTCAAAGCGCGCTTTACAAATGTCTTTCGCTGCGGCTGTTGCCTCTTTCAGAAATTTGCGTGGGTCAAAATTGCTTTTGTCTTTTTCCAGACTACGACGAATCGCACCGGTCATTGCCAAGCGGATGTCGGTATCGATATTGACCTTGCGTACGCCATATTTGATACCTTCTTGAATTTCTTCCACCGGTACACCATAGGTTTCTTTGATGTCACCACCGTATTGACGAATAATTTCCAGCCAATCTTGTGGCACTGAGCTGGAACCGTGCATCACTAGATGCGTATTGGGGATACGTTGATGGATTTGCTTGATGCGTTCAATGGCCAGAATATCGCCTGTCGGTTTACGGGTAAATTTGTAGGCACCATGCGAAGTTCCGATCGCAATTGCCAGTGCATCCACACCGGTCTTACGCACGAAATCAGCAGCTTCTTCCGGGTCGGTCAATAATTGATCGTGCGATAACACACCTTCCGCACCATGCCCGTCTTCTGCTTCGCCCATACCGGACTCTAGCGAACCCAAACAACCCAATTCACCTTCCACTGAAACACCGACCGAATGCGCAATGCTGACAACTTCCGCCGTGACATTGACATTGTATTCGTAGGTGGACGGTGTTTTGGCATCGGCTTGCAATGAGCCATCCATCATAACGCTGGAAAAACCACTGCGTATCGCATTGACACAAACCGATGGCGATGCGCCATGATCTTGATGCATCACGATCGGTATATGCGGATAGGCTTCAACCGCTGCTTCAATCAGATGGCGTAAGAACGCTTCACCGGCATATTTTCTCGCGCCTGCGGAACCTTGCATGATTACCGGACTGTTACATTCGTCAGCCGCCTGCATGATCGCCTGAATTTGCTCCAGGTTATTCACATTAAAAGCGGGCAAGCCATAACTGTTTTCTGCTGCATGATCCAATAGTTGTCTTAATGATACGAGTGCCATTTAAATCTCCTTCAAAAAATTATCTTAATGTGATCGTGTTTCAATATAAGTCATTTTCAAAATATTATCTGATTCTTTTCACCAGGTACCTCAACCCAAAGCCTGCATCCCACCAGGGGTTTACTTTGCATCAATTCCTTGCCTTGTTTTCCATTCGCCTACTTTGATGATTTTCATCGTATTGGTGCCGCCTGATTTACCCACGGGCTCTCCGATTGTCATCACCATGATATCACCATTGCGCACGACACCGCGATTGAGTAATTCTTCCTCAGCAAGATTTAAAATTTCTTCCGGATCACTGAGTCCTTCACCGAACTCCACCGGATAAACACCTCTGAACAGCGTCACCCTTCTGCGCGTTTCTTCATTGGGACTGAGCGCAAAAATAGGTACTTTGGAACTTCTTCGTGACATCAGCAATGCGGTCACACCACTTTGCGTCAACGCAGCAATCGCACGAATCTGCAAACTACCTGCTGTAAACATGGTGGCGCGCGCAATGGCTTCTTCAATGGTAGCCTGATTGATCGCTGTTATGATGCGCCGGTCATTATTGACCAAATATTCCTTCTCGGCTTCCAGGCAAACCCTTGCCATCGCTTCTACCGCTTCGACCGGATATTCTCCGGCAGCCGATTCTGCCGACAACATCACCGCGTCCGTACCATCCAATACTGCATTGGCAACATCAGACACTTCAGCGCGCGTTGGAATCGGATTAGTAATCATGGATTCCATCATTTGTGTTGCTGTCACTACCAGTTTATTGCCCGCTCTCGCCGAGCGAATCATTCTTTTTTGTAAAGCCGGAACGGCAGCATCGCCCACTTCAACAGCCAAATCACCGCGCGCCACCATAATAGCATCCGATGCTTCCAGAATATCATCCAGGGCAAGAATGGCTTCCGAGCGCTCAATCTTGGCCATGATCATGCCTTTTCCGCCTGCTTCGAGCATTAATTCCCGCGCCTGCCGGATATCGTCTCCTGAACGCACAAAAGATACCGCCAGATAGTCGGCACCAAATTCTGCTGCCGTTTTGATATCCTCCAAATCCTTGCTGGTGAGTGCGGGTGCACCCAATCCACCGCCTTTACGATTGATACCTTTATTGTTCGACAACACACCGCCTTGTTCAACGACACAGAATACTTGATGATCCCGAACCGTAGATACACCCAACACAATGCGACCATCATCCAGCATCAACGTGGCACCTGTTTCCAGATCATTCGGCAATTCTTTATAGTCTAGTCCAACCCTTTCCTGATTGCCCAGCTCACAATAAGCATCCAGAATAAACTGATCGCCTACTTCAAGCCTGATCTTGCCGTGCTCAAACTTGCCAACGCGTATTTTCGGACCTTGCAGATCAGCCAGAACACCGACCGTACGACCCGCAGCTCGTGCCAACGAACGCGTCAACTCTACAAATTCAATATGCTGCTCGCGCGTACCATGTGAAAAATTGATCCGAACAACATCTACACCCGCTTGAATCATACGTTCCAATATTTTGGGGTTATTACATGCAGGACCCAGTGTGGCCACAATCTTTGTTCTTCGGATCATTATTTTTCTTGACGATTAGTTAGCACGCATTTCTAATATTTCTACTGCAGGCAGTTTTTTGCCCTCTAAGAATTCGAGGAATGCGCCCCCTGCCGTTGATATATAAGACACTTTGTCATAGATATCGTATTTTTGAATAGCCGCAATGGTATCACCGCCACCCGCCAGCGTAAAAGCGCTTGTTTCCGCAATAGCTCTGGCAATTTTCTCAGTACCGGCACCAAACTGATCAAATTCAAATACACCCACCGGACCATTCCACACCACGGTTCCCGCACGCATAATGATATCCACCAGCTCTTGCGCACTTTTGGGTCCGATATCAAAAATCATGTCATCATCAGCAACATCGCCCGCGTTTTTCAATACTGCCGGTTCATTGGCATCAAACTTTTTACCGACCACAACATCGACTGCGATCGGAATCGATGCATTGCGTTTCGTCATTTTATCCATCAGCATTTTAGCCGTTGGTACCAAATCATCCTCACACAATGATTTACCGACATTCTTACCGGTCGCTTTCAGGAATGTATTGGCAATACCGCCGCCCACCACCATTTGATCAACTTTCTCAGATAGCGATTCGAGTACCGTCAGCTTGGTTGAAACTTTCGAGCCGCCAACAATTGCCACCATAGGGCGTGCCGGATTAAGCAATGCTTTGGTCAATGCTTCCAGTTCTTCGGTTAGCAGAATGCCTGCGCAAGCTACCGGTGCATACTTGGCGATGCCATGGGTTGAAGCTTCGGCGCGGTGCGCGGTACCAAACGCATCCATCACAAACACATCACACAATTTCGCATACTTCTGCGCAGTTTCTTCTGAATTTTTCTTTTCGCCTTTATTGATGCGGCAATTCTCAAGCACAACCAGTTCTCCATCGGCTACCGCAAAACCGCCATCCACCCAATCCCGGATTAAACGCACGGGTTTGTTCAAACGACCCGCAATATTATCCGCTACCGGTTTCAGTGAATTTTCCTCTGTCCATTGTCCTTCTTCAGGACGGCCCAGATGCGATGTGACCATCACTTTGGCACCTTGTTTAAGGCAATGATTAATCGTCGCCATTGAGGCGGTAATGCGTGCATCCGATGTCACCTTGCCGTCTTTCACAGGTACATTCAGATCAGCGCGAATAAATATACGTTTACCCTTGAGATCAAGGTCAACAAGTTTAATAACAGGCACAGTAAGCTCCAGAATTGTCTTTAAGAAAATATAAAGGATAGCAAACGCTACCCTTTATGTCTTAACTAATTGAATATTAAAACCGAGATAACAATCAAGATTTACTGATTCACTCTTAATTGTATACCTTCAAATAACAATATTACTTAGCAACAGTACGAACCATTTCCAATACTTTGGTGGAATAGCCCCATTCATTGTCGTACCATGCGACCACTTTAACAAAGCTTTTATCTAATGCCATACCTGCTTCAGCATCAAAAATGGAGGTGCAGCTTTCACCACGAAAATCGGTCGATACCACCTTCTGATCGGTATATCCCAGTACGCCCTTCATGGAGCCTTCAGAAGCATCTCTCATCGCTTTGCAAATTTCGTCATAGGACGCATCTTTTTCCAATTCGACGGTCAGATCCACGACGGACACATCCGATGTTGGAACGCGGAAAGCCATACCGGTCAGTTTCTTGTTCAATTCAGGTATGACGACACCCACTGCTTTGGCAGCGCCGGTTGAGGACGGAATAATATTTTCCAGAATACCGCGACCACCACGCCAATCTTTGTTAGATGGACCATCCACCGTTTTTTGTGTAGCTGTTGCAGCGTGAACCGTTGTCATCAATCCACGTTTGATACCCCATTTGTCGTTCAATACTTTGGCAATCGGTGCCAGACAGTTAGTGGTACACGATGCATTGGAAATAATGCTTTCGCCTTTGTAAGACTTGTCATTTACGCCATACACAAACATTGGCGTGTCATCTTTGGAAGGCGCTGACATAATGACTTTCTTCGCACCTGCCACCAAATGCTTTTCACAGGTTTCCTTGGTCAGAAACAGACCTGTCGATTCAACCACGACGTCCGCGCCGACTTCGTTCCATTTGAGTTCAGCCGGATCTTTAACCGCGGTCAATCGAATTCTTTTGCCATTGACCACCAGTGTATTGCCATCAATTGCAATATCCCCCTGAAAACGGCCATGGACCGAATCATGCTTTAGCATATATGCCAGATAATCCGGCTCTAACAAATCATTAATCGCAACGATCTCGATATCAGAAAAATTCTGTACTGCAGAGCGAAAAACCATACGCCCGATACGACCAAATCCATTAATACCCACTTTAATTGTCATACTCAAACTCCTTAAATAAAATCTTGTTACTTCCAGATAAACAAATCATCGCTTCATTTGCTTATCATCAGCATAAATTAGAGAATACCTTTCACTGTTTTAACCACATTCTCAATGGTAAAGCCAAAATGTTTGAACAACACATCCGCAGGTGCCGACTCACCAAAAGTATCGATACCCACTACAGCGCCGTCCAATCCAACATATTTACGCCAAAAATCTGTCACACCGGCTTCTACAGCAACGCGTTTGACACCCTTCGGCAAGACACTTTCTTTATAGGATGATTCCTGGCGATCAAATACATTGGTACACGGCATGGAAACAACGCGCACGTGAACACCTTCTTCAGCCAATGCTTTTTGCGCATTGACGACCAGACCAATCTCGGATCCTGTCGCAATCAATATGGCTTGTGGTTTTCCGTTACCCGCTTCCGATAATACATAACCGCCTTTCTCAATCAGTTTGATCGTGGCTGCATCCCGTTTCTGGAAGGGCAGATTCTGGCGACTGAATATCAATGTTGAAGGGCCATCTTTACGTTCAATGGCACGTGCCCACGACACGGTCGATTCAACGGTATCACATGGCCGCCATACATCCATATTGGGGATATAGCGCAACGTCGCCGTTTGTTCCACGGGTTGATGTGTTGGACCATCCTCGCCCAAACCAATTGAATCATGAGTAAAGACAAATATATTTCGAATTTTCATCAACGCCGCCATGCGCAATGCATTACGCGCATACTCAGAAAACATCAGGAATGTAGCGCCATAAGGAATCAAGCCGCCATGCAGCGACAACCCGTTCATCATGGCACTCATGCCGAACTCACGCACGCCATAATAAACATAATTACCACCGGTTTGCTGACTAACTCCCTTTGAACCAGACCATAAAGTCAAATTAGACCCGGCCAAGTCCGCAGAACCGCCGAGCAGTTCCGGTAAAATCGGCGCCAATCCTTCAATTGCATTTTGTGAAGCTTTGCGGCTAGCAATCGTTTCTGCCTTTTCATTCACTTGATTGATCACGCTATCCACATGACCGCGCCAATTTGCAGGCAAATCACCTGCCATGCGGCGATTGAATTCAGCAGCTTCTGCGGGATATTTTTCGGCATATTCATCGAATTTCTGATTCCACTCAGTCTCAAGCTTTTGACCTTTCGCTCTGGCATTCCAGGCACTATAAACTTCCTGTGGAATTTCAAAAGGTGCGTGATGCCAGCCAATATGCGGACGGGTGGCAGCGATTTCTGCGTCGCCTAATGCGGCGCCATGCACCGAGTGGGTATTGGCCATATTGGGTGAACCCAATCCAATCACCGTTTTGCAACAAATCATTGATGGCTTGTTATTGACCTGTTTGGCAGCCTCAATTGCTGCTTCAATTGCTTCCGGATCATGACCATTGACATTGGGCACCACGTGCCAACCATAAGATTCAAATCTCTTGGGCGTATCGTCGGTAAACCAACCTTCCACATGACCATCAATCGAAATGCCATTATCATCGTAAAAACAGATTAATTTACCCAAACCCAGTGTACCTGCTAAAGAACAGGCTTCATGAGAGATACCCTCCATCAAGCAACCATCCCCCAGGAAAACATAAGTATGGTGATCGACGATATTATAACCAGGGCGATTAAATTCAGCAGCCAGCACTTTTTCTGCCAGCGCCATACCTACCCCATTGGTAATACCCTGACCCAATGGTCCGGTTGTGGTCTCTACACCAGGTGTATAGCCATATTCCGGATGTCCGGGCGTCTTTGAATGAAACTGCCGAAACTTCTTAAGTTCTTCCATGGGCAGGTCATAACCCGTCAAATGCAGCAAAGCATAAATCAGCATCGACCCATGTCCGTTGGACAGAATAAATCGATCACGATCAGCCCATTCCGGATTGCCAGGATTATGACGCAGATGGTGAATCCACAATACTTCAGCAATTTCTGCCATACCCATTGGCATGCCGGGATGACCGGAATTGGCTTTTTGCACGGCATCCATTGCCAGTGCACGAATCGCACTGGTTAAATCCTTGAATACCGATGCGTCAAAATCCTTGAATGTACCCATTGATACTAGCTCCCTTATATTTTCAACAGACGAGAATGGCCGATCTGCATATTGCGCAGCATATGCAGATCGGCAACAAAGTCAGCATTATCTCTTAAGATGGATGATACGACAACCTCATTTTGCGCATAAAAACCAATCCAGTAGCAGTGGAATCCCCTTGCACGAAATTAGTTTCCCCGCAGTTTAATTCCCAGCAATTTTATTTTACGATAAAGGTGCGTACGCTCCAGTCCGGCCCGGTCGGCCACACGGGTCATATTGCCATTTTCTTGATCAATGAGTCTTTCAAAATAAGTTTTTTCAAACAGATCACGTGCCTCACGCAAGGAAAGATCCAGAGGAATTTCCGGCGCTACTGAAGTTGAGGCCGATTCCGGGAAAACCATCGCTTGCTGAACCGCTTCAACCGAAATTTCATCCCCTGCACATGTTAATGCCAGTGAATGCACCACACCCGTCAACTGCGTCAGATTACCCGGCCAATCATAATTGCGTAAGCAATTAAGCGCGGCAGTACTAAACTGCAACGTGGATGAAGCCTCACCTGATTCAACAAAACGCGATAAAATCTGGTTGGCCAATTCAGGAATATCCTCCCGATGCGCTCTCAATGTTGGAATCCCAATACTTAAACCACTCAGCACCTCATAGAGCTTAGGATGATAGAGCCCCTGCGCCGTCAATTCAGCCAGTGGTTGAGATGTCGCACAAACCAACCGCACATTATATTTATCCAGCTTACTCAGTAACAACAATAAGCCTTTTTGTGCCAATTTACTGATTTCGCCCACATCCTTAAGAAATAACAGGCCATCACGTGCAAGCTCCAATAAATCCAACGGTGATTCGGCCAGCGATGTCAATGTTTCCGGTTCCACCCAAGGCGTATTAGGACGATGCATAAATCGTGCACATATCTCGGCACCGACACCCGGCTCCCCCATCAGAAGTAGCGGCGTTTTCAGACTTGCAACTTGCTCTAATCTTTTTCTAAGATCCGCAATTAAAGCGCCTTTTCCCAAACTCGCGAGAGAAAGCGCCAGATGCTGTTTGCTTTGTCCTCCTCGCAAGGCTTTGGTGACGGTACTCAGCAGCTTCTGCAAGGGTATCGGTTTTTCCAGATAACTGAATGCGCCAATACGTGTTGCTTCAACCGCGGTGTCGATGGTGCCATGCCCCGACATCATTATGACCGGCATTGTCAACATGCCGCTACTGGCCCAGTCTTTCAATAATGTAATTCCATCGGTATCCGGCATCCAGATATCCAGCAACACCAGATCCGGGCGCGTTTGATTGCGCCAAACCCGCGCCTGCTCGGCATTTTCTGCCAGCGCTACTCGATATCCTTCATCACGCAAAATTTCAGACAGTAATTCGCGTATCCCAATTTCGTCATCAACAACCAGTATTGTATTGTTTGTTATCATCTTAGAACTTTCTCCGCCGCCGAAATCCATCAGCTTATGCACACCGCCAATTTTCAAAATGATCCCGTTGATTCCTGCGTTCTTATCACTTATTGATTGGCATCCGAATAGGAAAGATATTGCTCATCCTCTCTTTAATCGTTCATTCTATAATTCAACCTCATGCTAATTTGTTATCTTTCGCTGATATATTCTTCTCCACCGTGGGGAGAATTATTGAAATCTGCGCACCATGAGGTTTAATATTTTCGACATGAATAAGCCCCTCATGCTCATCAACAATCTTCTTAACAATGGGTAAACCTAGCCCTGTTCCTTTCGGTTTAGTCGTTACATACGGCTCAAAAACCCGTGCCCTGATCTCATCTGAAAAACCACAACCGTTATCACGCACGCTCAACTGCACCCCGCCATGCACCATCTCTGTTCTCACTTCTATCACCGGTTCCGATGCATCTGTCAATGCATCTTGCGCATTCTGCAATAGATTATGCAGCACTTGGCGTAACTGTGCAGAATCCCCTCTAACCACCGGCAAATCATCCGCCAACATCTGCTTAATCTGTACCGACTTACTACTATCAGTTGCCATGTTTGCTGTCTCATACAATGACAGCACTTCTCGCACCAGCCGATTAAAATCAAGTTGCCGTAACTCCAATTCTGGAACACGTGCATACTGATTGAACTCATTCACCATTCTTTTGAGGGCTTCCACTTGATTCACAATCGTTTCCGTGGAACGCCGCAATATTCTGGCATCCTCTTCGTTAAGCTTATGAATTAACTTATGCTGCACCCGCTCGGCGGAAAGTTGAATCGGTGTCAGTGGATTTTTAATTTCGTGCGCAAGTCGACGCGCCACTTCACCCCAGGCGACCGCACGCTGTACCTGCAATAGATTGGTAATATCATCAAAAACCACCACCCCACCACCACCGGATATCTGAGGCAAGCGCGTTCCCCTGATCAACAAAACCTGGTTGGGACCATCTTCCAGGCGCGTTAATTGGCGCTGCCAAACACCTGCGGCCCCGGAATTAAAACCTTCTTTGATTTCAGCAACCAGCATATTTAGCTGCGGCTCATTGTCCACACATCCCTCAATAATCGAGCCATCCAAGCTAATCAGAGGCACCTGCAGTATCTGTTCCGCACTACGATTCGCCTTAGATAACATTAGCTGATCATCAAACACCAATACACCGGATGTAAGATTAGCCAGAATACTTTCCAGATGCGCACGCGCACTTTCCACTTGCTGTTGATTATGTTGCGCGGTCGCTTGCGCTTCCTCCAGCTGTTGCGTCATTAAATTAAAAGACTCTGTCAGCACGCCCAACTCATCACGGCTCTGAACCAAATGACGACGGCTATAGTCGCCTTGCGCAATAGCACGCGTACCCTCTGCCAGCATACCTAACGGGGCACTCAGTCTTTCGCTGAGAAATGAAGCAGTCGCCAATGCAGAAAATAATGACAATAGTAATGCCAGCGTCAATGTCACGCTATACAACCGAGTCAACCCCTGGCGCGACAAAGAAAGCTCCTGATAATCCTGAAACCCCGCCTGCACCTTCTCGGCATTCTTTGCCAATTGCGCAGGAACCGGCTGCAACAGCTGAAGCACTCGAATATCTTCCTTCAGACTCAATACATTAACCGGGGCAACCACACGCAAATACAAACCTCTATCTGCGATGGATTCCACCGCACTGTAAGCTTTCTGAATTCTTATGTGTCGCATCACCATTGCGTTAGGCATTTCGGGAAATAACGCCAAGTTACTCTCACTGGAAAACGCGATGACCTTGCCATCCTGGTTGAACAGCGTCGCTTCTTCAACTTGTGATTGCAACAGCAATTCGTTGAGCACCAGTAAAGGGGGGTTGGAAGACTCGGATAATATCAACGCAGTCGTTTGCGCTTTCTTTTGCAATTCCCCTAACAAGCTCTCAAGCATAGTATGCCCCAGACTCAAACCGCTCTCAAGCGCACGATCCACCTTAACATCAAACCAGGATTCAATACTTTTCTCGAGAAATTGCACGGATACAGCGTACACCAAAGCACCAGGCAGGATTGCCATCAATGAAAAAACCAACATTAAACGCAACGCCAGCCTGGATCCAAATACCCCCGACTTAAGCCTGCGCCTAAACCGCCACAACAGAAATCCCACGATAACCATGAGAAATAATACGAAGGCAATATTGATACCTAGCAGTAACCGGTATTTCCGCTCAAAAAACTCAGTATTAGCACCAGCGGTAGCCAGCAGAAACAGCATGACTGCTCCCAGCCCTGCGCCAATAATGAATGCGTATTTCATTATTGGCCTTTAATCTGCAACGGTTGCGCTGGTGTTGGTAGTCTCATGCGCCATTCCAGTTTATCTGAACTCAGATTCCATTGACTGGAACCCAACGCTTCCACTTGAAACGGTTTAGGCATACGCGTCAAGTCAAGCCATATACGCAATGACGCAATATAATCAACATCTTGCTTTAACTCGGATTTGATCATTAGTGGATAATTATGCAGCTGACCTAACGCTTGCAATGCCTCCTTAAGCGTGTTAAAGCTTTGTGAGAACGGCGGATGGCTTAAATGATATTGACGCGTCAGCGCATAATACCTTAACCCGATTCTTGATTTACCGCGTACCACTTCATCATTAAGCCAGTACCAACGTGAATCAACCAAACTGAATTTGGTGACAAAGTAAAGCACGATCCCTTTCTCAAGGGCTTGTTCCAAAGTTGCGTTGAGAATAATCTCAGAATCGACACTGATCTCATAACCTTGCTCAACTGCTGCCAAATTAACAGACTTTATCCGAATACTCTCCGCTTGCACGACCGTAGCTGGCAATAACAGAATCAATAGCAGGAATATCAGATTGACATGTGACAACCGCGCTCGCCACATACTGTGATCAAATTTTATGCAATAAGGTATAAAAGAAACCATCATGTTGAGTATCTGGTAACAATTGCCCATCTATCATTGCTGCCCCCGAAATTGGTAATGGACATGCATCAGGATGATGTTTAAGAAATTTTTCAATCTGCAGCGTATTTTCTTCAGCAAAGATAGAACAAGTCACATAGAGCAACTTACCATTCTTGCTTAGAATTTTCCACAAAGCATTTAAAATCGCCTGTTGACTCGCTGCAAATTTGACTAAGTCACGCTCTCGCCGCAACCACTTAATATCCGGATGTCGGCATACCACGCCGGATGCGGAACAAGGCACATCCGCCAGAATACGATCAAACGGACGACCATCCCACCACTCGTCCGGGTTCGATGCATCGCCGCATACTAGGCGCTCTACTGTCATATGCAGACGCTCAAGATTTTGCTGAACCTGAGCAAGCCTTACCGAATCATGATCCAGTACTGTCAGTGACACATCCGCCAATTCCAGCAAATGCGTACTTTTACCGCCAGGCGCTGCGCAGGCATCCAACACACGCATGTCATCACCCACATCCAGAAATGGTGCCGCAAGCTGCGCGCCTGCATCTTGCACTGTCACCCAACCTTCACTGAAACCGGGTAGATTTTCCACCATAATCGGTTGGGTCAATTGAATGGCGCCAGACCACAACAACTCTGCCTGCATTGCTTTCTCTGCCAACAGCTTACGATAAGCTTCCACGCTAATCTTCCGTTGATTAACCCGCAAGGTCATCGGAGGACGTTTATTGCCTGCCTCCAGTATCGCTTGAAAGTCTTGCGGATATTGCCCGCGCAATTTATTGATCCACCATTGCGGATATGAATAGCGCCCAACCTCTTTTTCAGCGACTTGTTGTAATAAGCGCTCACGCTGCCGGATAAAACCGCGCAATACGGCATTTACCAACCCCTGCATGCCTTTGCCATGCGCTAAAGAACGCGACGCCGAAACAGCCTGATCGACCACTGTATGCGATAGCGTCTTACTGTATTGCAGCTGATATAAGCTTACCAGCAATAAATGATGCAAGCATTTATCACGTAACGATTTCTTCAGCAAAAACCCAAGAATCCCTTCCAATTGTGCATAAAAACGTAACACACCATAACTTAAATCCTGAATGGCACCTTTTTGTTGTTTCGATAACGTAGGATCTGTGCGCCAAGCTTCTTGCAATACTCCCGTTAAACTTGCACCGGCCAATACTTTGGTTACCGCCGCAGCGGCGGCAAGTTGCGTTTTAATCATGCGCTACGGTGACGTGACTCGCTACAGTAAAATGTTCACCAGGTTGTAGCGATTTCCCAGCCAGAAAATCGGCTATGCACAATTTCTTGCCGCCGGGTTTTTGCACCATTTCAACCTGTAACATACCCGAACCACATGCCACAATGATGCCTTCACGATTGACCGCGACAATTCTTCCCGGCTCACCGGCCTTCCCTGCCACTACTCTGGCCTGCCAAATCTTCAGAAGCATATCCCGGAAATAAGTATAAGCACCGGGACTGGCGCTGAATGTTCGCACCACGCGATCGATTTGCTCTGCACTTTGTCGCCAATCAATCTCTGCCTCCGTTTTTTTTATTTTGGCAGCATAGCAAGCTTGTATTGCATCCTGTGCAATCGGCACCAGTTTTCCCTGTTGCAGCAATTCCAATGCTTCAGTAATACTCTGCGCTCCCAACAAGCTCAGCCTGTCATGCAATGATTGCGTGGTGTCATCCGACGCTATCGCTATGCCATACTTCAATAAAATGGCGCCTGTATCCAGCCCTGCATCCATTTGCATAATCGTAATGCCGGTTTCATGATCACCAGCCAAAATAGCCCGCTGAATCGGTGCAGCGCCACGCCAGCGTGGTAATAACGATGCATGAATATTCAAACAACCGAGACGGAAAATCGTTAAAACTGCTGCTGGCAAAATTAATCCATAGGCTGCCACAATCATCACATCTGCATTCAATGTCCGCAATTGCGCTTGTATCTCGGCAGTTTTGAGTGTCAAGGGTTGCGACAATGCAAGATCATGCTGCTGAGCCAGCAACTTGACGGCACTGGCCACAGTTTTCATGCCTCTACCGGCGGGACGATCGGGTTGGGTTAAGACAAGTACGATCTGATGATTTGCTTTGATCAACGCATCCAGTGCAGTAGCCGCAAAAACGGGGGTTCCGGCAAAAATAATTCTCATCTTAAACGCATTGATTCATTAATTCGTACCCTTATGATTCTATTGACTCAGCGCCACTAGCGGAAGAAAAATACTGATTCGACAAATCCCATGACGCAAACTCATGTCACATTCTCATAAAAATATTATCGATTACATGGCACTACGTTGCCTTTTCTTTAATCTCGCCAGCGTACGCGATTGTTTAAGTTGTGACCAATATTCCACAAACACTTTTCCGGCCAAATGATCCATCTCGTGCTGAATACATACCGCCAGCAATCCATCGGTATCTAAAACAAAAGATTCTCCTTCTGTATTCAAGGCGCTGACAGTAACCGATTCGGCGCGCCGTACTTTCCCATAGATACCCGGAACCGACAGGCAACCTTCCTCGTAATCAGATATGCCATCACTTGCAATAATTTCAGGGTTGATCAATACAAGCAATTCATCGCGCGTTTCAGAAGTATCAATAACAATAACACGTTCGTGTACATCCACTTGTGTTGCCGCCAGTCCTATTCCAGGCGCGGCATACATCGTTTCAGCCATGTCCTGTACCAACAGGCGGATTTTGTCGGTGACTTGCATAACAGGAGCCGCTACAGTATGTAGCCTTTCATCCGGATATTGTAATATTTTTAAAATAGTCATAAAAAATGTGCAGTTTGATAAACCAAATATTTATTTAGACCGTATCATTAGCCGGTTATTCTATATCGTTCCACAATTCGCCAGCGGAGTCATTCATGCGAAAACCTATTATAGCTGTGATTTTATCCCTGAGCCTGCTTTCTGTTACTCTCGTCCAAGCCGATAACATTATACTGCGGAGCGACACCCCTGATCAGCATGTAGTCGTACCCGGCGATACTTTGTGGGAAATTGCATCCCGATTTCTTAAAGATCCCTGGCGCTGGCCTGAAATCTGGGGATTGAATCGTGAACAAGTCAAAAATCCGCACAAAATCTATCCTGGCGATATTGTGGTACTGGAGAAATCACCCCATGGATTCCGATTGCGTCTTGCAGAAGACAGAGACGGTATTAAAACCGTCAAACTATCGCCGCAAATTCGCACCGAACAATCCGCTACGGCAGCGATCCCCAGCATCCCGGCAACCATGATCGAACCTTTTCTAAGCCAACCTTTAGTCATCGAAGCGGGTGGGCTTGCTAATGCGCCGTACATACTGGGCTCCAGTGAGGGTCGGGTTATTCTAAGTACAGGCAATACGGTTTATATCAGTGGACTACCCGAAGACAAAGGCACCGCATGGCAAATTTTCCGCCCTGGCAAGGCATTGAAGGATCCTGATCAAAAAGGTCTAATCCTCGGTTATGAAGCAACTTATCTAGGGAATGCCAGAGCCGATGTTTTCGCTGATGTCAGTACAGTTACCATTACTCGTACCAAGGAAGAAATTCTTAAAGGCGATCGTTTGGTTCCCGCGCCTGATATCATATTTAACAACTACGCACCCCATGCACCGGAATTTTTAATCAAAGGACGTATCATTTCGGTTTATGGTGGCGTCACTGAAATTGGCAGAGGCGCTATTGTCACACTGAATAAAGGTGAATTGGATGGCTTGGAGATGGGTCACGTACTTGCTATCTATCGGAGAAGCCAAGCAAAATCCCTTAAAGGAGAAATGGTGCAATTACCTGACGAAAGAACCGGGCTGGTATTTGTATTCCGGGTTTTTGATAAAGTATCTTATGCACTGGTCGTGCAAAGCACGCATTCCATTAGAATCCTGGACGCTGTTAAAACGCCCTGAAATTAACGCCGCACATTCATGAAACCTGCACCGGATATTGAATCATGGCTGAGTCTTCATTTGATTGATGGCTTGGGCGGTGAATCCATTCGCCGATTGCTGGTTGCTTTTGGCACTCCTGACGCAATCCTTTCAGCACATACCACCGTACTTGAACGTATCGTAAAAAACCCGATCGCCCAGCGTATCCAGCAAGGCGCTGATCGCAATAAAATTGCCGGCGTACTCAAATGGCTGGAGGATCCGATCAATGCCGTCATTACTTTGGCTGATGCAGATTACCCTGCTCAGTTACTCAATATTGCCGACCCGCCCGCGCTACTTTATTTCAAGGGCCGGCGAGAGCTTTTGCGGCAATCCGCCTTGGCTGTTGTTGGCAGTCGCAATGCCACGCCGCAAGGCTTGTCCAATGCGGAAGCATTTTCCGAATCGGCCAGCAATGCCGGACTCTGCATCGTCAGCGGTATGGCATTAGGTATTGACACCGCCGCCCATCAAGGCGGCTTGCGCGGCTCTGCTGCCAGCATCGCTGTTGTCGGTACCGGTCTGGATATTGTTTACCCGGCAAAAAATCACCCTTTAGCGCATAAACTGGCAAAGGAAGGCGCACTAATTTCTGAATTTCCACTTGGCACACCGGCTATTGGCAGAAATTTTCCGCGCAGGAATCGCATCATCAGCGGCATCAGTCATGGCTGTCTGGTAGTCGAGGCTGCATTACAAAGCGGATCATTGATCACAGCACGCCAAGCGTTGGAACAAGGGCGTGAAGTGATGGCGATTCCGGGTTCTATTCATTCGCCGCTGTCAAAAGGTTGTCACGCACTGATTAAGCAAGGTGCAAAACTGGTAGAAAACACACAGGATATTTTGGATGAATTAAATTATCTTCCATTAATGAATCATGAAGATTACGGCAATAGAAAAGAATTTGTTGCTGAAAAATCAACTGAAAATACCGTATTACTCAAACACCTAGGCTATGATACTGTAGATATTGATACCTTGTGTGCTCGCAGTGGCTTGACGGCTGAAGTAGTATCAGCCATGCTATTAACGCTTGAACTTGACGGTCAGGTTAGCAGTTTACCAGGCGGATGCTATCAGAGAATGCAATAGCATCCTATTAAAAATGGGCCAAGGATCGCTAATTCCGTAAATATACTGGCAACTTACTCAATACAATTATGTTCGACATACTCGTTTATTTATTTGAAAATTACTTTGATTCGGGCAGTTA
>JAGNZK010000053.1 GCA_017984435.1 Nitrosomonas sp. | reverse complement strand
ACAGAATAGTGTGGAATCTGCTAAAAATTACAGCTATTAACCTCACAATAATGCCAATATTAGCTACTTTGTCGATAGCTTTGTTACCAAAACTGAAATAAATGACTTAATCAGAGCTTCCTTAAGCGCAGATGACAAATTGATTGAGGCCGTTCGTGAGCGCGCACACGCCGAGCAGACCACACTCAACGAACAATTTCGCCGCTGGCTGGCAGATTATGTGCAGCAGGAACAGCAAACCGAGTCCGCCATAGCATTAATCGAGGAATTGCGTGGACAAGTACGCACGGGCGGCCGCAAATTCACGCGAGATGAAATGAATGAGCGGTGAATTTATCGATACCAATATTTTCATCTACCTATTCGACGAAACCGATGAGCGCAAACGCAATATCGCAGAACAGCTGATTCAAAGCGCATTGAAAACACGCAGTGCTTATATCAGTCATCAGGTTGTTCAAGAGACACTCAATGTTGTGACACGCAAACTGCCATTCCCCATGAGCACGGAAAATGCCCAGCGTTTTCTGGAACAAATTCTAGCACCCTTATGGCGAATCATGCCCAGTCCGGTACTTTATCGACGCGGCTTTGAGCTACAATCGCGCTATGATTTTAGTTTTTACGATGCTTTGACTATTGCCGCAGCCCTCGAAGCTGGTTGCACGCGTTGATACACCGAAGATTTACAACACAGCCAGCAAATCGAAGGGTTGGTGATTGAAAATCCGTTTGTTGGCTGAGTTAGAAAGAGATTGTACAGAATCAAGATGTTCAGCTTCTGCGGCTGGATGAAATACATAGCTTCACCGTAAAAGAGCTCGCGCTTTACGCCTTACCTCGTTTGCCGGTATTGGTTGGACCATGCCTTCATCAAGTTCTCTAGCGCGATGCTGTACTTCTGCCAGCCAATTCTCGGCTATTTCACCTTCGGGATGGAACATCCTTAATTCGATATGACTCCAGCCATCATTAGATATCCGGAATCACGCAATCTATTACGTCAAAACAAGACCCCAACCTGTAGAATTCATTTTGCCTCGCCATTTCCAAGCGATTGCCGCCATTTTAGATTTCATCATCGCAAATTTTATTAGATCCATTGTAGCGAACAAATTCGACCATCAGTAGCAATGCATCACTTCGTTCAATTCATCGTCTCACAGTAAAACATGTTGATTTCCCATCTGGGTTATCGCAACTATTGCCCAGATTAATTCCCAGCAAGATACGAGAAACGGTAAGATCACGACAAAAGTCTATGTGCTTATCGAAAAACAAGAAGATGGATAAAGAAACTGAAATGACCCAACAAGATTTGAAATTATTCGGCATGGAGGCAGTAAAAAGCCGGTGGATATTTGTGGTAATCGGATTGTTGATCAATGTTTGCCTTGGATCCATTTATGCCTTCAGTGTTTTCAGAAAACCGTTGGAAACCTTATGGGAAATCACGTCGAGCCAGAGCGGCTACCCATTCATGGTTTTTCTGGTGGTATTTGCGATTGCGATGCCGCTGGCAGGAAACTTAATCGCGCGATGGGGACCCAGAAATACCACTATTCTGGGTGGCACGCTGGTGGCGCTAGGATGGATTGCTGCAAGTTTTTCTCCGGATATCATTGCCCTGACTATTTTATACGGCGTAATCGGTGGTGCTGGCGTCGGCATCGCTTACGGCTGCCCGATTGCGGTGATCGCGAAATGGTTTCCGCAGAAAAGTGGATTAGCGATTGGCTTAACGATCATGGGATTTGGCATATCGGCGCTAGTCACAGCACCACTCATGAAAACGATGATCGGCAATCCGGACATAGGGATCATGAACACATTCCTTTATTTAGGGGTAGCATTTGGCGTAATCATTACGCTTCTGGCGCTGTTATTGAGTTTTCCTCCCGTCGAATGGGCACCTTCGAGATCGGAAGCAACCGCTACGGCTACATTGCCAACATTGAGCCTCAGCAGGCAAGAAATGCTAAAAACCCCCAGTTTCTATGCGCTATGGACTACTTACACAATCGGCTGTTTGGCTGGATTAATGGCAATTGGCATAGCATCCCCGGTTGGTACAGAAGTAGCCAAGCTAGATGCCACCATGGCAGCGCTGGCTGTTTCGCTTTTTGCGGTATTTAATGGCTTGGGACGGCCAATATTTGGCGCCATTACCGATAAGCTGGGCCCGAAACATACCGCGATGCTCTCATTTACCCTGATTTTTGCAGCATCCCTGTTGATGTCCTTTTTTGGACAAGAAAACGCAATGCTGTATTTAGTCGCATTCTGCATATTATGGATGTGCCTGGGTGGATGGCTTGCGCTGGCACCCACTTCAACTGGAATCTTCTTTGGAAAGCAGTACTATGCTCAGAATTACGGGATTGTGTATACAGCTTATGGTGCCGGTGCGATTCTGGGAACACTGATATCCGGCAATATCAAAGATATCACCGGCAACTATTTAGATGCATTTCCCATTGTTGCGGGGTTGGCACTGCTTGGAATAATCATTGCTGCGATCGGATTAAACCCCGTCAAGCATCAATAAACCCGCTAAAATATGGCAATCAAACAAAACAGCAGCGGAAACTAAACATTACTTGCCCCTAAGATCCTTATTCATTGTCAATCCGTTGCAGTATATTTATTAAAAATATTACTACTAATTCTGATTTTGACTGCTTACTTTTCATATTGACCTGTTATTGAGATGATTATGAGTTATACCAATCAATCCAAATCTCAGCTACTTGGAGAGATACAACGGCTACATACCGAACTTGCTGCCGTCAATCTGATGACAGAAAAACGTACAACCGAACTTTATATCAGTGAAGAGCGGTTTTCTCTAGCGATGCGTGGGGCTAATGATGGGCTTTGGGACTGGAATCTTGAAACTGATGAAGTCTATTACTCACCACGCTGGAAAAGTATGCTGGGTTATGGCGAGAATGAACTTGATAATAACCTAAACACCTGGGCAAACCTGGTTCATCCCGATGATAAGGACATTGTGCTAGAAAAGGTTCAAAATTATTTGGATGGACGGGCAGATTCATTTGAAGTTGAAATGCGCATGCGTCATAAGGATGGGCGCGAAGTTATTGTTTTATCCCGGGCGTTTCTAGTCACTCGCGAGTCTGATGGCAAACCAACCCGCCTGGTTGGGACACATGCCGATATCACGGAACGTAAAATGGCCGAAGTATTTTACCGGAAAAGTTCCGAAATTCTTGAAATGATTGCAATAGGACGCCCCGCATCGGATATTTATGATGCGATTGCTTTGATGTACGAAGCCCGGCATCCCGGGATGCGATGCTCAATGCTTGAATTAGAGAATAATAAGCTTTTGCACGGAGGCGCGCCAAGCTTGCCGAAGGCGTACTGCGACGCGGTAAACGGTCTGGAAAACGGACCCAGCGTCGGATCATGTGGAACATCCACATATACTGGGCAGCGTGTTCTCGTCGAGAATATTGAAACCGATCCTAAATGGGCAAAAATCAAACATTATGCGTTGCCTCACGGCATGCGTTGTTGTTGGTCTGAACCCATTAAGGATTCCAGCGGTAAGGTTTTAGGCGCGTTTGGCATGTACTACAATCATACCGCGCTTCCTAACGACGAAGAATTGCATGATCTTATTTCTGCCGCCAGACTTGCGGGAATAGTCATGGAGCGGGATCAAATTCAAAAACGCATACGAATACTAGCTTATACCGATGAACTAACCGGACTGGCCAGCCGCGCCTCTTTTTCTCAGCACCTTGCAGAAATAACGAAAACATCTGCTCGGCATAACCGTCGCTTTGGATTGCTATATATCGACCTAGACGACTTCAAGTCTGTTAACGACAGCCTTGGGCATGATGCTGGCGACTTACTGCTTAAAACCATCGCAAAGCGTTTGGTAAATACATGTCGTGAAATTGATTTTATTGCACGCCTTGGCGGCGATGAATTCTGTATCCTCATTGAAGAAGTAGATGATGATTACGCAGCCAATGTTGCGAAACGTTGTCTTAATGCGATCGCCCAACCGATCGAGATTTATTCCAGAAAACTCACGCCGGCTTGCAGTATTGGAATCGCATATTACCCGGATGACGGGAAAGATCTGTCAACATTGTTAAAGGCAGGAGACACTTCGCTTTACACCGCAAAAGAAAATGGGAAAAATCAGTTTGCTTTTTACAAAGCCGAGCTTACTCATAAAGCTGAGTATCGTTTTCATGTCGAGCAAAACTTGAGAGAAGCGATCGAAAAGCAACAATTGTCGCTGGTTTATCAACCTCAAATTGAAGTAAATACCGGAGAAATCTTCGGTTTCGAGGCTTTGTCACGCTGGGATCATCCGGAATTAGGTCAAATCCCGCCAATTGATTTTATCGCCACAGCTGAAAAAATCGGCATGATTAGACCACTTACCGAATGGGTGCTGAGAGCAGCCTGCGGCCAATTAGTCGCCTGGAAGAAAGAAGGTTTTCACAAGCTTCGTATGGCAGTAAATATTTCTCCCAGCCTTTTTCTCGATAAAGAGTTTGCGTCACTGATTAAACGTATTATTGAAGATGTAGGCATAGCTCCAGCCGAACTGGAATTAGAAGTTACAGAAAGTGTTGTACAGACTGACCCACGGAATCTTTCCATTTTTCAAGACTTGAAAAACCTAGGTATTTCACTGGCAATTGATGATTTCGGAACAGGTTATTCATCTTTTGCTTCCCTTAAGCACCTCAAGGTTGATTGTCTGAAAATAGACAAATATTTTGTTGACGATATGCTTGTTGATAATCAAGCACTGATCCTGATTCGTTCTATGATAGAAATGGGACACAAACTGGGATATGGGATAATCGCTGAAGGTGTTGAGAAATCAGAACAACTTGATATTCTTAGAAGCCTTGGTTGTGAAAAAATCCAGGGGTATCTGTTTAGTAAACCAGCCAACGCCAATACAATCTCAAAGTTACTTGTACCCCGTCAGCGCAAATTGGACAAAACCGTCTGATTTCCCAAGTGTATGTCGTCAATACAATTCGCATACAAAATCACGTCCGGTCGATAACCAAAAATTCTTATTTTTTTGAAGCATTGGGTGGTGAATTTGATTTTTCATCCTATAACAATGTGGCGCAATATCCGGATGCCATCTTATCGAGACCTATCTATCAACCACTTGATGTCAATGCTGAAAATTGATTCGTATTGCATGAGGAAACTATAGTCGATCCGTACATGCCCATCCCCTTCGAATACTGGTTGCATCACGCCATTTTCTACGCATTATTATTTCTTATTCATTATGCGTGCGGGTTACTCGTCATTCATCGAAATCTCAGAGTTAACTACACGCGCAAAATCAATCACTTTGCATTTTTCTTTTTGCCGACTTTACTGTCATCCGTCATTCAATACCCATACAGCGCAACAACATTTTTCATCGATATCATCTGCGCATTTATTTTTCTGACATTTTTTATCGCCCCCTTGCGCAATAAATTCGAGGTACTGTCCGTGATGTTCTGCTCAATTGATAGGCCGGAAGATAGGCCATTGACATTAATCTGGTTGTATACACAGTTTATCGCCAGCTACTTGGTACTCATCCCCTTGCTGGTTTATTTTGAGAGCCGCGACATGCTACCGCTCGTGATGATCATCATTATTGCCAATGGCGTCGGTGACGGTCTGGCGGAACCCGTCGGGATAAAATTCGGTAAAAGAAAATATACGACTTATGCGCTTTTTACCCAGCAGAAGTACGTTCGCAGTTATATAGGCAGCACCTGTGTATTCATAATCACTGTGATTGCAATATTGGTATTTCACCAATACTTCAATTCCACTCAGCTAGTTGCCGCGCTACTGCTAATGCCGATCCTGATTACCTTAGCCGAAGCTCTTTCTCCGCATACCTGGGACAGTCCGCTCATCTATGCAACCGGGGGCGCATCGCTGATAGGAATTTTTCATTATTTGTGATTCGCATCCCACGGATAAAGGCGGGGAATAAATATCGTCAGTGCGGCGGCAAAAACTACGGCGATTAATGAACCAACAATAAACAACTCCCAGCTGTTTGGTTTAAGCGCCCCCAGTGTGACGATCAGAAACAAAATCGGCAAATCGAGAAAGTGAGTAAACGTTGGTATATTCTCAGCACGCGCTTTCTCCAACTCCGGCGTAAATGCACCGACTCGCAAGGCTTCTTGAGTCAATCGGCGTAGCCGCATAAAGTAAATCCGGGTAACCGTGTTACCCTCGACGAATTCGAAAACGAACAGAAAAGCCATTCCCGCTAGCCATGGTATGGAAACAAAATTCCAACCATCAAAAAATTCAATAGTCAACCAAGCACCGGAAACCAGAAGAATAATTGCACCTGGAACCACAACACCGTCGTAAAAAACTGCAATATTGCGTACCGATTCGGAAAAGCGCACAAGCTCACGCGACTGCCGGGATCGCAAATCGGCTAACCATACGCCAATCAGCCCTCCGCCGATCAAAACAGCACCGATGATATGTGCGAGTTTAAGTAAATCGTAAGTCATTATCTTGTTTCCATTACATTATAGTATTTACAATCAGATCTAAAAAAATACGACTTCTGCAGAATCAGATCGCCCGCATCTCAATCGCGAAACGCCGCTTCGATTGTGGCAATGTCGATTTTCCTCATCGTCATCATCGCATCGAATGCCCGTTTGGCAGCTACGCGGTCGGGACTGGTGAATGCTTTCGTCAGGGCAACCGGCGTAATCTGCCAAGAGATGCCCCACTTGTCCTTGCACCAGCCACAGTCGCTCTCCTGACCGCCGTTGCCGACGATCGCGTTCCAATAGCGATCCGTTTCACTTTGGTCCTCGGTCGCGACCTGAAACGAAAAGGCCTCGTTGTGTGTAAACGCAGGCCCGCCATTGAGTCCGAGGCACGGGATGCCCATGACGGTGAACTCGACAGTCAATACGTCCCCTTCCTTACCCGATGGATAATCCCCGGGTGCGCGATGCACCGCACCGACTGACGAATCGGGAAATGTCTGGGCGTAAAATCGCGCAGCACCCTCGGTGTCGTTTTCGTACCAGAGGCAAATCGTGTTCTTTGCAATCTTGGTTATGTCATCCCTCCTGTGTGTTTAGAAATTACACGATTCCGTACGGTTTCAACGTATTCTGCATTGCAGTCTAAAAGCTATTGAACGTCGCCGGGGCGCATAGCCATGTAGAACAGATGCCCGAAAGGCGATCCGTCAAATCAAAACTAGCGCCAACCGATCATCCAAGCCATTATCACTCTTATTTGGCGGAATCATACGAGCGAATAAATCATGTGGGGAGAGCATTTTCGTTCGGTGGAACGCTTTCAGCCTCCGCCTTACGCGGGTCTCTAATGCAATCCCAACGTAAATTTTGCAAAGGCGGCTAAGATTGCAGAAAGATTCAAAATTTCTGTTCATTAATACGATGCATCAGTCTCACATGTGAATGCAGTCCAGATTCTTTTAAGCACAAAAAGGCAATCGATGTTTGAAAAAGTTTTCCAGAATCTTCTGTCAATTCGGGTTCAATAGAAATTGCACCACAGCCTGTTTCAACAAGTTCAGTATGTAATTTTTCCCGTTCTTTGATGTAAAGAATCATAGCTTGGTGATATTTTTCTCGCTCTATCGAATTTTTATCTGGATCAAAATTGGATACGACTTCCAAGATATTAAAATTATTCTTTTTCTTCTTTAAGTCCTCATACCGCTTTACCTGACCTGGAACTTTGTCGCATCTGCCTTCTCTTTCCATTAAATAGCATAAGTGATGATATACGGATTCATATTCATATTCAAAATCACTTTCTAATAATTTTCTCTCTGTGATCCTTCCATTTTTATCAAAAGATAATGCAGATCGATAATAAGCCTTACTTGTAGCAATTTGTACGAAGTTCTCTTCATTCTCGGAGCCCTTGATTTCCTCAAACTGCGCTTCAATCGAATGTTTCGTATACTCAATTCCAATCAGCTTTACTTCTCCTTTCTCTTTAGTACATTTTTCTGCTTGCCAATAGGCCGACTCTGCAATAACTCGAATTTTAGGATAATTATCTTTTCCTTCAGGTTTCTTCCATAAAATAGTATAAGGATGTGAGTTCTCATAATTCGCATGGTAATACCAACATGCTTGGGCTGCGTCCTTAAATGGCCTAGACACTGTTGCATCTACACTACCATGGATCTGAACATCGCCCGGCGTCGATGATTTGCCAGTAACTTTGGCAATACTATCGAAAAACCAACCTGAGTATTTATTCCTAAAATCATCAGATATAAAAAACAAAATAAAAAGAATAAAAAGAAAAAATGACCAAAAACCACTCTGTGAAAATAATTTTCCTAAAAAACCAAAAAATTTTCCTAAACCAACAAGAATAATTGGTTTTTGAACAACTGATTCTTCTTGACTGTTTTTTTGCATTCAACCAGCTCCCTGATCTTGAATATGAGTTCCAATCGTAAAAATGCTAAGTGCTTTTGAAAGTACTGTGAATCACTATTGTTTGTCAATTGACCTAATCTTGCAAAAACTTACAGTTAATGCAATAAAAACCAAGCTTAGTCGGGGAATAGGTTAAAATCAAACCTAAAGCCTCATAAAAACACAAGCAACATAATGCAATAAGCTAGTTATTCTGAAAGAGTCAAATTCAATATTTTCCGTAGCAAATCCATATGTCAAATAAACAATCTTGGGCATTAATCGGTGGCCCGCTACTGGCTGCAATTATCGCCATAAGTATGAACATCTCCGGCTGGCATGCTGAAGCCTGCTGGACAGCGGCTATTGTATTTTTATGCGTCACTTGGTGGATTTTTGAGCCGATACCGATACCCGCAACTTCACTTATTCCCATCACTTTATTCCCATTAACCGGGGTATTAGCAAAAGAAGAGGTTGCCAAAGCATTTGGCAGTGATTTGATTTTACTGATGCTGGGTGGTTTTATGATTTCGGTTGCTATGGCGCAATCCGGGACGCATCGGCGTCTTGCACTGGGGTTAGTTAATCTAATCGGAGGTAATAGCAGCCGACGTATCGTGTTTGGCTTTATGTGTGCATGTGCGCTCCTCAGCATGTGGATTTCCAATACCGCAACAGCTTTAATGATGCTGCCATTGGCATTGGCGATCATCGATCAAAGTCAGGACAAGAAAATCGCATTCCCGCTTTTGCTATCGATTGCGTATGGATGCAGCATTGGCGGCTTGGGCACCCCCATTGGCACACCGCCCAACCTGATTTTTATGCAGGAATACCAAAATTTCACCGGCCAATCGGTCAGTTTCTCTCAATGGATGATGTGGGGACTTCCAGTCGTTTTTTTGATGGTGCCGCTTGCTGGTTTGTGGTTGACACGAAATTTGAGTTATGTCGGAAAACTTGAAATGCCCCAAGTGGGTTTATGGAGACCTGAAGAACAACGGGTTTTGATTGTATTTGGTTTGATTGTCCTCGCCTGGGTAACACGGCTTGAACCATTTGGCGGTTGGAGTACCTGGCTAGGCTTGAAAAACGCAACGGATGCGACAGTCGCATTAATAGGCGTCATCGTGATGTTTTTGATTCCTAATGGCCAAGGAGGAAAACTGTTAAATTGGGATACTGCGGTTAAAATACCTTGGGGGATTTTATTACTTTTCGCAGCGGGAATTACAATTGCCCAGGCATTTATTGAATCTGGTTTGTCTAAATTTATCGCGGAGCAATTAACCGTGCTTTCAAATTTACACCCATTGATTATCATTGCATCGATTGCGCTGGTTGTGACATTCCTGACCGAAGCCACCAGTAATGCAGCCACTACAATCCTGTTAATGCCAATTCTTGCGCCTGCTGCCTTAGCCGCTGGATTTGATCCCGCATTATTGATGGTGCCTGCCGCAATGAGTGCCAGCTGTGCATTCATGTTGCCTGTTGCTACCCCACCCAATGCAATTGTTTTCGGTACTGGCAAAATTCCAATAGCGAGCATGGTGCGAGAAGGGCTGGCGTTCAACTTTATCGGTGCATCGGTCATTACTATGGTCTGTTATTTCTTAGTGCCATAGCTTATCCGTGACCATTCGCTGTTGAGAAACATAACCCCAAACCACATTGAATCCGCTCCGCAATAATAAGCGATAGCTTCAAGCAAAATTATGATCACTTTATATGGCATTGAATGGTCACGGGCGAAATATGGTTTGTTCACGCTAGCGGAGCTTGGTCTGGATTTTCAGCATGTCCGGATAAACCCATTCAAGAAAGAGAAGTACGCGCCTGAGTATCTAAAGCTGAACCCGCTGGCGCAGGTGCCCACGCTGGTCGATGGCGATCTGGTGCTGACCGAAGCGGTGGCGATCAATTTTTATCTGGCGAGAAAATACGGCGCTGGGAAGCTGTGGGCAGATCGGCTGGAGGACGAAGCGCAGATCTACAAATGGAGCCTGTTTGCCGTCACTCAAATGGAAACTGCCTGTGTCGACCTTATTCTGCACCGGAAGGTTTTCGATGCGAAAGTTAGAAATCCGGACATCGTCCAAGCCGCTGAAAAGAAACTGATGAAACCGCTTGAGGTCTTGAACAACCATCTCGCCGGTAAAGATTTTCTGGTGGCTGGTAAATTTACCGTCGCGGATATCAATATGACCGGTGTTTTGTCCTATGCGCTGGGCGGCGAATTCGATTTTTCGCCCTATCATGAAGTGGCGCGGTATTTGGATACGATGTTATCGAGACCGGCATGCAGGAAAGCGGGAATTGCTCCCTACACCCAAGGAAACACCGATTAATCGACTGTACGAGCGAATCGATTCGTTGCGCAGCACTCATTCCCTCGTCAATCTTGTTGTTTGCAACCACCTCAATATGCCAACTGTTCCAATGTAATGCCCATAGCAGCGGCGGCTTTTTCGAGCGTTGCCTTACGCGGGCGCTTGGCGGCTTCGATCTGGGCATAACCGGCTTGCGTGATACCCATGCGCTGCGCCATTTCTTCTTGTGTCAGCATCAAGTATTCGCGCCAAGCGGCGAGCATGCTCATGCCGTCAATGGCTTTACTGACCACCGCATGCGGCACGCCATCTTTGGGCACATAGACTTGGGAATGAACAAAATCCGCATAAGGGATTACAACAAAAGCCGGGCGGCCTTTCGAATCATTGATTGTTTGATAGTTAGTAAGTGGTTTCATCGCGTTTTTTCACCTCTTCAATGCTGACGATATGAATTTCTCCATCGAAATCAAAGAAAACTCTATGATTCCCGATGCGAAGGCGATATTGGAATTGATGATTGATCAGTTTCTTGACACCTGTACAATCAGGAAAAACGGAGAGTTTTTCTTCAATCACATCGCGAATGGTTTGTGCTGTTTGCCGCTGCAGTTTAAGCACTTGCTTGATCGCTTTCGTTTTCCAGATGATCGCATTCATAAGTGCCCATTATAAGCATTACATAAGAATTATCAATAAATATATATAAGCATTTGTAGCGAAACATCAGCCAACTTAAATTTCCGGAAGTATTGCATGTTATTGATCCCTCATACCTGATATTTAATCTGGGGTTCTCGGATTCGACTCAATCCATCTGATGATCTTGGCAAAATGTGTTAATGCAAGACCCGGTACCTGGTTCTGTTATCACGCTTATTCGGCGGAACGCTTTCAGCTTACGCCTTACGCAGGTTAGAAATTTCCAGGAAGTGATGCATCTACCCCCCAATCAAAAAGTTCCTTTCCTAGAATGTTTTTGAGAAATCGCTCAGTGGAGTGGTATTTAATGGCGGGAGAACTCGTAAAATCATTTTTTGCGACATATCGCTCAGCTTGATCTCTGATAAACTTGAATCCAAGAATATCGTTTGGAAATTCCGGGGCATCCCATTTCGAGTATGGTTTATCCACTTCGCCGATAAGTGCAGATGAATACCAACCTCGTAGCTTAATGAAGGGATTCAGGAGGAGAATCTCATCATCTCTTTTTGACCACACCCTTTCGTCAGCAAGTGCATCTATGGTTTTTGGGTTGTGATTGTCGTAAGGACGCCATGCTGATGGGAGTATAATGATGCCTATTCATGATTCCCTTTGCTCAGCTTTGTACGCTTCTATTAGAGCCTTCCCAAAATACACTTGATGACGCCCTGTAGCATCTAATTTAACTTCAAATTCACCAAATGATATCGCACCTCTAGCTGGAATTCCTTTCGCAAGCAAGGCTGATAATACCATGCCTCCAATTGCATAGACATCTAGGAACGCCCAATTCCCGTAACCTTTTGGTTCTTGGTAGAAGATGAATGTGTCTGAGAAATATATTGTCTTAAATAGTCCATTAAGTTCTTCCCAGCGTCCGAACGCATTAAGCGCATCATCAATCACTGCATATATTTCTTCCACACTCTGGGTTTCAACCAACTCGCTAAAGCCAAGAATATCTAGAAATAGAAGATAACGGCTCTGATTGATAGCGGTATTTTTTCTCATAATGGCTAACTATAATTAGATGTCCGGAAAGACGTGAAATATTACGCCAGGAGTCATATCTAATTCTATGAAATTCATTCTATCTCATTATTTTTAAGTTATTTTTCACCATTCTAAGTTTCATCGCCAGAAAATCTTAGATCCTTAGCCCAAAATTCCTATACTGCAGAGCATACCCTTCAACCTCAGTTTTATGCAATTGATATTAATACCCACCATAACCCAGCAATCCCCTTGAAAAACGTTTAAAATATACGCCCTTTCTTGCAACAAGAATCCACAGGTAACCACTTTGATTACAACCGCCAATATCACCATGCAATTCGGCGCCAAGCCGCTGTTTGAGAATGTTTCCGTTAAATTCGGCGGGGGTAACCGTTATGGGTTGATTGGCGCTAATGGTTGCGGCAAGTCGACGTTTATGAAGATTCTCGGGCGGGATCTGGAGCCGACGTCCGGTAATGTCGCTGTTGATAGCGGTGAGCGGGTGGGTAAGTTGCGCCAGGATCAGTTCGCATTTGAAGATTGTCTGGTGATCGATACGGTGATGATGGGGCACGCTGAGTTGTGGCGCATCAAGCAGGAACGCGACGCCATATATGCCAACCCGGATGCTACGGAAGACGATTATATGCATGCCGCCGAACTGGAATCCGAGTTTGCCGAGCTGGACGGCTATTCGGCGGAAGCGCGCGCCGGAGAGCTGTTGCTTGGAGTGGGCATTCCCTCTGACCAGCATCAGGGGTTGATGAACGCGATTGCGCCAGGATTCAAGTTACGCGTGTTATTGGCACAGGCGTTATTTTCCAATCCGGATATTTTATTGCTGGACGAGCCGACCAATAACCTCGATATCAATACCATCCGCTGGTTGGAAGACATCATCAACGCCAGCAAAAACACCATCATCATTATCTCGCACGACCGGCATTTTTTGAACAGCGTGTGCACACACATGGCCGACCTGGATTACGGCGAGTTGCGCATTTATCCCGGCAACTATGATGACTATATGACCGCCTCGACCCAGGTACGCGAGCGCATGTTGGCCAATAATGCCAAGAAGAAAACCCAGATTGCCGATTTGCAATCGTTTGTCAGCCGTTTCTCCGCCAATGCGTCAAAAGCCCGACAAGCAACCAGCCGCGCGCGACAGATCGAGAAAATCAAACTGGAAGATGTCAAACCCTCCAGCCGCCAATATCCTTTTATCCGCTTTGAAGTGGATGACAGGGATAAACTGCATCGTCTGGCCGTTTCCATCAAAGCAATCAGCAAGGGCTTCCCTGGATTGGATAAACCTTTATTCGATCAGCTAAACCTTGACATCGAAGCCGGCGAAAAAGTCGCCATCATTGGCCCGAACGGTATCGGCAAGACGACGCTACTGCGTTGCCTTGCTGGCGATCTGACACCGGATGCCGGCGAGATCAAATGGCCCGATAAAGCGCGCCGTGGCTATTATGCACAAGATCATGCAGCTGATTTTGAAGAAGAATTGTCATTGACCGACTGGATGGATCAATGGCGGCAAGGCAATGATGACGATCAAACAATACGCGGCACCTTGGGCCGACTACTGTTCTCCGGCGATGACATCAAAAAATCCACCCACGTCATTTCCGGTGGAGAAAAGGGTCGCATGCTTTTTGGCAAATTGATCCTGCAGAAACCGAATATTCTGCTGATGGATGAACCGACCAATCATCTGGATATGGAATCCATCGAATCACTGAATAGCGCACTGGAGAAATTTACCGGCACTTTGATTTTCATTTCCCACGACCGCGAATTCGTGTCCTCGCTGGCTACACGGGTTCTGGAAATGACACCGGATGGTATCAAAGATTTCAAAGGTAATTATGAAGATTATCTAAGATATCAAGGAATTGAATAATCTGTAATAGCAGTATGATGCTGGGATTCCTATCGTCATCCCAACCTACCGGGCTAAGTTCCGGGCGCAACTCTTCTCAGCAGAAACATCAATTTTCATCAATACACCGTCATCCGCTACGCTAAAGCTTTTACCTCATTGAATCGTTGTAAACAACAGGTTGTTTCCGGTCTATTTTTCAATTTTGAGGGACGATTGTAATGAAAAATTTTTATAAATCTGTAATGAGCATTCTACTTGTAACTCCGATATACGCTTCGGCAGCCGTCGATCTTGTCACTAATGGCAGTTTTGAAGCCGATTTGCAAGACAATGGCTCATGGAATCTTTATTCAACCTTGGTTGGATGGAGCGGTGCTCCGGATATCGAGCTGCGCAACAATGTCGCTGGGTCTGCTTTTGATGGTTCAAATTTTATCGAATTAGACACCTATTCGAATAGTTCGATATCACAATTATTGACCGGTACACCTGGGCTATATCAACTCAGCTTCTGGTATTCAGCCCGGCCCGGCACTGGCAGCGATACCAATGATTTGTCATTTACACTGGATGGCTCTACCCCGGTCACTGTTTTAACCGGTGTCGGTGGGGGGAGTCATCATAACTGGCAAAATTATTCGGCGCTATTTAACTTTGACGGCGAGGCGCTGCTGACTTTCAGCGCGGCCGGAAGAAGCGATAGCTTAGGCGGTTCGCTCGATATGATCTCAATGACCAGCACGATACCTGAACCGAAAACTGTCGAGATGATGCTGGTTGGTTTTTTATTACTGAGCTTTGCGCTTAGCCGCACACGTAACATCTTATTTTCCAAATAATAATCATGAAGTAATCGTAGATGACGGGAATAGGCCACGAGCTAAAAATATAACTGTATGATTTTTGCTCCGCGGCCTTGCAAACCGGCAAAAAAACAGACGCCAGAAATCAACAATCCTACTGTATTTCCCTTACCAGACTCACCTCGTGCTTTATCCTGACTAGACCTCAAAAGAACGGCTCCAGCCGTAACGCAGTAAAAATCTTCTCACGATGATCCTGATTCACGCTCGCGGCATCGGCAAAGTCGTGCCAGCGTGACACTACTTGCTGCACGTCATGTAAGATCACCTTGGCTTGCCCACGTTTCAAACCGGCCACTTTCTCAACCGCGATAAAATCAGCCAGCTCGAATCCATCCCGTTTGTCATTCAATGTCATTTGGTGCGAGGAAGTCCAGCGCCCGGCGGGTTGATAACTGTAAGTCACGTCAAACGCAGGCGCCAGTGACCAATTGCCTTGCTTATCCATCAAGAATGCGATGTTTTTGACATGATCGTCCTGGTTACGAGCGACGACGTTGAATACCATGCGCCGGAATTGCTGCTCCACCTCGCGCATGGGCAAATGCAGCCGTTTGATCACCTGCAACGCTTGTTCGTAGCTGTAGGCGCCTGCCAGATTGTAATCGTAATGCGCCAGGGCACCCAGGGATTGCATGTGCAATTTGTCACCATTGTCGAGACGATCGAAACGTTTGGTCATAAAGTGCTTGCGCCCTTCTTCTTCCAGCAAACGGCATTCGTTCATGTGGATACCGGCATCGCGCGCCATCAGATAATAAGCATATTCAATCGCGCCATAGCCTTGCGGGTCTTCCAATTCTTTATCCTTGTTGCCGCTGACGCCGTCAAACTTCAGCAACCAATAACCGAATCCTTCCGGTGCCTTTACCTGACCGGAGCGCACTTCATGGGTAGCAGGATTCCAGGCAATTACCGCCTTGGCTCGTGCACCACCGGCAGAGGTGCCGATCTGCAGGATTTGCTTGAGCGCATCCGCTTTTTGCGCATCAAGCAGGAACGCGACGCCATATATGCCAACCCGGATGCTACGAAAGACGATTATATGCATGCCGCCGAACTGGAATCCGAGTTTGCCGAGCTGGACGACTATTCGGCGGAAGCGCGCGCCGGAGAGCTGTTGCTTGGAGTGGGCATTCCCTCTGACCAGCATCAGGGGTTGATGAACGCGATTGCGCCAGGATTCAAGTTACGCGTGTTATTGGCACAGGCGTTATTTTCCAATCCGGATATTTTATTGCTGGACGAGCCAACCAATAATCTCGATATCAATACGATCCGCTGGCTGGAAGATATCATCAACGCCAGCAAAAATACCATCATCATTATCTCGCACGACCGGCATTTTTTGAACAGCGTGTGCACACACATGGCCGACCTGGATTACGGCGAGTTGCGCATTTATCCCGGCAACTACGACGATTATATGACCGCATCGACCCAAGTGCGCGAACGCATGTTGGCCAATAACGCCAAGAAGAAAACCCAGATTGCCGATTTGCAATCGTTTGTCAGCCGTTTCTCCGCCAATACGTCAAAAGCCCGACAAGCAACCAGCCGCGCGCGACAGATCGAGAAAATCAAACTGGAAGATGTCAAACCCTCCAGCCGCCAATATCCTTTTATCCGCTTTGAAGTGGATGACAGGGATAAACTACATCGTCTGGCCGTTTCCATCAAAGCAATCAGCAAGGGCTTTCCTGGATTGGATAAACCTTTATTCGATCAGCTAAACCTTGACATCGAAGCCGGCGAAAAAGTCGCCATCATTGGCCCGAACGGTATCGGCAAGACGACGCTGCTGCGTTGCCTTGCTGGCGATCTGACACCGGATGCCGGCGAGATCAAATGGCCCGATAAAGCGCGCCGTGGCTATTATGCACAAGATCATGCAGCTGATTTTGAAGAAGAATTGTCATTGACCGAATGGATGGATCAGTGGCGGCAAGGCAGCGATGACGATCAAACGATACGCGGCACGCTGGGCCGGTTATTGTTCTCCGGCGATGACGTCAAAAAATCCACGCGCGTTATTTCCGGCGGAGAACAAGGCCGCATGCTGTTTGGCAAGCTGATCCTGCAGAAACCGAATGTCTTGTTGATGGATGAACCGACCAATCACCTGGACATGGAATCGATCGAATCGCTGAACAGCGCGCTGGAGAAATTTACCGGCACGCTGATTTTCATCTCCCACGACCGCGAATTCGTGTCCTCGCTGGCTACACGGGTTCTGGAAATGACACCGGAGGGCATTAATGACTGCAAAGGTAATTATGAAGATTATATAAGATATCAAGGAATTGAATAATCTGTAATAGCAGTATGATGCTGGGATTCCTATCGTCATCCCAACCTACCGGGCTGCATAATACATTTATTTTTCTTGGTGCGCGATTATCGAGTGGACCAGCTATCTGTCAGCGCTTTAAGTTGATGCGATTTAGTAGCCCCCAGTTTTGTAATATTTAAGGAAACTCTGAATAAGTCCCAAAAACTTGTAAAATACTCGGTAGATCTAACCACTGCAAGGAAGCGCATTGATGAAACAATTAGGCTTGTCGGTTCCATTATTTATCAAGAGACCAAAAGTA
>JAGNZK010000081.1 GCA_017984435.1 Nitrosomonas sp. | reverse complement strand
ATACTTTGCGAGCACCATAAACGCGGAAATTGTCTTTCCATACCCGCTGTATATCAAGCTCTAGTCTCATGTCCCGCTTGATGCGGTCAGGCAATCGATCGGGATCTCGCTCGCGCGCTTTGTGTTCGTAGTAGCTCGACGGGGCAATCCAGATTTCATTGCAGATTGGCTCGACCCCGTATTCTGCTTTGATGCGATCGATTTAATCGCCGACCACTGCGATTCATGATCTTTCTGCTGCTCAAATACCAACCCTACTGCTCGTTCTCGTACTTCCGGTGAATAACTGATTTGATTCTTCATCTCTTCCTCCTCTCAAATCATTTTATCTCCGGAAATACCGGGGCGATTCAGGACACCCTCCGAATATATCGAAATCTTCTATAACAGGCAGCGTAAGCAGGAAAGATTAGGTTATCTGTCACCAGCACAATTTACGCAGCGATACTATGCAAATCTAGCCGTTGCTTAAACACATGGACTCCATTTTTGACAGCACACCTCAGTTATGCTTTTGAATACCCTAACAATCTGGCCCGGTGCAATTTTAGAATGGGCCGTACAAAGTATATGTACGTGATCTTTATCGCAACCTAGCTGCTCAAACTCAATGTCGTATCGTTCTTCTATCTCTTTTGCTGTCAGCATAATAATTCTTACAACCGCTTCGTCTAGCAGTCCACGCCTGTATTTCACAGGAAATACAATGTGATAATGTATCTGCCATGCACAGTGACTCGCTTTCCCTACAACATCTCGTATCCCTACATTCTAAGGCCTAGTTAGATCCCCGTGGCAAGACCACGGGGAATCACAAGTTGAACTGAAAACATCAACAGGAGGAAAAACACCAACTTGACCTGATCGACTTATCCACAGATGCGGAGTATCCTGCGCTCTATTTCTCTCTAGTTAATTTTAAACCGGTATCAACAACTCATTCTCATGCTGCCGTGGCCAGAGCGGGAATCAGGACATGAGTCACACAAAAAAGGACTCAACATCAAGATACATATGGTCGTATGCGTATGGTATGTCGATCAAAGTTTTTGTTACATAAGATACCACAGTGAGCTGCACGTAGGCCGGCTGCCTGATCGAAAGGCTTGATGCAGATTATTTACTAGCAGATCACGGTTATGACAGCGATGCGATTCTTTCCTCGTCGCTGCACAAATCAAATGCACTGCTCTCTGGGCAAATATTTCGTGACTACACTATCTAAGACTCATTACAGCTGACATGAATAAAAAACATAAATTTTCACTCATTATTTTTTTGAGACTTATAGCTATAGCGGAACTCAGCATAGCGCAGAATATCGTACCGGTGCTTCAGCCGGATAATGAACATCAAACCGTTACGCCTGCAAGATTCGCAGATGAAACAACTCAGCCGGAAAATCCTTTGTGGCCGACAGAAACAGGGACGGCAACCTATTACGCGGCAAATATGGAAGGCCGCTTAACCGCCAGCGGCGAGCCTTATGATCCGGAACAATTAACTGCAGCGCATCGAACTTTACCGATCGGCAGTCTGGTGCGTGTCACACATTTAAAATCAAATCATCAGGTCGTTGTGCGCATCAACGATCGATGGGGCGGCGGCGGAGACCGTATTATTAATCTATCGCAGCAGGCAGCCATAGAACTTAATTTTGGCTCGTCAGGCACCGCACCGGTATATTTAACTGTAGAATCCCTCGCAGCACAACGGATTGTGCAGCCGGCACCTAAGCATTCATCTCTTCCTGCACGAATCGAACTGACGGGTACGGGTAAACATGCGAAAATGCAAGCTTGTCAGAATGAAGCAGATATTTTAGGATTGATCGACAATTATTATCACAACCATATCACTGCGTGCTTATCACGTTCAAGTCCATAGACATCGCATTTCCACTAATTTTCCATTCATTAATTTCAATACAATATGATGAGCACTTCACATAAATGGCGCTTTTTCCGCTCCGGCGGTTTTGATCAAGTTCATTTGGATACTGCAGCCGATTTAAAATCGCTCGGCGAACTGGATCCCAAACTTTGGGCGGCGCTGAGTTGTCCGATCAATAATCTAGAATTCGATACCCGCACGTTGCAATTCATCGATGCTGATGGCGATGGCCATATCCGCGTGCCGGAGATTGTAGCTGCCACGACCTGGGCAGCTTCATTGCTCAAGAATCCGGAAAATCTGATTTATGGGGAAGCCGCTCTATCGTTGAATTCGATTGATGACAATACGCCAGAAGGCGTCACGTTACTGGCATCGGCAAGGCATATTTTGCAAAGTATCGATAAGAGCGGTGAACGGACGATCACCATTGAAGATACCGCCGATCTCAATAAGATTTTTGCCAGCACTCAATTCAATGGCGATGGCATCATTCCAGCGAACTCGGCCGACACGCCGGAATCACAAAAAATAATCGAGGAAATTATTCAATGCGTTGGTGCCGAGCAAGATCGCTCCGGGTTACCTGGTATTTCCGAGCAAAAAATCGAGCTGTTTTTTACCGAAGCGCGGGCTTATTCGGATTGGTGGCAAGCCGCGGAACGCGATGCGTCGAACATATTGCTGCTCGGCGAAGACACAGAAGCCGCGAAAAATATATTCGATCGCGTCAAAGTAAAAATCGATGATTATTTCACTCGCTGCCAGATTGCCGCATTCGATCAGCGCGCATCCGATTCTTTAAATCCGGCGGTGACCGCATACGAAGCACTGGCTCAAATGGACTTGTCGGTGGATTCCGAGCAGGTCGCAATATTGCCGCTGGCAAGCATCTCCGCGAATGAATCGCTGCCGCTTGACTCTGGAATTAATCCCGCGTGGATCGAAGCAATAAACGAATTCAAGGCAAAAATTGTTACCCCTCTACTCGGTAATAAATCGACACTCAGTTACCAGGAATGGCAGCAACTATGCAATAAATTCTCCGCTCATGAAGCCTGGTTGACAGTTAAACGCGGTGGCATGGTTGAATCTCTGGGAATCAAGCACGTGCGTAAAATTCTCACTGGTGGCTATCAAGAGAAACTGATGAAGCTTATCGAACAGGATAAATCGCTGGCCAGTGCACTTGATGCCATTAATTCCGTTGAGAAGCTGATCCGTTTAAACCGTGATTTGTTTCAATTGCTGAATAACTTTGTCTCCTTCCGCGATTTTTACACCGCGCACAATAAAGCCATTTTTCAGGCAGGATCCTTGTATTTGGATGGTCGCACATGCGATTTCTGCTTACGTGTCAGCGATATCGGCAAGCATAGCAGCATGGCTAATCTGAGCGGCACATACCTTGCCTATTGCGAATGTCAACGCAAAGGCGGCACTGAAAAAATCAATATTGTCGCGGCATTTACCAACGGAGATGCTGATAATTTGATGGTGGGACGCAATGGTATTTTTTACGATCGTAACAATCAGGATTGGAACGCCACCATAGTCAAAATCATCGAACACCCGATTAGTGTACGGCAATCGTTCTGGTACCCGTTCAAGCGGATCGGAAAAATGATCGGCGAGCAACTGGAAAAATTTGCCAGCGCCCGGGAAAAAGCGGTGCAAGACCAAGCATCTGCGGGTATCTCCAGCACAGCACAAGCGACCAGCACCGGTAAAGCGCCGCCAGTGCCTTTCGATGTCGGCAAATTCGCCGGGATTTTTGCTGCAATCGGACTGGCTATCGGTGCCATCGGCACGGCCATCGCATCCGTCGTAACCGGTTTTATCAGCTTATCCTGGTGGCAAATGCCGTTAGCCATTTTAGGCCTGATTCTGGTTATCTCCGGCCCGTCGATGCTGCTTGCTTATCTCAAACTGCGCAAGCGCAATCTGGCTCCGCTGCTGGATGGCAATGGCTGGGCCGTCAATACGCGAGCGATCATCAATATTCCATTCGGCGCATCGCTCACGAAAATGGCCTCCCTGCCACCCGGTGCGCAACGTTCTTTAGTCGATCCTTACGCGGAAAAACAAACCCCTTGGAAACTTTATTTATTCCTGTTCGCATTAATTACCAGTATCGCACTGCTGTGGAATCATGGATTTTTCCAAGCAGATGCATTAAGTAATCTGACACAACGTTTTTCTTCAAGCGAAAAATCGGCAGACGCAACGAAAGAGAACAAGGAACAAAAAGCCGCAACACAGGCACCCGAAACTAAAGCCAGTGAGGCGCCTGCAGAAACCACAGTGGATAAACAATCTGTACCAGCGCAAACCGGATCGGTTGTGCCTGCTGCTAAACCGATGAACCGGTAAGTTTTATTTCACCTTGAGCTGCGGTAGCAAGATACTTATCGTTTCCCGATAACACTTCAGAAATTTGTTTGATTTCGCATTCCCGAGTGTAATCTTTCGATAAGCTGTTCAATCTATTCATTTCTGAGCGTGCTCAATCAAGTCCATCAATAAACAACCTTATGCTTTCGGTTGTTTATTGATGGGACCAGTGCCTAAGTTTTCCATCCTTATCAAAATACAAATAAATTCCAGTCCCAATTCCGATAAAATCAGATCCGACAATCGGCGAATTGCCGCCGGGAATATGGTATTCCCAAGTATCGCCACCCGGATTTTTGCGGGTTCCGTAACACCATTTACACGGCACCCCCCCAGGAGGCGATGACTTGTTCTTTGGACATACCCACCGCAAGCTCTCTCAAGTCAATTACTCTGCGCATCTCTGAATCGCCCCGGTTTTTCCGGAGACATGTTTTCTTGAGTCAAGTTGCATCAGCTGATTCTTCCTGTTGGCGATGATACGCCGTTTCAAATTCTGCTGGTGGGACATATCCGATTGCATCCAGCAGTCTTCGATTGTTGAACCAATCCACCCATTC
>JAGNZK010000080.1 GCA_017984435.1 Nitrosomonas sp. | reverse complement strand
TGTATATCAAGCTCTAGTCTCATGTCCCGCTTGATGCGGTCAGGCAATCGATCGGGATCTCGTTCGCGCGCTTTGTGTTCGTAGTAGCTCGACGGGGCAATCCAGATTTCATTGCAGATTGGCTCGACCCCGTATTCTGCTTTGTTGCTATCGACAAATGTCACTGTCATTTCGGCCGGCGGTCGAGCGTCCTTTCGCAAAATAGGCCGATGCTTTACGTAAAATCTCGTTGGCCCGCTTTAATTCCCGATTCTCCTGTTCCAATTCCTTGAGTCGCTCACGATCCGCAGTCGACATACCGCCTCGAATTCCCTGATCAATCTCTGTTCGCCTTACCCAAGTGCGCAACGTCTCCGCCGTACAACCAATCTTTGATGCGATCGATTTAATCGCCGACCACTGCGATTCATGATCTTTCTGCTGCTCAAATACCAACCTTACCGCTCGTTCTCGTACTTCCGGTGAATAACTGATTTGGTTCTTCATCTACTCCTCCTCTCAAATCATTTTATCTCCGGAAATGCCGGGGCGATTCAGAACCTACTGCACCGAATAATGACGATGTGCCATTGGCAGCCGGATCATAGATAAAATTTCCGTCAAACAAACCGCCGAATACCAGCGACTCGCCCAGTATGCAGCTCCCGCCATTCGTGCAATGCGTTCCGGATAGATCGAACGTGAGCTTTTCGATTTGTCCGCTGGTGCCGTCAAAAGCGGCGGTATAGCTAGTGGAAGAACCCAACGGACCGGGATTCGTTACTGTAATGGATCCCGCTGGCGATGCGTGGCTGACGCCGCTCAACAGCATAGAGAGTCCGAATGCGGCGGCAACCTGCGTGGTGCCTTTCATGATTTTCATTATTTTTCCCCTTAAATTAAAAATGACCCGATTGATACTTTATAAATATTACCGATTACCCTCGCATTCGCAGCTCATCCGCCCGCGGCAGTAAGCACCATGCCGGATGGCATCAGCGAGGTTTTCCTCGCAAAAAGTTCCTCTTTTTCATAAGAATCTTTTCCTTCAATTTTCCCGTTTTTTTTTACTTTCTTAGTGCTAATTTTGTACTAATTTCGGGTACGATTCAGCGCATCGGTAACCTGATTGAATGGCCGATTCTGGAAAAAATTATCAATATTGCCCGCCAGCTGATCCAGCAAACGCTGCCGAGATTCGCGGCTGGCCCAGGCAATATGCGGCGTAACGATCAGATTCGGCGGCAGTTCGCGCAGAACCCGATTATCCGGACCGGGCGGTTCGTCCTGAATCACGTCGATGGCCGCCCCGGCGATCTGTCCGCTGGATAAACTCTGCAACAAATCGGCTTCGTTGATCAATCCACCGCGTGCGGTATTGATCAGATATGCCGACGGTTTCATCAACTCGAATTCACGGCGACTGAACAGATGTTGCGTTTCTGGCGACAACGGGCAATGCAGCGTGATGAAATCCGCTTGCCGTAACACATCGTCGAACATGGTCCGGTGAGGCCGCGGCGGTTGGTTCTTGTGTTCCGCTATCAGCGCCTGCATGCCGAATGAGGTATGCTGATTTTCATGGAGTCCGAAGTTTCATAAAATGAAGACATGAAATGGAGGATGGATATGGAATTACCCCGCACCCAATATAGTCAGGAATTTCGGAAGGAATCAGTTAAGTTTTTCAAAGAAAGTGGATTGACTCTGGTTGAAGCAGCAAAACGACTGTCGTTACCCAAGGGGACACTAAAAAACTGGGTTTATGCTGACAAACGAGGAGAACTCACTACAGTGGGCAAGCATCAGAAGCCGCTGACTGAACTTGAGTTAGAGCTATCCAGAGTTAAACGCGAATTAGCAGAAGTGAAGATGGAGCGTGACTTGATAAAAAAGTGTGCGGCGTATTTCGCCAAGGAGTCACGGTGAGATACAGTCTGATTGAGTCGATGCGACGAAGCTATCCGGTTGCGCTTATGTGTCGAGTACTGAATGTTTCCGAGAGCGGCTTTCATGCCCAAAGAACTCGCCCGCTTTGTAAACGTAAGCAGGAGAATACAAGGCTGGAAATAGAAATACTGTCCGCGCACCAACGTACACGAGAGACCTACAGTGCGAAGCGCTTGCATTATGATTTGGCGGATCATGGAGTACAAGCCACGCCATACCGCGTTCGAACATTGCGCAAGAAATTGGGTTTGCGTTGTAAGCAAAAACTAGAATTCAAGGTGACGACCGATTCTAAACATAATTTACCGGTTGCGCCCAATATTCTGAACCGGGAATTTGCTGTTAATGCACCTGGTATTGTGTGGGTCAGTGACATCACTTATATTCCTACGGATGAGGGCTGGTTGTACTTGGCTGGAATAAAAGATCTATTTAATGGCGAACTGGTAGGCTATGCCATGAATGAGAGAATGACAAAGAGCCTGGTTATGCAGGCATTATTTCGTGCAACTGCAAGTAAACATCCGGACAAGGGGCTAATTGCTCACTCAGATCGAGGTGGCCAATACTGTGCGCATGATTATCAGAATCTATTACAACAATTTGGCATGATCGCCTCCATGAGCCGCAAGGGGGACTGCTATGATAATGCGCCGATGGAAAGCTTCTGGGGGATACTTAAAACCGAACTGGTGCATCATCGGAGATTCAAAACACGGCAACAAGCCATTCAGGAAATTACCGAATATATCGAAATATTCTATAACCGACAGCGCAAGCAAGAAAAATTAGGTTATTTATCGCCTGCACAATTTTCGCAGCAGTACTATGCAAATCTACTCGCTGCTTAAACCTATGGACTCCATTTTTGACAACATACCTCAAGTCAACTGTATCTGAGCGACAAAGGGATTATGAGACGCAACCATTGAATGTATACATAATACAATCAACAACTTACAATGCTTGCCGAGCACAAAACCAGTGTCAAACAGCCTCAAATGATGGTATTTCTGCCGCACTTTGACACAGTAATCTTTATGATATTTAGCAGTGATTGTTTCCATTTGCAAATCATACTCATCTATGCCAAGATTAAATATGATTACTTCTGATTAAGGAATAAGGAATGGTAAGCGAAACAGGACGCATGAGTGTATCAGTGGCACCAGAAAAACAAGAAAAGCTGGATGCAATTGCGCACAGTCTGGATCGTTCCAGAAGCTGGTTAGTTAATCAGGCTATTGATCACTATCTGGAAATTTACGATTGGCAAACAAAAAAAATTCAAGAACGTCTGGATATTGCTTCCGGAAAAAATGCAAAATTTCATTTAAGCGATGATGTTGATGCCATGATAGATAAATTCAAAGCATGAGCGCTGTTGTATGGCTAGATGAAGCGCTAGAAGATTTAAAATCAATTGGCGATTATATTGCACAAGAGAACGCTAATGCTGCTTATAACGTTTTAATTAAAATAAAAGCTACTGCTGATAATCTATCGCGCCACCCCGAAATTGGTCGCCCAGGCCGTGTGTTTGATACGCGTGAGATAGTGATGAGTGATCTTCCATACATCCTTGCCTATCAAATAACCGACAGAGATATTCGCATATTGGCTGTCATGCATACATCCAGAAAATGGCCTGATAAATTCAATTGATCTTGCTAGTGGTTTGCTTACAACAACTTTGGCACTTCGATATGGTAAAAATAGTGGACATCGATTCCATTACAACATCTCAAGTTGTACAGAAAGACCGCTGTTGCAGCTCGTCATGTCATACTACAATGATTCAAATTGGAGCAGTGAGTATTACAACAACACACGTACTCACCAAGGAAAGATGTGTGATGGGCGAACCCCAATGCAAACTTTAATTGACGCAAAGGAGGTGTGGGACGATAAAATCACCGCATTGAATAACTGAATTTGATCTAACAGGCACAGCGTCAAATCGGGTAACTGTCAGATCAGGTCGCAACTACTACAAATAATGCAAGAAATAGCGCAATTCAAGCCAAAATATGGCAAATTTTAACCCAATATCCCAAAATCGCTCGCTTAGCCCCTGTGTGCGGTGAATTAATCAGCGTTTCCCTAGTACTATCATTCGCTAAAATTGCGCGCACGCCAGTAGCAGTAGGTCAGCACTTAAGTGCATATCTATTCTTTAAAAAAATAGATTTGGGTTCCATCTCTTTGTTCAACATGCTTTACGCCTGGAAATCCATTCAAATCGACAGATTGCCCCGCTAATACATTATCGAAAAATTTATCGACATTTGGATTACTTTTCAGGCTTTTACCTGTTGACGCTAAGCCAAAACTGACCAGAAGAAGCTGTTTGTGCTAATTGAATTTTGACCAGGCAATCCACGTATCCTGCTTAATTCTTAGGCAGGAGCAATAGGAGTGATTACTATGGTCATGTATGCAAAGATCCGGCGGATGTTTTTTCGTGAACATCTATCTATCAGTAAGATTCAGCGCCGCACAAGTTTGTCACGCAATACGATCAAGAAATGGCTGAAGGAATCGGATGAGTCTGCCGCCAAGTATCGGAGGGCCAAGGCTGATGGTTTGCTGACACCGTTTGAACCCTGGCTATTATTGGCGCTGGAAGCGGATGCGCGTCGTCCGAAGAAGGATCGGCGCACGGCGAAGATGTTATTCAAAGCGATTTTGAACGAAGGCTATGAATCGCCCCGGTTTTTCCGGAGACATGTTTTCTTGAGTCAAGTTGCATCGGCTGACTCTTCCCGATTGTGATGATACGCCGTTTCAAATTCTGCCGGTGGGACATATCCGATTGTATCCAGCAGTCTTCGATTGTTGAACCAATCCACCCATTCCAATGTAGCAAATTCTACTTCTTCGATACTACGCCAAGGACCGCGATGCCGTATGACTTCGGTCTTGTACAAGCCATTGATGGTTTCGGCTAGCGCGTTGTCATAAGAATCTCCGATGCTTCCGACGGAGGCGTCAATATTTGCCTGC